>NZ_CP107549.1:1270175-1587718 GCF_025837155.1 Pseudomonas sp. Z8(2022) | reverse complement strand
GCTGCACGTCGATGCCGCGTTCGCGGAAATGACGCTGCACCGAGACCCAGCCGCCCTTGGCGGTAATGCCCATGCCCTTGTGGTCATAACCAGCCGAGCCGCCGGAAGCAAAGGCGTCGCCGAGCCAGAAACCGTACTCGGCAGCGATGCCGTTGGCAATGTCGGAGAAGGTCGCCGTGCCCTTGTCCGCCGCTACCACCAGATAGGGGTCATCGGCATCATGGCGCACCACGTTCTGCGGCGGTACCACCTCGCCATCCTTGAGGTTGTCGGTGATATCCAGCAGGCCGCTGATGAAGATGCGGTAGCAGGCGATGCCCTCGGCCATCACCTCGTCACGCGAGCCACCGACCGGCATCCTGCGCGGCACGAAACCGCCCTTGGCGCCCATCGGCACGATCACCGCGTTCTTCACCTGCTGCGCCTTGACCAGGCCGAGCACTTCGGTACGGAAGTCCTCTTCGCGATCCGACCAGCGCAACCCGCCGCGGGCGACGTCACCGAAGCGCAGGTGCACGCCTTCGACACGCGGGCTGTAGACGAAGATCTCGAACTTCGGCACCGGTCGCGGAATGTCCGGAATCAGGCGAGGGCTGAGCTTGAAGCTGAAATAGGGCTTGGCCGCGCCATTGGCATCGGTCTGGAAGAAGTTGGTGCGCAGGGTCGCCTTGATCAGGTCCAGATAGCGACGCAGGATGCGGTCTTCGTTGAGCACCGCGACGTTGTCCAGTGCAGCCAGAATGGCCTGTTCGAGCTTCTGCTGCTTGTCCTCCAGATCCTCGGCGGTGAGCTTGCGCGCGAGGTAGAAGCGAGTGCGGAACAGACGCACCAGCTCCCTGGCGATATCGGCGTGGTTGAGCAGGGTCGAGGCGATGTAGCTGAGGTCGAAGCCCAGGCGAATCTGCTTCAGATAACGGGCGTAGGCACGCAGCAGCGCCACGTCGCGCCAGGGCATGGCGGCGGTCAGCACCAGGCGGTTGAACGCATCGTTCTCGGCATCGCCGCCGACGATATGGATGAAGGCATCCTGCAGGGTGTCGTTGAGCTGCTGGATATCGACATCCAGACCTTCGGCGTAGGTGAAGGCGAAATCGTGAATCCAGAACTCGCGGCCATCGGCGCGGCGCAGCTTGTAGGGGAACTCGCCAAGCACGCGCAGGCCGAGGTTTTCCAGAATCGGCAGCACGTCGGACAGCGGTAGCGGCGTGTCGGCGTGATACAGCTTGCAATGCAGTTGCTGATCGCCGTGTACCAGCGGCTGGTAGAAGCTCATCACCAGCGGCTTGTCGTTGCTCAGACTGAGCAGGTGCTGCATGTCCACCACTGCCGAATGCGGGGCGAAACGTTCGCGGTAACCGGCCGGGAAGCCGCCCGGGAACTCGGCCAGCACGTTGGTGCCCTGGGCTTCACCGAGGCTTTCCACCATCAGGCTGGCGTAGTCGTCCTTCCACGAACGGCAGGCCTGGATGACTTCCTTCTCCAGACGCACCGGGTCGATCTGGGTCTTGTTCTTCGGATCGACGCGCAGGATGAACTGCACCCGCGCCAGCACCGACTCGGAGAAGAAGGTCCAGAACTCGCAATCGGTGGCCTGCAGGCGCTCCATCAGCACCTGCTGGATCTTCATCCGGGTTTCGGTGGAATAGACATCACGCGGCACGTAGGCCAGGCAGTAGCAGAAGCGCCCGTAGGGATCGCGGCGCAGGAACACGCGGATCTTGTTGCGCTCCTGGATCTGCACGATGGCCAGTGCGGTGTTGAACAGGTCGTCCACCGGCGTCTGGAACAGATCGTCGCGCGGCAGCACTTCCAGCACCTGGGCCAGTTCCTTGCCGAGGTGGGCGCTGCTGTCGAAGCCCGAACGCTGTTTGATCACGTCCACCTTGCGGCGGATATAGGGGATGTTCCACACGCTTTCCGCGTACACCGCCGAGGTGTACAGGCCCATGAAGCGGCATTCCTTGACCACGTTGCCCTTGGCATCGAGCTCGCGGATGGAAACGAAATCCGGGTAGGCCGGACGGTGCACCCGGCTCGGCACTGCGGCCTTGGCGAAGGACAGCAGCTGCGGTTCGCGCAGGTAGGCCACCGCCTCCGGCTCGATATGCAGTTCTTCGGCGGACAAGCCGGTGCGCAGGCGCTTGGACAGACCCAGCAGGGATGCTTCGTCATAGACCATGGTGCCGCCATCGGCGCTCGGCGCGACGGTGAACTCCTCGTATCCGAGGAAGGTGAAATGGTTGTCCAGCAGCCAGTTCAGGTAGACCTTGATTTCGTCCAGCTCGGTCTTGTCCACCTTGAGCCTGGCGCGATCCAGCCAGGCCAGCAGCTCGCGCGCCTTGGCCTTCATCGGCTGGAAGTCGGCGACGCACATGCGCACGTCGCCGAAGACTTCGTGAATGGCCTTCTCCAGGGTTTTCAGTTCGGCAGCGCTGGAGCAGCGGTCGATCTCCAGGAACATCAGCGCTTCTTGCAGCACGCCCTCGCCCTGGGTGCCGCGCGGCAGGATCTCCAGCAACTGGCCATTCTGGTCACGGCGTACGCTGAATACGCTGTTTTGCAGGGTGTGGATGCTGTAGCCGTGGCGGTTCAGCTCCATGCGCACGGAATCGACCAGGAACGGAATATCGCCATGGAGGATTTCCACCGCGGTATGGGTGGACTGCCAGCCGTGCTTCTCGTAGTCGGGGTTGAAGGCACGCACCTGCGGCCTGGCCTGATCGAACTGATCCAGCATGCGCCAGGCCGACAGGGTACAGCCGACCAGGTCGGACAGACGTCTCTGGGTCAATTCTTCGAGTGCGATGATGCCGAAGAACTGTTCGGCGAAAAGGGCTACTTGTGGCAGCGCCTGCTCACTCACGTGCTGTGCCAGGGCCGCTTGCAGTTGGTGCTGGAAGTCGGCTTTGCTGGCCGCCGTAAAGAACGCCATGGTTTTGCTCCATTTGGCTGGTGGTTCGACAGGAGGTCTGGATCGCTGTCGCCGGGTGTTAGTTCAACGTTAGTCCATGAAACGGCAATGACACCTGCAAGTCGCACGAGGACCAGCGTGAAGGAAGCGACCGACCGGTCACACATGGCCAACGAGCTTAACGAGGGCCCGAGCGGGTCGCTTGCGGCGCTGCGACATTTTCTTTCAAGGCTGCACCGAGGCGGTGCATGCGGAAGTGCGCCTGGTGCCTGACGCAGAGCCCTGCCTACCCCTCGCTAGTATTTGGTGAAAGGCAAAAGCGAGTTCAACCTCAAGCCAAATGTAAAAGGTGTCTTTTGGCCATAGACTTTCCTTAAAGTTGTATGACAACTTGCCGATCCCTGAGAATCATCCCGTAGAAGATGGCGAGGCGTTATCGTGAGCTTTTTACTGTCCTGGCAACAAAAATTCCGCGCACTTATCGCGCTCACCCTGATCAGTCTGATCCTCATGGCAGCGGCCTCTCTATGGGCCAGCCACAGCCTCAGCAGTGCATTACAGGCAAGGGAACAAGCGGCAGCCTATGCCGGTGCCAGTACCGAGCTGATGAACCACTGGTGGCGGCAGAACGCCGCGCGCCAGCAGATCACCCCTGATCGGCTGGAGGCGTTCAACAACGGCCTCGGTGAACTGCAAGAACTCGTCGGACAACTGTTGACACAAGCCCAGGCACTGGGAGACGACGTCACCCTGCAGCACGCCCAGCAGATTCAGACAGTGCTGCTTGAAGAACTGGCCCAGCAACGCCAGTGGCTGAATCTCAATCAGGCGCTGGGGCTGACGCCATTCGAGGGCCAGCGCAAGACGCTGAGCGAGAAAGGCAAGGCACTGGAAGCGATCAGCTTCGACTTGATCAAACCCTTCATCGCCGGTGCCCTGAGCAGTCAGCGTGACTATCTATCGACCTTCGATCCGGCGTTCGCCCAGATGACCCTGACGGCTATCGACAAGCTGCAGGAGCAGATTACAGACCTGGAATGGCAGGACACGCCGATCGGCAAGAACGTACAGGGCTTCGCCCAGGCCTTCGCCGATGCCAACGGCAACATCGAACGCATCAACGCGACCAATCAGCGCCTGCGCCAGCTGGGCGAACAACTGCAGACGCGTATCGATGAGCAGGCGCAGGCGCTGCAAAGTGGCCTGTTGCTGCGCCGCACCCAGGAGGCGGAACAGGCGCGCCTGTCGGCGCTGTGGATGATGGGGCTGAGTTTCCTCGCCGTCGCCGCCCTGCTCTGCTTCACCCTGCTGCAAGCCTCGCGCACCCTGGTCACACGCCTGCGCAACGTCATTCAGTTGCTCAGCAAGGTCGCCTCCGGCGATCTCACCGGCAAGTTGCCCGTGGGCCGCAATACCAACGACGAGTTCAACCAGTTGGCCGATTCGGCCAACCGCATGATTCAGGGCATCGGCGGTATCGTCGCCGAAGTGGTACGTGCCAACGCCGAGCTGAGCCGCCTGCACAACCACCTGGGCGATGCCATGCGCCAGCTGGGCGACAACAGCACCCAGGTGGAAATGCAGACCGAGCAGGCCGCCTCGGCCTCGCATCAGATCAGCGCCACCCTCAACGACATGGCGCAACGTACGGCCGAAGTCGGCAGCGCCACCACCAGTGCCTACGATGCCGCACGCAACGGCGGCGAGGTGATAGCCGCCAGCGTCGACAGCATGAGCCGCCTGGCGCAGCTGATTCAGGACACCCACAGCCAGGTCGACGCACTCGGCCAGAGCAGCACCCGGGTCAGCGGCATCGTCGACGTGATCAACAGCCTCGCCGATCAAACCAACCTGCTCGCGCTCAACGCGGCCATCGAGGCGGCCCGTGCCGGGGAAGCCGGTCGCGGGTTCTCGGTGGTAGCCGATGAGGTACGCTCCCTGGCACAGAAGACGGTCGCGGCAACTACCGACATCAGCGCCATCGTCAGTGAATTCCAGCAACAGACCCGACACATGCATCAGCTGATGAGCAACGGCCTGAATCTCGCGGCAGACAGCGAACGGCATGCGGCTCAGGTGGCGGATGCGATCACCTCCATCACCTCGGCGATGGAGCGGCTGACCGGCGAAATGAATCAGGTCGTGGTCGCCATCGAGGAAGTCTCCACCACCACCGAGGACATCGCCGACAAGATGGAAACCATCCACGTGCATACCGGGCAGAGCAAGGACCTGCGTCATACGCTGGGCGATCACACCGAGGGGCTGTCGTCCCAGGTCGATGCACTGGGGCGCAGCGCCAGCCAGTTCCGCCTGGCTTGAATAAAGCGAGTGCCCGTTCGGCATACCCCCGACCGGGCACTCTTGCTGGCAGGCTAACGTGACTGCCCGTCGAGATACGTCTCGATGATCTGCGCATGCTCCTTGCCGGCACGCGCCAACCACTCCTCGGTGATCTGCTGACCGACGTCGGTCAGCTCCCGGCGCAGTCGCGGATTGATGTCCTGCACGACAGTAACACCACGCCTGGCGAGCATTCGCGTCTGGTAGCCAGTCAAGGCCCAGGACAACTCCCAACCAGCCCGTTCGGCGCGCTCGCCGGCATGCATCAGCGCATGGCGCTGAGCTTCGGGTAGGCGCTGGAAGGCACGCTCGTTGACGATAACGATGTTCTTCGGAATGAAGGCACGAACGTCGTAGAAGTGCGAGACGAAGTCCCATGCGCGCAGGTCCATGCCGGTCGCGCTGGAGGTGAGCATGATGTCTACCTGCCCCTCACGAAAAGCCTGCGGCACATCCTCGGTATTGATGATCGTGGGCTGAGCATGGAGCAAGTGAGCCAGACGAGAGATGGTCGGATTGTAACTGCGAAAGCGCAGGTCGCGGACATCCTCGACAGCCCGCAGCGGGCGATTGCTGAACAGGCTCTGCGCAGGCCATGGCACGGCGTAAACCAGGCGTACACCATCGGCCAGCAGGCGTCGCTCTACGGCAGCTCGGCTCGCAGCCCAGAGCTGGCGTGCCTGCTCATAATCAGTGGCGAGAAACGGCAGGCTGTCCAGCTCGTAGATCGGGTCTTCATTGCCCAGCGCAGACATGAACACATCGCCGATCTGAATATCACCACGGCTTACCGCCGCCTTCACTTCCAAGCGTGGATACAAGGTGGAATTGGGGTGAACACGAATGTTCAACTGACCGTTGGTGGCCTGGCGAACATTCCTGGCAAAATCCACAGCCACGCGGCTGATGAAATTGCCGGCGGGCTGCTCCACCGACATCGACCAGCGTTCGCTGCCGTGCACGGGCAGAGCCATGGGTACAACGACGAGCAAGGCGCAGAACGCAGACAGGCAAGGTACGGTCTTCATTGGGATACCCCCGTGGACTGGTAAGCAAGTACCGAGGCGACTCGAAAGGAACGCAAAAGCCCCCGGTGCGGGACACACCGGGGGTACGCCAGAATGGCGTCAGGGAGCGTTCACCCAACTCACTGTCGAGCCCGTCAGCGGCTACTGTCCAACGGGAAAAACCGGCGCCTGGTGATAGGAAAATCCGATGCCGGCCACCATCAGCTTTTCCTATCTCCAGCGGCTGTATTTATTAGTTGGACGCCTCCGGCCAGCGCCGGAAGAATGAAGCCATTCCCAGAACAGCTCAAAGCTGTCCGACCACATCCATGCACGTCATGATTAGGATGCTCACTTGAACAGCCTGCTTTTGAATTGCGACATCGGTGAAAGCTTCGGCGCCTGGACCATGGGCCTGGACGCCGAGGTCATGCCCTATATCGACTGCGCCAACATCGCCTGCGGCTTTCATGCCTCGGACCCCAGCGTGATGCGCAAGACTGTGGCCCTGGCCGTGGCCCACGACGTGCGCATCGGCGCACATACCGCCTATCAGGACCTGGTCGGCTTCGGCCGCCGCTCTATGGATTGCACTCCGCAGGAAATCGAAGACCTGATGCTCTACCAGATCGGTGCGCTGGAAGGAATCTGCCGTAGCCAAGGCACCCACGTCAGCTACGTCAAGCCGCATGGCGCGCTTTATCAGGACATGATGCGCAAACCCGCTACCCTGCGCGCGGTGATGAGTGCCGTAGCCAAGTACAACCACCACCTTCCGCTGATGCTGATGTGCACTCGCGACAACAGCGCGGCGCAGGCGATGGGCGATGAATTCGGCCTTACCCTGTGGTTCGAAGCGTTCGCCGACCGTGCCTACGATTCCGAAGGTTTCCTGGTCAGCCGCAGTCTGCCGGGCGCCGTGCATCACGACAGCGAGGTGATCGTCAGCCAGGCGGTCACTCTTGCGCGTGGCGAGGCGCTGCAGGCAAGCGACGGCAGCGCGCTGCATCTGAACGCGCAGACTCTGTGCGTGCATGGCGACAACGCCAGTTCGGTCGCGGCAGTACAACGTATTCGACAGGCCTTCGACGGGCTGGCACTGGCATGAAGAGGCCCAATGTCCGGCTGGAAGTTGCCGGGATCGACAGCCTGATACTGCGTCTGTTCGACCATATCGATGAAGCCAACATGCCGTGGATGCTGGCGGCGCGCGCACGTCTGCAGGAGGCATTCGGCAGTGCACTGCTGGATCTGGTGCCCTCCTACACCACGCTGCTGCTGCACTACGACCTGTGCCAGCTCGATGGCGCTCAGGCGCGGGCAAAGGTCGCCGAGGCGCTCGATGGCTTGCAGCCTGCCGATCTGCAGGGTGGTCGCGAGCACCAGTTGCCCACCTGGTACGACCGCAGCGTCGGGCCCGAGCTGCAACTGCTGGCGCAGCGCAGCGGGCTGAGCGAGGCCGAGGTTATCGCCCGGCATAGCGGCCATGCCTATCAGGTATTCGCGCTGGGTTTCGCCCCCGGCTTCGCCTTCATGGGCCTGGTCGAGGAAATCCTCGCCGCACCGCGCCTGAGCACGCCGCGCAAGCGCATCGCGGCCGGCAGCGTCGGTATCGCCGAACGGCAGACGGCTGCCTACCCGGTGGTTTCGCCCGGCGGCTGGAACCTGATCGGGCGCACCCCGGTTCGCCTGTTCGGTGGTGATATCGAGGGTTACAGCCTGCTGCAGCCCGGTGACCGGGTACGTTTCGTGCCCATCGAACGTGCCGAATTCATCCGCCTGGGTGGTGACGACAGCCCTCTGGAGGGCAGCCAATGAGCGCTATCGACGGCGGCCTGCGGGTATTGCGCAGCAGCCCCTTCATTCAGCTGCAGGACGGCGGCCGTTTCGGCGTGCGTCACCTTGGCGTGACCCAGTGCGGCGCCCTGGACTGGGTCGCCCATCGTTGGGCCAACTGGCTGCTGGGCAACCCGCTCACCTCCGCCGTGGTCGAGATCGCCCTGGGCAACGCCGAATTCGAATGCCGCCGCGACGCGACCCTGGCCCTGACCGGCGCCGACCTTGGCGCCCGCCTGGATGACCAGACGCTGGCCCCCTGGCGCAGCTTCGAAGTGCGTAAAGGCCAGCGGCTAAGCTTCGCCCAGCCGCGCCAGGGCGCGCGAGCCTACCTGGCGGCGCCGGGTGGGTTCCAGGCGCCGCAGGTACTCGGCAGTTGCGCCAGCATGCTGCGCGAAGGCCTCGGTGGTCTGCATGGCGATGGTCGCGCCATCGCCGTCGACGACTCGCTGGACTGGACCTCTGCCGCCAGCGCAACACGGCAGATACCCGCCGAATGCATTCCCGAGTACCGCAGCACGCCTCGCCTGCAGCTGGTACTAGGCGCGCAGATTGGCGACTTTCGCGGACAGAGCCTGTTCGATGCCTTCAACAGCGAATGGCTGATCGACCAGCGCGCCGACCGCATGGGCATCCGCCTCAACGGTCCGCAGCTGCAATGTCAGCGTGGCTCGATGATCTCCGAGGGCATTCCGCTGGGCGCGGTTCAGGTGCCGCCAGACGGCCAGCCGATCATTCTGCTCAACGACCGCCAGACAATCGGCGGCTACCCGCGCCTGGGCGCGCTGACGCCACAGGCCGTGGCACGGCTGGCGCAATGCCTGCCCGGCCAGGCGCTGTACCTGACGCCCACCACTCAGGAAAGCGCTCTGCTTGCCCAGCGTCAGCTACTCGGGCAATGGCAGTAACGCCGCGCCGGGGGCAAGAAAACCAACTGCCTCGTCATCAATGGCGGGGCATTGCGGCACGGGCGACATAGCTCGCATTTCTGTTGCCGGACTGTTCGCGAACAGCGCCGCCGATAGCGGCTGAAGCGGCAAATGCATTAAAGTCGGCGGTCTGCACGCGAGCTTTGAACGCCCGCTCATCCGCCAGAAGAGCCCGACGATGGAACACCGTGAAGCGCTGGTCGCGTTACGCCAATTTCTCTCCACCCAGATTCTCGGCCAGGACAAGCTGATCGAGCGCCTGCTGATCGCCCTGCTCGCCGACGGCCACCTGCTGGTCGAAGGCGCTCCCGGTCTGGCCAAGACCAAGGCGATCAAGGAGCTGGCCGAAGGCATCGAAGGCGAGTTCCATCGCATCCAGTTCACCCCAGACCTGCTGCCTGCGGACATCACCGGCACCGAGATCTATCGCCCGGAAACCGGCAGCTTCGTGTTCCAGCAGGGGCCGATCTTCCACAACCTGGTACTGGCCGACGAGATCAACCGCGCACCAGCCAAGGTACAGTCGGCTCTGCTCGAAGCCATGGCCGAACGCCAGGTTTCGGTAGGCCGCTCGACCTACGACCTGTCGCCGCTGTTTCTGGTCATGGCCACGCAGAACCCGATCGAGCAGGAAGGCACCTACCCGCTGCCCGAAGCGCAGCTCGATCGCTTCCTGATGCACGTGAAGATCGGTTTTCCCGACGCAGCGGTGGAACGCAAGATCCTCGCTCAGGCACGCGGCGATGCACTCAATGGCGAGGCCAAGCCCGAACACCGGGTCAGCCAGCAGGCGGTATT
Source organism: Pseudomonas sp. Z8(2022) (assembly GCF_025837155.1). NCBI lineage: Bacteria > Pseudomonadati > Pseudomonadota > Gammaproteobacteria > Pseudomonadales > Pseudomonadaceae > Pseudomonas > Pseudomonas sp. Z8(2022). Next base: position 1,577,894 of record NZ_CP107549.1, on the reverse strand, counting down.
CGCCGCGCGCAAGGAAATTCTCGGCCTGTACATGGCCGATGCCGTTGAGGAGTACCTGGTGCAACTGGTGATGGCCAGCCGCACACCAGCCAAGTTCGATGCCGAGCTGGCCGACTGGATCGCCTATGGCGCCAGCCCGCGCGGCTCCATCGCCCTGGACCGCTGCGCACGCGCTCATGCCTGGCTGGCCGGGCGCGACTTCGTGAGTCCGGAGGATATCCAGGCGGTGCTGTTCGACGTACTGCGTCATCGCATCATCCTGTCCTTCGAGGCCGAAGCCTCGGGCGTCGATCAGGACCGCGTGATCCAGCGCATCCTCGACGTGGTGGCGGTGGCCTGATGCAGCCGCGCGCCCCGCGCTTGTCTTGCGTAGCCCGGATACGATCCGGGACCGATTGCGTGTCTTCCCCGGCCTGCATCCAGGCTACGGGCTGAAGCCCCCATGCAGACCCTGACCAGCCACCCCGGCATCCATATCGCTCTCGGCGAGCTGATCGAGATGCGCCACATGGTGCATGAAGTGCCGTTGTTCTCCACGCCGGCCCGGCGCAGCCCGCTGACGGGGCTGCATCGCTCCAGGCTGCGCGGCCGTGGCGTGGATTTCGACCAGGTGCGCGTGTACCAGCCGGGTGACGATGTGCGCACCATCGACTGGCGCGTCACCGCACGGACCCAGGAGCCCCACACCAAGCTGTTCCATGAGGAGCGCGAGCGCCCCATCTTCATCGTCAGCGAACAGAGCCAGCGCCTGTTCTTCGGCTCCGGCCTGTGCTTCAAGTCGGTGCTCGCCGCCCGCGCCGCAGCACTGATCGGCTGGGCCGCTCTGGGTCACAACGACCGCATCGGCGGCCTGGTATTCGCCGACAACGATCAGCACGAAGTCAAACCCCGGCGCAGCAAGCAGAGCCTGCTGCAACTGCTCAACCTGCTGGCCCGTGCCAACCAGGCGCTCGGCCCGGAAAGCCGGGCCAACACCAGCCGTGACAACTTCGGCCTGGCCCTGCGCCGCGCTCGCGAGGTGCTGCGCCCGGGCAGTTTGGTAATCGTGCTCTGCGATGAACGCGCCCTCAGCGATAACGCCGAACAGCAACTGACCCTGCTCGCGCGCCACAGCGATCTGCTGCTGTTGCCGCTGTCCGACCCGCTCGACCACGCCCTGCCGGCGGCAGGCCTGCTGCGTTTCACGCAGAATGGCGCGCAGCTGGAGCTCGACAGCCATAATGGCGACCTGCGCCAGGCTTATCGTGCCCAGGCGCAGGCCCGCGAGACACGCTGGCAGCGCCTTGCACAGAAGCTCGGCGTTCCGCTGCTGCCGCTGAGCACGCAGTTCGAACTGGTCGAGCAATTGCAGGAACAGCTCAGCGCCCTGCATCCGAGAAAATCTCTATGAACCCCATCGACCAGTTGTTGCCGCTGATCGACCCACCGCCGGTGCCCTGGTGGCCGCCGGCGCCGGGCTGGTGGTTGCTGGCTGTGCTGCTGCCACTGCTGGGCTGGGGTCTCTGGCGTTTGCTGCGCAGCTGGCGGCGGCGTTCCCCCAGGGCAGCGGCACAACAGGCTCTCGAACCGCTGCGCCAGGCCGCGCTCGAAGAACTGGCACGCCTGAACAAACCCTACGACGGCGCTCCCGCCGGCCCCTGGCTGCAGCAGCTCAATGCCCTGCTCAAACGCCTGTGCCGCGAGCGCTATCCGGACAGTGCCAGCCACACCCTGAGCAGCCGCGCCTGGCTGGCATTTCTCGACAACCGCTGCCCGGCGGCAGGCCTGACCCGCTGGATGATCCTGGTCGATGGCAGTTACAGGCCGCAGTGCACCCTGAGCGACAAGGCCATCGACGAACTCGATCAGGCCGTCGCCATCTGGATTCGCAAGCATGTTTGAGTTCGCCTGGCCCTGGGTCTTTCTGCTCGCGCCGCTGCCCTGGCTGCTGCATCTGCTGCTGCCGCCGGCCGACAGTGGCGATGCCGCGCTGCGGGTCGGTTTCATGGACGAGCTGCAAGCGCTGAGTGGCCGCCGCGCTCGTGCGGCCCTGCCCAGTTGGCGCCAGCAGGCGCCGCTGGTGCTGCTCTGGTGTTTGCTGTTGTGCGCCGCCGCACGGCCTCAATGGGTCGGTGAGCCCTTGCCGCTGCCGGCCAGCGGCCGTGATCTGCTGCTTGCCGTGGATATCTCCGGCTCCATGGATTACGCCGACATGCAGTGGAATGACGAGCCAATCAGCCGCCTGGAACTGGTCAAGCGCCTGCTCGGCGATTTCATCGAAGGCCGCCGTGGTGATCGCGTCGGCCTGATCCTGTTCGGCAGTCAGGCCTACCTGCAGGCGCCGCTGACCTTCGACCGCCACACGGTGCGCACCTGGCTGGACGAGGCGCTGATCGGCATCGCCGGCAAGAACACCGCCATCGGCGATGCAATCGGCCTGGCGGTCAAGCGCCTGCGTCAGCGTCCGGCCCAGAGCCGCGTGCTGGTACTGATCACCGACGGGGCGAACAACGGCGGCGAAATCGATCCGCTGGTTGCCGCACAACTGGCCGCCGACGAAGGCGTACGTATCTACACCATCGGTATCGGCGCTGAACCGCGGCAAAGCGGCGCGTTCGGCAGCTTCGGTTTCAGCGCGCTGGAGCTGGACGAAACCAGCCTGCGCAGCATCAGCGACACCACCGGCGGCGAATACTTCCGCGCACGCAATCAGACCGAGCTGCAGCAGATCGGCAAGACCCTCGACCGTCTCGAACCGGTCGCCCAGCAACCCACTCTCGCCCGCCCGGCCTTGGCGCTCTATGCCTGGCCGCTGGCGCTGGCGCTGCTGGGCTCGCTGTTGCTGGTCAGCCAGGTACTCTGGCCCGACCTGCTGCAGCGGCCAAGGAGGCGGGCATGAGCCTGCTCTGGCCGGAATGGCTGCGCCCCTTGTGGTTGCTGGCCGTGCCCGTGCTGGCCTGGCTGCTCTGGCGCCTGTGGCACCGCGAGCGCCAGAGCGGGCGCTGGCAACTGCTGTTACCGGCAGCATTCCATCAGGTACTGCTCAAGGGCGGCAGCGGACGCTCCAGCAAGCTGCCCTGGCTGGCGCTCGGCCTGGCCTGGCTGCTGGCCGTGCTGGCGCTGCTCGGCCCCAGCTGGCAGCGTGTCGAGCAGAGCAACCAGAAGCCCGCCGATCCCCTGGTGGTTCTGCTCGAACTGACGCCACAGATGCTCGCCACAGATGGCCGTCCCAACCGCCTGGAACAGACCCGGCGCAAACTGCTCGATCTGCTCGAGGCCCGTCGCGATGCGCAGACGGCGATCATCGTCTACGCCGGCAGTGCGCACAGCCTGGTGCCGCTGTCCGATGATCTGGCCACCAGCCGCAACCTGCTCGAAGCGCTGAAGCCTTCGCTGATGCCGGAACCGGGGCGGCGCGCCGATCTGGCCGTGACACGTGCGCTGCAACTGCTTGAGCAGGCGCAACTGGGTCAGGGTCGTCTGTTGCTGATCACCAGCACCCTCGATGAAACGGAACGCGGCGGCATCCAGCAAGCGCTGAAGAAACACCCGGTACCGCTGCTGGTGCTTGGCGTCGGCAGCCGTGAAGGCGCACCGGTGGCGCAGGAGGACGGCAGCTTCCTCAAGGACTCGCGCGGCGCCATCCTTATTCCACGCCTCGATGCACGCAGCCTGCGGGAAACCGCCGAGGCCCACGATGGCCGTTACGCTGCGATTCGTCTGGATGACGAAGACCTGCGCAGCCTGGGCCTGCTCGACAGTCCGCAGACCATGCGCGCTGCCGGCGAGCCGACACAGCTCGACAGCCGTATCGATCAGGGCTACTGGCTGTTGCTGCCGCTGCTGTTGCTGGCCGCCTGCGCCGGACGCCGCGGCTGGCTGTTCTGCCTGCCACTGTTGCTGATGCTGCCGCCGCAAAGCAGCCTGGCCTTCGAGTTCGACGAACTCTGGCTGCGCCCCGATCAACAGGGCCAGCGTCTGCTGCAAGCCCAACGCCCGGACGAGGCTGCGCGGCACTTCGTCAATCCGCAGTGGCAAGGCAAGGCACTCTACGAGGCCGCGGACTATTCCGCTGCGGCAGAACGCTTTGCCAGGGGCGACAGCGCCGCCGACCACTACAATCGCGGCAACGCCCTGGCCAAGGCCGGCGAACTGGAGGCAGCGCTCGACGCCTACGAACAGGCTCTGGAGCGCCAGCCGGAGCTGGCTGCCGCGCAGCACAACAAGGCTCTGGTGGAAGAAGCCCTGCGCCAACGCGAGAATCAGCAGCAGTCTGCCGATGACGATACGGACGAACAGCAGCCCACCGCCAACGAGCAGCCGGAGGCGAACGAATCGTCGGCCGGCCAGCCCTCCGAAGATAATGCCGCGCAACCAGCCCAACCGGGCAACACGGCAGAGAACGGCGACGACAGCGAGACGCCAGGCAGCGCGAATGGTGCAGGCGAAGACAACGCCCAGCCCGACACAAGCGAGCAAACGCCGGACGAAGCCGAGCCGGTCGAGCGGCCCCGCACGGAAGCCGACCTGGGCACTGCGGCCGAACGTCGACAAGCGCTGGAACAATGGCTGCGGCAGATCCCGGACGATCCGGCCGAGCTGCTGCGGCGTAAATTCTGGTATGAACAGCAACAGCGTCAGGACTCGAACCGATGAAGCCTCTGCTCTTCCTGCTCCTTCTAGTGCTCGCCGGGCAGGCCTGTGCCGAAGCCTTTTTCGCCAGTGTCGACCGTACCCGCCTGAGCGAAGGCGAGACCGTGGTGCTGACCCTGGAGTCCACCGACCCGACCCGCTTCGGCCGCCCGGATCTGAGCCCGCTGGAAAAGGACTTCGAGATTCTCGGCAGCCGTCAGGTCAATCGCCTCAGCAGCATTGGTGACACGCCACGCGCCAGCACCCGCTGGATCCTCACGCTGCAGCCACGCCGCAGTGGCGAAGTGATCATTCCGGCGATCCGGCTGGAGGACGCAGAAACCCTGCCAATCACCTTGATCGTCGAGGAAGCGGTCAACACCGGCAACACCGACAAGCTGGCCCCCGTGTTCATCGACGCCGGCCTCGATCAGGAAAGCGTATACGTGCAGGCCCAGGCCGTGCTGACCCTGCGCATCTACCACTCGGTGTCCATGTATGACGACAGCAACCTGACGCCGCTGCGCATAGAGAATGCACGGGCCGAACAGCTGGGCGAACCACGCACCTACGAGAAAAGCATCGGCGGAGTGCTGCACGGCGTAATCGAGCTGCAATACGCCATCTATCCGCAACGCAGCGGCCAACTGGTGATTCCCGGACAGACCTTCAGTGCCACCCTGGTCGACCGCTCGCGCAACAACGATTTCCTGCCCTTCGGACCGCGTACCGGCAAGGTCACCCAGGTCAAGTCGCCGGACATTCCCCTGCAGGTCAAACCCAAACCGGCCGACTACCCGGCTGACGTACCCTGGCTGCCGGCACGCGCTCTGGGCCTGGCGGAAACCTGGAACCCGCAACCGGAACGGAGCCAGGTCGGCGACTCGCTGACCCGGCGCCTGATCCTCAAGGTTGACGGCCTTTCCAGCGCCCAGTTGCCGCCGTTGCCGGCGACTCAGGTCGAAGGTCTGCGTCGTTACCCGGATCAGCCGCAGATGAACGACCAGAAAAGCGAGAACGGCATCATCGGTACCCGTGAAGAGCGCGAAGCGCTGGTACCCAATCGCGCCGGCAGCTTCGACCTGCCACCGCTGGAGGTAGTGTGGTGGAACACCCAGACCGACACGCTGGAGCGCACCACCCTCTCCGCCCGCACCCTGCAGGTTGCCGAGAACCCGCAATTACAGAATGACGAACAACCCAACACGCCGATGGTGACGACTCAGGTGATCGAGGGGCCGCAGCTGTGGCCCTGGCAATTGGCCTGCGCGCTGCTGAGCCTGACCACTCTGCTCGGCTTCGGACTGTGGTGGCATGCCCGTCGGCAACCGGCGATTCAGCGCACGGCACAGGCTGGCCCGAGCCCGCGCACACTGCTCGATGACCTCAAACGCACCTGTCAGGCCGGCGATGCACAGGCAACCCGCCACGCTCTGGATGCCTGGGCACGGCAACAGCCGGAAACGCTCGCCGATATGGCTGCGCGCTACGTCCCGCTGTCGGACGCACTCGACGGCCTCAATGGCGCGCTGTACAGCGAGACAGGCCAGCAATGGCAAGGCGAGGAGCTGTGGAAGGCAATCCGCAACCTGCCCGCCAGCCAGGAGCCCAGCGCGGTGGCGCAGGAAAGCAGCGCATTGCCGCCGCTCTATCCACGCTGACTGCAATATCCGCGGTACGCCTGGCGCGCCCTGCTGTCGATAGCCGCCGCACTTTGTAGGGTGCGCCCCGCGTACCAGCTCCGACGCATAGGATCTGCCCTGTCCCCTGACGGGCAATTTCTCCTGGCTACGACCTGTGCGTGCATCGCATCCAGAACCGCAATCGGCGGTGCGCGCGGCGCGCCCTACGCAAACGCACACATGCTTCAAGTACAAGCACACCGCGCATCCCCACTCCATCGGAGCCCATAACGAAAAAACCGCGGCCCAGGGGCCGCGGTTTTTCGTCAAGCACTACCTGTCTCAGTGTGCCAGCAGCGATCCCCCCTTCTTACCCACCAGCTTCTCAGGCTTGATCAGGAAGCGCGCCAGGGCCGGCAGCAGGAGCATGGCACCGAACATATTGACGATGAACATGAAGGTCAGCATCAGGCCCATGTCGGCCTGGAACTTGATGGCCGAGAACATCCAGGTCGCCACGCCGATGGCCAGGCACAGACCGGTGAACAGCACCGCCTTGCCGGTCGACTTGAGCGTCTGGTAGTAGGCTTCCTGCAACGGCAGACCCGCACGCAGGAAACTCTCCAGGCGGCTATAGATGTAGATGCCGTAGTCGACACCGATACCTACGCCAAGGGCGATCACCGGCAGGGTCGCAACCTTCATGCCGATGCCGAGCGAGGCCATCAGCGCGTTGCCGAGGATCGAGGTGAGGATCAGCGGCAGCACGATGCAGATCATCGCCGGAATCGAACGGAAGGTGATCAGGCACATCACCGCCACCCACAGGTACACCAGCGACAGCATGAGCAGCTCGGAAGTGGAGATCACCTCGTTGGTGGCAGCCTCGATACCCGCGTTACCGGCGGCCAGGAGGAACTCCAGACCGTCCCGGTTGTGCTCGTCGGCGAACTCCTGAACCGCAGCAACAGTGCGCTTGAGGGTCTCTGCCTTGTGGTCCTCGAGGAACAGCAGCACCGGAGCCAGCGAGCAGTCGCCGTTGTACAGGCCGTCGGCACGGGCGATGGAGTTGTTCAGCACGTCCTGGTTGCGGGACAGGGTTTCCCACTTCAGGTTGCCTTCGTTCATGCCCTTGATCAGCTGCTTGGACACCGTGACCATGGAGATGGCCGACTGCACGCCCTGGGTGTTCTCCATCTTCCACATCAGCTCGTCCATCGCCGACAGGGTTTCATAGGTCGAGCAGGCCTCGGCCTCGGTCTTGACCATGACCACCAGCACGTCGGAGCTGGTCGAGTAGTTCTGGATGATGAAGTCGTTGTCCAGGTTGTAGCGCGAATCCGGACGAAGCTCCGGCGCCCCCTGATCGAGGTCACCGATCTGCAGGTTGGCCTTCTGGTAGAAGAAGCAGCTGACACCAGCCAGCAGACCCAGCACGACCATGAACGGCGCTACGTTGGGATGGGCGACCTTGGCCAGCAGGCGCCACATCGGCTTCTCGGTGACTTCGTCACGCTTGCTGCGCTCGATGGCGCGCTTGCTGATGCCCAGATAGGAGATCGCTACCGGCAGCAGAATCAGGTTGGTGAAGACGATCACCGCGACACCAATGGAGGCGCCGATCGCCAGCTCGTGGATCACGCCGATGTCGATGATCAGCAGCGCGATGAAACCGACAGCGTCCGCCAGAATCGCGATCATCCCCGGCAGGAACAGCTGACGGAAGGTGCGCCGCGCCGCCATCAGCGAGTTCTCGGCGCCACTGGACTGCAGGGCGATACCGTTGATCTTCTGTACGCCGTGGGAAACCCCGATGGCGAAAATCAGGAACGGCACCAGCATCGAGTAGGGATCGAGCCCGAAGCCCACCAGATTCATCAGACCCAGCTGCCAGACCACAGCGATCAGCGTGGTCACCAGTACGCCGATAGTGGAGCGGATACACCAGCTGAACCAGTACAGCAGGACGAAGGTGATCAACAGCACGATGGCGAAGAAGCCCACCACCATGATCAGACCATCGATCAGATCACCAACCTTCTTGGCGAAGCCAACGATATGGATCTGCACGTTGGGGTTCTGCTGCTGGTACTTGTCGCGGATCTTCTCTTCCAGCTCATGGGAGAACTTCTGGTAATCCAGCTTGATCAGGGTGCCCTGGTCGTTCGGATCCGGGTAGGACTCGAGCAGCGGCACGTCGATGATGCTGGACTTGAAGTTGTTCGCCACCAGGCGGCCGATCTGCCCGGACTTGAGCACGTTGCTGCGCAACTCTTCAAGACTCTGTGGGCTGCCGTCGTAGGTCTGCGGGATCACTTCGCCGCCCGCGAAGCCTTCCTCGGTCACCTCGGTCCAGCGCACGCTGGGGCTCCACAGCGACTTCAGGTTGGAGCGGTCGACCCCATTGATGTAGAACACCTCGTCATGGATCTGCCGCAGCGTCTCCATGTAGTCCTTGCTGAAGATGTCGCCTTCAGTGGCTTCCACCGAAATACGTACGGTGTTGCCGAGGTTGGCCAGGTCGTTGCGGTGCTCCATCATCTTCTCGATGAATGGATGCGACAGCGGAATCATCTTCTCGAAACTGGTCGAGGGCCGTACCTGGGTAGCCTGGTAGAGCAGGAAGATGGTGGTCAGCAGACATAACAGGATGACTGCTGGACGGTTGTTGAAAATCAGGCGCTCGAGAAAGCTCGCCTTGTCCTGGTGATGAACGGACATCGATGACTACCCCTTATTATTGTGCTGTCGGCTTGGCGCCAGTCGAGGTGGCCAGGCGAACGCCGCCCTGCCCCACCAGAACCAGTTGGCCCTCGTCGCCTGCGGCCACTGCCGACAGGGACTGACGATCCGGACGATTGAACAAGCCGAAACTGCGCCCGCCGTCCCCGCTTCGCAGCACCGTGCCGCCGTGACCGACGATCACCACGGAGCCATCATCGAGCAGGGAGCCCCCCGCCAGACCGAACTCCAACGGGCCGTTGCCCGCCGTCTCCAGGCGGACCTGCTGCCAGCTGTCGCCGAAATCCGTCGAGCGGAACAGGTGCCCGCGCAGCCCGTAGGCCAGCAGCACACCGCTCTGATCGGTACCGGTCACGCCAAACAGCGAGCCTTCATAGGGCGCGTCCTCGATCGTCTCCCAGGTTTCACCCCAATCAGCGGATCGGAACATGGCCCCCATCTCGCCAACGATGAACAGACCGCTGTCCTTTACCGCAGCGATCGAGTTGAGGTGATAGGCATCTTCATTGTCGAGACGATCGCTAATGTCGTCCCAAGTCTCGCCGCCGTCCAGGGTTTCCAGCAGCGCGCCGTAGGCCCCTACGGCATAACCGGTTTGCAGATCCTTGAACCAGATATCCAGCAGCGGCGCTTCGCGCTCGAGATCTTCGAACTGCTTGGTCCAGGTCAGGCCGCCATCGGCCGTTGCGAGAATCTGCGCATCGTGACCGACCACCCAGCCATGCTGGGCATCGACGAAGAACAGGGAGGTCAGCATCTGCCGCGTTGGCACCTTGGCCTGCTGCCAGCTTTGTCCCTGATCGTTGGAATAGAGAATGTGACCACGGTTGCCAACGGCAACCAGGCGCTCACCGGTATTGACGATATCGAGCAGCAGGCTGTGCACAGCCTTGGGTGACTCGATCGCGTAACCGGCGTCAGCCGCAGCCGAAGTCTCGGCCTGCAAGGGTGCGGCAGCAAAAGCCAGAATGGAAAGCACACTGCATAGCGAGAGCGCTTTAGCCAGCGGCGAATGGACACGGAGCGCCGATTTGCGCGCCGAACTGGGCGCCAGACCGGACCGGGTGCGCCGCATGACGGGCTCACTCATATACCTTCCCCCTTTCTTGTTATAGGCGGTACTGCTGATTAGCAGGCTGCCCATCCTAGCGAGCTTCGGAAAGGCCTGACAATCGGCGAGACGTTATGTTTTGTTAAGGCAGAACCCGCGTTATAGAAGCCTATTCGCCATACTGATACGAAAAGGCCGCTACAACTGTAGCGGCCTTCATTTGAGGCTACACGATTATTATCGAGTGCCGCGGCGACGCAGGGCAGCCGGTTTGAAATAACCGTCGTCCGGAACCGCCTGGGTGAAGTCGATGGTGTTGCTCTCTTCGTTGTCCAGGTTCTGCACGTGGTAACGACGCGCCTGCAGATCGTGGAACACATCGAGCGCAGACCAGGTGGTCGGCAGGTCGTAGTAGTTCTTCAGGTAGGCGATGGAAACGCGCCACAGCTCACCACGGCCGTCGTACTGATCCACTACCGCAGCCTGCCAGCTGTCCTCGTCGAGGAACAGGGTACGCTTGGAATAGATATGGCGGGCGCCGGACTTCAGCGTACCCTCGACGACCCATACGCGATGCAGCTCGTTACGGGTCAGCGCAGGGTTCAGGTGACCGACCTGCAGCAGATCCTTGTACTTAACCTCAGGGCTGGTGACCTTGTAGTTGTTGTACGGGATGTAGATTTCCTTCTTGCCCACCAGTTTCCAGTCATAGCGATCCGGAGCACCGTTGAACATGTCGGTGTCATCGGCAGTACGCAGACCGTCTGCGGCAGCGATCGGCGTGTCGTAGGCCAGATTAGGTGCACGACGCACGCGACGCTGGCCGGCGTTGTAACCCCAGGCCTGACGCGGTTCCTTGACCTGATCCAGGGTCTCGTGAACCAGGGTCGCACCACCGGCCAGACGCGCCGGACTGGTGGTGAACGACAGGTAGTAGAACATGATGTTGTTCAGATCGGCGAAGGAGCCGTTCTGCAGGTAGTACTTGAACAGCGCTTCCTGCTGCGAGGTGACCAGCGAGTAGGAACCATTGCGCTGCACCGCCACTTCCGAGGCGCGACGCACGATGTAGGTGCCGCGATAGCGGGCGATGTGGTTCCACAGCGCTTCCACGCCATTTTGCGGAATCGGGAACGGGATGCCGCCATAGGCGTTGCTGAAACCGTTCCCGCCATCGGCCAGCTTGGCGCTGGTGGCGTTCTTGATGGTGTTGTCATAGATCCACTGCGGCGCAGAGCCGGATCGGCGGGTCTGATACACCGGCATCTGATAGGTTTCCGGATAGGCCTTGAACATGGCGATCTGACCCGGGGTCAGATTGGCCTCGTACTGGCTCAGGTTGGCCGCGGTGATGGTGAACAGCGGCTTGTCGTCCGGGAACGGATTGACGTGGTGCTGGCCCGAGCGGCTGTAACCAGCCGGGGCCTGGGTGATGCCACCGGTCCAGGCCGGAATGGTGCCTGCGGCGTTGCCGGCTTTTTCGGCGCCGAAGGGAGTCAGGGTGTCACCGAGCTTGGCGGCTTCCTGCGGGGAAACGGCAGCCAGCGCGGAACCGGCGGAAAACGCCAGCGCTACGGCTACGGCCATCAGCCTGTGCTTGTTCAGCATGGGTAATTCTCCGTGAAGAGTTGCCAGGCGCCCGCAAGCGCCCAGCGTGTTTCTGGTTATAGGTATTAGAAGGAGTACTTGACGTTCAGACCGATGTTGTCGCGGTCACGGCCTGAGTTACTTTGGCCACCGCCCATGAACTCGGTGTATTGAATCTCGGCTTCTAGGCTGTTCAGATAGCTAGCACGTAGACCGACGGTATAAGCCTTACGGTCTTCAATAAAGTTACCGGTCTGATGACCATTGCCCTGAAAGTCGTGCTTGAAAACAGCAAAGGGCGACAGATTCACACCTGCATATACGTCGTTCCAAGTACCAGACAACACTAAGGTATAGCCATAAGCATCACGCGAAGCACAGTCCTGTTTCGCCATAGCAGCATCTGTTGAATATGACGTATTAGCGCGACCAGCAATGCAACGATCGCCATCAACTGCCTGGTATTTCAGACTGTCAGCGCGAAGGTGCTCAGAAGCAATCTCAGCGACACCGAACAGCGAATCGAAGCTCAACACATTGCCGAAATTATGGATCGCACCGACAGAGATATTGAATGCCTCAACACGGCGAGAGTTGCTGACCGAACCATCACGCCCAACCCACTGCCCGGAAATAAGAGCCGTACCGGCATTGGGGCCGGTGATACCAGAAGTATCCGCAAGCTGTGCGCCCTGAAGCACGATATCGCCGAGCAGGTCGTTGGTGGCCGAGATGCCGACCGGCAGATTGGGGCGGTAAGCCAGTTCACCGAAAACCGAGGTTTCGTTGATCGTGGTATTGAAACTGAAGCCGTACATGCGAATATCTTCGGCATATTCGCGCTTGGCCTGGGTGGAGCCTAGCAGATCAACTGTCGCCAAACCACCGGCAGTTGGAACAAGCGCAGGGTCAAAAACCCCTCCCCCCAACACAGTAGCCAAGGCCTGCAAATTAACACCCTCATAACCATTCAGATCAGCATAAATGGTCGGCTCTTTGGCATGATAATTAACAAAATAGAAGCCAAATTCCGTGGAGTTCAATTCTTCGGCAATATACCGGAATGAAAAGCCGTACTGGCCATCATTCTTAGCGTTAACATCACTCGTCACATCAGCGACTTTCAAGATATCGCCGTATGATGCATTCACGCCATTCTGAAACATGCCAGCCGCACGTGCACCCGCGAGGGCAGGAGCGCCCATCAGACCGGCAGCCAAACCGTTATAGCCCGCAATAGCTGGAGCCAGAGCAGTGCCCGCAAAGTTGTTGTAAGCGGTATTCCCCCCCTCCCCGAACAAATCTGTTTCCGAGAAAAACGTACCTACCGGATCAATCGCCGATTCTTTCCAGTTGAACTGGTAGAAGGCATCCATGGACAGGTTGTCGGTCAGACCGATGGCAAAGCTCAGCGCCTCAACCGGAACCAGCACTTCCTTGACCTCTGCGCCTGGCAGACGGAACTTGCCAGCGTCCACTGGGTTGGTAGTATTCACGCCGCCACGGTAGAACAGACCCTCGCCCCAGTTGAATACCTGCTTACCAAATCGCGCACTTACCGGCATATTGGCGATATCCCAGTTGCCGTAAACGTAGGCATCGAGGATTTCTGCATTACGACCAGCAGAATGGCGAGTACCACGAGTAAAGCTGTCGTCTTTCGGGACGTTCTGGCTCGGCTGATAAGCCAGGCTGGTATCGTAGTAATCGTTGCGCTTGTCCATGATCTGTGTGTCATAGAACGCGGTGCCACGGACGAAAACCCCGTAATTCTGGTACGAAGCTTCCAGATCGGAGGTAATCTTAAATACCTCGGAAACCAGGCCAGTGTTGAAATTGCGGTTACCGTCGTTGGTGTTGATGTCGTTGTTGGTCTTGTCCTGGCCCTGTACGCGCCACAGCTGGCCGTAGGAGATGGTGGTGTCAATGGAGCCGGTGATTTCGTTGTCGGCGAAGCTGAACTCCACCGCCTGCGCCTGAGCTGCAACCAGCAGCGGCAGAACACCAGCGAACGCAAAGCCGGCCTTGGCCGGGGCAAAACGTAGAACGGGCTTGCGGGACTTAATTTCCATCGAGACTCACTCCGTGGACAGATCATTCTTTTGAGCGATCCCGTATCCGGGTCGCGATATGCCGTACTGGCGACGGCTTCTGTTTTTTATTTTGTAGCGACGTGTTCCAACGACCAGCGAGAGCTTGCACGCGGTCAAGTCCTGCTCGGCATTGCAACCATGGTGCCAATTCAAACAGTTGTATCAGCGCAAACAGCCGTGGGAGAGCCGTTGGATGGTTTCTTTTCGTGACTGATCAGCCACTGACCAAAAGACCAGAAAAAGTGGCGCACTTTGTCCTACGATCCGACGTTTTATGCCAATCACCCCCCGTTTTGTACGGGTTAGCGGGTACAAATAGCGTCTCATTGTCAAGCAACGACACTCGAATTTAAGCGTACAAACACATAACCAGCGGCCTGCATATTTCGTTGGGTAACAAAAAAGTGTTACCAGCCATAGGCCGGTAACACTTCCTGTAGAGCCAACCCCGTCTTACGCCAGGCTTTTACTCACCACCTCATAGACGTCGCTGGACAGCTCGCCAGAGGCGAGGATGCGCTCCAGCTCTGCCTTCATCAGTGCCTGGCGAGCCTGGCCGTACTTGCGCCAGCGGGTTAGCGGAGCCAGCAGGCGTGAAGCGATCTGCGGATTGAGCGCATTGAGGGTGATCACCTGATCGGCGAGAAAGCGGTAGCCTGCTCCGTCGGCGCGGTGAAAGTTGATCAGGTTCTGATTGGCGAAGGCCCCGATCAGCGCACGTACCTTGTTCGGGTTCTTCAGGGTGAAGGCTTCGTGCTGCATCAGCGCATGTACGCGCTCCAGGCCGCCCGGCAGCGGGCAGCCGGCCTGCACGCTGAACCACTGATCCATGACCAGCGCGTCGTCCCTGAAGTAGTCGGCGAACATCGCCAGAGCCTTGTCGCGCTCCTGCTGGAACGGCGAGTTGACCAGCACGGCCAGCGCGGCCAGGCGCTCGGTCATGTTGTCGGCATTCTCGAACTGCTCGACGCAGGCTGCCAGCACCTCCGGCTTCTCGCTGAGCATCAGATAGGACAGTGCGATGTTCTGCAGGCTGCGGCGGGCGAAATGCGCCGCCTCGGCGACGTACGGGGAGGCCCTGGAGACTTCGCGGTTGGCCTGATAGCGCGCCCACAACGGGGCGAACAGCGCCATGGCCAGCTCCTTGCGGGCGAACTCGCGAGCCGCGTGGATGGCCTCGACATCAGCCACCTCGCTGATCTCGGTCAGATAGGCCTCGCCCGGCAGCGAGAGCATTTCCGCGACCATGGCCTGATCCAGTGTCTCGTCTTCCAGCAGCGTACGCAGCGCGCTGACCAGGCGTTGATCCAGCACCAGAGCCTCGCCGCGCTGATGCTGGCCGATCAGTTCCTGCAGTACCTGCACGGACAGCTGCTGGCCGGCTTCCCAGCGGTTGAAGCCATCGTTGTCATGCTGCATGAGGAACATCAGCTGGTCGCGGTCGTAAGGGAAACCCAGCTTGACCGGCGCGCTGAAGCCGCGCAGCAGCGACGGCAGCGGCTTTTCGGCAAGACCCTCGAAAGTGAAGGTCTGCTCGGCCTCGGTCACCGACAGCACGCGACTGCTGCCCTGCGCTGCAGCCTCACCCTGCAGGCGCAGCGGCAGTTCATTACCCTGCGCATCGAGCAGGCCGAGCGCCACGGGAATCACGAACGGCAGCTTCTCGCTCTGCCCCGGGGTGGCCGGGCAGCTCTGGCGGAAGGTCAGGCTATAGGTCTGCGCAACGGCATCATGGGCCTCAACGACCTCCAGACGCGGCGTGCCGGCCTGGGTGTACCAGCGCTTGAACTGGGTCAGGTCGATGCCACTGGCATCTTCCATGGCCTTGACGAAATCGTCGCAGGTCACGGCCTGACCATCGTGGCGCTCGAAGTACAGATCCGAACCCTTGCGGAACAGCTCCGGGCCGAGCAGGGTGTGGATCATGCGCAGCACTTCGGCACCCTTCTCGTAGATGGTCAGGGTGTAGAAGTTGGAGATCTCCATGTACGCATCCGGACGCACCGGGTGGGCCATGGGGCCGGCGTCCTCGGCGAACTGATGGGTGCGCAGGTAGGCCACGTCCTCGATGCGCTTGACCACCCGCGAATGGGTGTCGGCGGAGAACTCGCTGTCACGGAACACGGTGAAGCCTTCCTTGAGCGACAGCTGGAACCAGTCGCGGCAGGTCACGCGGTTGCCCGACCAATTGTGGAAATACTCGTGCGCCACCACCGCCTCGACGCGCTGATGAGCGGCGTCGGTGGCGGTTTCGGCCTTGGCCAGCACACAGCTGGAGTTGAAGATGTTGAGCCCCTTGTTCTCCATGGCGCCCATGTTGAAGTCGCTGACCGCGACGATCATGAAGATGTCCAGGTCGTACTCGCGGCCGTAGACCTCCTCGTCCCACTTCATCGAGCGTTTGAGGCTGTCCATGGCGTGCTGCACCTTGTCGATGTTCTCCGGCTCGACATAGATGCGCAGCGCCACTTCACGTTTGCTCATGGTGGTGAAGCTGTCTTCCACGCACCAGAGGTCACCGGCGACCAGGGCGAACAGGTAGGCCGGTTTCTTGAACGGGTCTTCCCAGGTGGCCCAATGGCGACCGCCCTCCTCGCTGCCGCTGGCGATCGGGTTGCCATTGGACAGCAGCACCGGATAGCGATGCTGCTCGGCGCTGAGCGTGGTAGTGAATTTGCTCATCACGTCCGGGCGGTCGAGGTAGAAGGTGATCTTGCGGAAGCCCTCGGCCTCGCACTGGGTGCAGAACATCTTGCCGGACTTGTACAGCCCCTCCAGCGCGGTGTTGCTCTCCGGATGGATGCGCACGCTGCTGTCGATGACAAAGCGCTCGGCGCTCGGCTGCAGGGTCAGATGGCTGTCGGTCAGGGTGTAGTCGCCCTCGCCCAGCTCACGGTCGTCGAGTTTGAGTTCCAGCAGCTCCAGCTGCTGGCCATCGAGCACCAGCGGCGGCAGGCCGGCGCCGGCTTCCGGGTTGCGCCGCATGACCAGCTGCGCATGCACCAGGCTGTGATCCTCGAACAGTTCGAAGGTCAGGTGAGTTTCGTCGATCAGGTAATCGGGAACCTGATAGTCCTTCAGGTAAATGGTCTTGGATTGTTCGGTGCGCATGGCTCTTGGCCTCTCGTCTGCGGCGCATCGGGCGCCGGTGGCAATCGGGTGTCAGGCGGCGATCTCGTGGACGGCCAGCTGGTAGGCGGTGTACTTGCGGATATTGATCACGCCGGTATCGAACATCAGGTACTGGCCCTTGATACCGAGCAGAGTACCTTCGGCCAGCGGTTGTTTGTCCAGATTGAAGCTGGTGATCTTGGCTGGATAGGCCTCGATGGGATAGCGAATTTCCAGCACTTCGGCAGCGGACAGCGGCTGGATGGCTTGCAGGCCGAAGCGCTGCTGCAGCGCGGTAATGCCCCCGGCGCAGGCATCCAGGACCTGCTCGCGAATGGCAACCAGGTCGACCGGCGCGGCATCGCCCTTGAGCAGCGCCCGCCAGTTGGTCTTGTCCGCCACCTGGCTACGCAGCAGATCCTCGACGAAGCCGGACTGCTGCCGAGTCGCCACACGCAGGATGGGCAACGCCTGAGTCGCACCCTGGTCGATCCAGCGCGTCGGCACCTGACTGGCGCGGGTGATGCCGACCTTCACCCCACTGGAGTTGGCTAGGTAGACGATATGGTCGGTCATGCAGAACTGCTCGCCCCAGCTCGGCTCGCGGCAGGTACCGGCCTCGAAGTGGCAGCGCTCCGGGCTCATGATGCAGATGTCGCATTGCGCCAGTTTCTGCATGCAGGGGTAGCAGTAGCCCTGGCTGAAACTGGTCTTGGTCTTGCGCCCGCAGTGCGTGCAATGAATGGCGCCGAGGTACTCCAGACGCAGGCTCTTGCCCACCAGCGGGTTGACCGGCACCTCCTCGTCACCGAGGCGGAACGCATACTGTACCGGCGCGTCCAGACGCGCCTTCATCTTGCTCAGCGAGCCACGTCCTAGCTCAGTCATCAGTGGACGGTATCCGAAGACTTGAACAGCAGGTTGGGCACCGGCTCGGATTTGGACTTGCACTCCTGCGGGCCCATGTAGCCGGTACGCTCTTCCTCCGGCAGGTTCTGCGTCTCCCAGGCGATCATCGCCTGCAGGGTCAGTTCCTTCTGTTCCTGAGTCAGCTTGCGGCCATCGGGCCACTTGCCGATTTCCACGGCCAGCTTGAGGCTCTCGTAGATTTCCGGGGTGATGTTGTCGATGGCTTCGAGAAAGGACGACATAGAGATCTCCAGTTAAACCGTAGGGCGGGCTCGACCCGCCAGATGAATCAGCGTCGGGCCAGCATACCGCCAAGCAGGCCGGTCAGGCAGCCGGTGAGCAGACCGCCGACATGCGCGGCGTTGGCAATTGCACCGAACTGCAGCAGTTCGAAGATGCCGGTCATGCAGATCGCCAGCCACGCCAGCATCATCACCAGAACTCCGGGCGGCAGGCGATAGGCCGCGTTCGGCGCCAGACGCTGGTAGATCCAGCAATGCCCGAGCAGGCCATACAGCACCCCGGACAAGCCACCAAACAGCGAAGGTCCGGCCCACCAGTACTGGGCGAAATTCGACGCAAGACCGAACAGCAGGCTCAGCCCGAGCAACCCGATGGAGCCCTGGCGAAACTCGATGCGCCGCCCCAACTCCCAGTACCACAGGCTGTTCATCGCCAGGTGCAGCCAGCCGAAATGGATCAGCATCGGCGTGATCAGGCGCCACCACTGACCGCTGTCGAGCGTGGCACTCAGATAGGTCAGGTAAATGCGCTCGCCGTCGATACGAAAGTCGACGAAGCTCAGCCAGCGAATGGCGGCAAAATTCTCGCCCGCCAGGGTTACCGCAAACACGATGAAGGTGCTCACCAGCATCAGGGCCGTCACCGGACTGCGCCACAACTGCACCAGGAAACTCTCGCGCGCCGGAGCCTGGGGGCGTGGCAACTGGGTTCCAGCGTCGCCCTGCGGATAACGGGAGTAGAGCTCACGCACCTGTTCAGCGAGTTCCTCACCCGGCACAAAGAGCACCTGCTGCCCGCCCTCTTCCGCCACACGGTGCGGCACACGTAGGCGCTGCAACAGAGCGACGAAACCGCTCAGGTCGGTATCCAGCGGCAAGCGCAACACCACAACTGTCGTCATCGCGGAGCCTCCTGCGGGTCAACGTCGACCCAGACGAACTTGCCCGCGTCCAGGCGCGTTTCCTGATCCAGACGGTAGGCGACCAGACGACCACCGACCACCGCGCTGTAGTCCAGGCAGGCCAGGTTCGCGCGGATCGGCGCCGGTTTGCCGCGCCGCCAGTAGTGACCGACGAACAGCAGCGGCTCATGCGCGCCATACCTGAGCAGTTCGTCCTTCTGCAGTTCGGTCAGCGGGGTCTGCGCCGCCAGCTCCGGCAATGCATCGGGCTGGAAGACGATATCGCCGTAGGTCTGCGGATTCTCTTCCCAGAACTTGGTGCGGAAATAGGAACGGGTGAAGCCGTCGCCGCTGGTCAGGGTCAGGCCGTGCGGCAGACGCATGTCGGTGCCACGCAGCAGACGATCGAGCGCCATGTTGGCGAAGCTTCCCGGCACGGCCGACGCCTGCAGGAAGTGTTCATCTATGCAGCCATCAGGGAACTGCGCCTTGAGCGGCGCGATCAGCTCGGCGTCCCAGCAGGCATGCACGACGCGGAAACGCCCGGCATCAATGAACAGGGGCATTTCGTAGAACCAGCGCAGGAATTCGCGCCACTCCTGCGGATAAGCCTCGAACTGCGTCAAGGTCTCGCGCATAAGACGCTGGTGGCGCGGGCTGTGCTCGCGCACATGCTGACGCCCACTCCCCGGTGGTGCCGGCGTGCTCCAGCCCAGGGCGTTGAATTCGTGGTTGCCCATGATGCACAGCGCCTGGCCGGCACTCACCATGTCATGCACCAGGTGCAGGACTTCACGAATGCCCGGACCGCGGTCGATCAGGTCGCCGAGGAAGATCATCATGCGCGTCGGATGGCGCCAGACACCGCTCTGCCGGCTGTAACCCAGGCGTTCGAGCAAACGTTCGAGGGTGCGCGCACAACCGTGGATATCACCGATCAGGTCATAGCCACGATGGGGGTCGAGGGACATTCAGTCCTGTCCTCCCAGGCGGCTGCCCCAACCGAGCTTGGTACGGCAAACCTCGTAGTAATTGTGATCCAGCGGATGGATCAGCCGCAGCTTCTGCGCCTTCTTGGCCACATGCAGAGTGTCGCCCGGCGCGCAGGTGAAATGGTTCTGCCCGTCGCAGGACACCTGCGGATAGATGGTCATGTCCGGCGACACCACCACCTTCAGCTCGCTGTTGCCGTCGACCACGATCGGCCGGCTGGACAGGGTATGCGGATACATCGGCACCACCACGATGGCATCGAGTTTCGGATGCATGATCGGCCCGCCGGCGGACAACGCATAGGCGGTCGAGCCCGTGGGAGTGGCGACGATCAGGCCGTCGGCCTTCTGACTGCAAACGAACTGGCCGTCGATATACAGCTCGAACTCGATCATCCGCGTCGATTTGCCTGGATGCAGCACCACGTCGTTGAGCGCGTCACCCTGGCCGATGGCTTCGCCCTGGCGGCGTACCTCGGCCTCGAGCAGAAAGCGGTTCTCGGTCAGGTACTGGCCTTCCAGCACCTGGGCTACCTTGAGCTCCAGTTCATCGGGGCGAATGTCGGTAAGAAAGCCCAGGCTGCCACGGTTGATCCCCAGCACCGGAACCTTGTGCCGGGCCAGGGCGCGGGCGGCTCCGAGCATGCTGCCATCACCGCCGACCACGATCACCAGGTCGCAGACCTCACCGAGCATCTTGCGCGAAGACGTCTGCAGGCCGTGCCCGGGCAGCACGTCGGCGATGGTGTCTTCGAGAATCACATGCAGGTGGCGATCGATCAGAAAGCGCTTGAGGCGGCGCACGGTTTCCAGAACCCGCGTGCTCCCCAGGCGCCCGATGATGCCGACATTGCGAAATTGCTCCATGGGACTCCCGCCAGACAGATAAGAACGATGGGGGATTATCGGCCAAAGGCCCGGGCCGCAGCAAACCAGCACCATGACTGCGCTATGCTCGGCTCATGATCGCTCCCGACCTGTTGCACGACCTGTTGCCCAGCCTGCGTACCCCGGCGGTACGCGACCTGTCCTGGGCCCTGCTCTCGCCGCCCCTGCTGGGTGAGACCACGAAAGTCCAGCGTCATCCCCTGCAGGCCAGCCGCTGGGCTGTTCAACCGCAGCGCCTGGCAGACTGGTTCATGCAGCAGGATCGCGACGCCGGCGCCCTGCTCGCCTGGCTGGCGGAAAAACCGGCACGGCGCCTCGGGCTGTACTACGAACGCCTGTGGCAGTTCGCCCTGCACGCTGCGCCGGACGTCGAAGTGGTCGCCGCCAACCTGCCAATCCGCCATAACGGCCATACCCTGGGCGAGCTGGACCTGTTGCTGCGCGACGACGAGGGCGAACACCATCTGGAGCTGGCGGTGAAGTTCTATCTGGGTACCAACAGCTGCGACGCGGCAGACTGGCTAGGGCCCGGCAGCCATGACCGACTCGACCTGAAACTGAGCCATCTGGCGCACCATCAACTGCCCCTGTCGTCCCGGCGCGAGGCCCGTGGGCCGCTGAACGAGCTACAGCTTGGCGAACCCCGCTCCGCCTTCTGGCTCGGCGGCTATCTCTTCTACCCCTGGCCGGACGGCTGCCCGGCGCCCCGCGGAGCCATGCCCGAACACTGCCGGGGCAGCTGGCTGTATCGACGCAACTGGAGCGACTTCACCACAGCAAGAGCCAATGCCCACTGGCAACCGCTGCCAAGACTTTCCTGGCTCGCACCGGCGCGGGTGAGTGCCGATGGAATCTGGCCTGATGAAATGTTTGAGCAATGGCTGAACACGCTGCGCCCAGAGGCTCAGGCACAGCTGCTGGTACGATTGGAAGAAGATCAAGCCGGGGATTGGCGAGAGGCCGAACGAATCTTTCTGGTCAACGATCAGTGGCCGACGCACTCGTAGCCCGGATGCAATCCGGGTCGCACGCGCCTGCAATCCCCGGTTTTCATCCGGGCTACGCTTGCCCCAGAGCCAGCCCTGCTCAACGACTGCGCTCGGTACGCCCACCGGAGCGCGCCAGATAGCCGGCCCCGCTTTCGCAGAGCAAGGCATCGCGCTGCACCGCCGGCAGGCCATCGAGCCCGTCACGCAAGGCGTATACGCCATACCCCAGCTGCGAGAGAAGGAACACCGCGCTGCTGCTGCGCTTGCCACTGTCGCAGTAGCACAGATAGGTGCGCGAACGATCCAGCAGACGCGCCTTCAGGCGCAACAGCTGCAGCGGCATGTGCAGGGCCTGGGGTGCGTGCGCCTTCTCGTACTCTTCCAGCAAGCGGACATCGAGCCACTGCGCGTCTTGCGCCAGCAACCTGGAGGCCTCACCCAGAGACACTTCGGCCACCACGGGAGCCTTGAGCAGGGCGAAGAAATCCTGGCGGTCCAGACGCAGCACGCTGCCGTCCTCGACCATGGTCACCGTGGCGTTGCGTGGCCGGTCGGCAAGCAGGGCTTCTTCACCGAAGCAGGCACCCACTTCCAGCTCCGCCAGCACCTGACGATCACTGTCGGCGCTGCGGATCACCTCGGCACGACCGCTTTCCAGGAAATAACAGCAATCGCCGCTGGCGCCCTCTTCGAGAACCCGACTGCCCGCCGCCAGCTCGATTCTTTGCAGACGCCCCAGCATGTTCTGCACGTTGGCCGGAGGCACCTTGGAGAACAGCGGGTTTTCCAGCAGTCGCTCCAGCCACTCGATATCGGCGCCGCTGTGTTGCAGCGCCAGCAACAGGTCCTGATGCGCCAGGCGCCAGGTCAGCAGGCGGTCCAGCGTGGCACTGTCGATCATCAGCACGCTGACATCGGTCAGGGCACGCGCGTCATGCAGACGTGGCAAACCGGGTGACAAGGGGTGACAGCTGATCTCGCTGCCCGCCTGCACCCTTTGCGTGTTCCCCTCGGCATCCTGCAACTGCAGCTCGCCGGCCAGCAGATAGCAGGTCAGGCGCGCCTGATCGCCCTGACGAAACAGCAACTGCCCGGCCAGCAGAGGCTGCGGCACCAACTGGCTGCGCAACTCGCGCCACTGCTGCTCGGAGAGCGCGTTGAGCGGCGTCAGGCTGCGTAACTGTTCATGGGTAAGGGGTTCGCTCATGAAGATTCCAGGCTCCGCTGGTCAGACCTGAGTGTAGTCGGCGTGCGCGCCCATCAGCGCCCGACGCCCTTGCAGGCCGCCAGTATGAATGAAGATCAGCCGACTGCCGCGTGCAAGTTGACCGCTCTCGCAGAATTCGCGCAACGCCATGAGCGCCTTGCCGGTATACACCGGCTCCAGTGGCAGACCACAAGCCTGCTCGGATTGCAGGATGAACTGGCGCAGCGCTTCGTCGATTCGGGCAAAACCGCCGCGGGCGGCTTCAACCAGTCGATAGTCCCGCCCCGTCTCACCTGCCTCGCCCAACAGCCTCGAAACCTGACTGGCAACACCATGATCAGCCGGCACGGCCAGCGCCCCGAATACAGTGCGGCGCGGCTCGCCCAGTAGCACGCCGGCCAGTGTGGTGCCCGTCCCGGCGGCCAGCCACCAGGCATCGAAATCGTTCCAGCCGATCGTCGCCAGTTGTGCCTCGGCCATCTCAACCAGGATGCTGCAGCCTCGCGCTCCCGGCAGCCCCAAACCACCTTCGCCTACCACCTGATAACGGCTGTAGCGGGCCAGCCAAGGCGTCCAGAAATCTGGCTGATGACGCGCGCGATAACCGCCATAACCCAACCAGTGCAGCTCCATGCCCATGCGCTGCAGATCGTCGATGGTGGGTGTCCGCTGCGCCTCACCGCGCAGCAGGCCAACGGTAGCAAAGCCGAAGCGCTGCCCCGCAGCGGCCAGGGCATGCAGATGATTGGAATGCGCCCCGCCAAGACTGATCACGCCCTGCGCGCCCGTAGCGGCAGCCTGCTCGAGATAGGGTGCGAGCTTGAACCATTTGTTGCCGGATACCAGCAGATCGACGAGATCGAGGCGCAGACAGGCGAGTTCGACGCCGGCAGCGTCGAGCCAGGGAAACTTCAGCGCTTGCAGTGGCGCCTGCGGGCGCCAGTAGGGAATAAGTACCGGCAAGATCAGCTGACGGTGCGCAGACGACTGCTCGCCTTGTGCCGTGCACAGCAGTTCGATTCACCCAGGGTGAAACGGCTGGGCGTGTCGACACGGTCGATGGGAATGGCGCAGCGTTCGCCGCTGGGCAGGGTCGCATCGCAGCTCGGCTGCTGATAGTGCGCCAGCCAGTGACGATACTGTTCTTCGGAAACGAAGCATTTGCCTGCAGCGTACGCCATGGGGTTGTCCTGATAGCGGGCGACGTCCTGCAGCGGAATGGTCAGGTGCCCGGCACCGGGGTGGTATACCACGAACACCACACCGAGTTTGGCCAGGCGCTCCAGCACCTGATCACCGCCCTGGCTGGCGAAGGCATCGCGCTCACGTTTGAGGCGCTCGATCTCTGCCTGCTGCTGAGCGTCCAGCTCGTTGCGATAGGCCAGTTCGACATCGCGTACGGCGATCTGCTCCTTGTACTCCGCCACGGCCGCCGCGACCTTGGCACGCACCTCACTATCGAACTGGGCACGCAGGATATCGCCCTCAGTGCGACCATGATGCTCCAGTGCGCGCAACTGTTGCGTCATCTCTTCACGGCTGTTCTGGAAGCTTTCGGCCTGAGCCGCCAGCTGCGCCTTGAGGCTGGCGTTGAGCTCTTCCTGCTGACGCAGCGCCTGGTGCAGGCCATGAAGCTGCGCCTGCAGATGCTTGCTCTGCTCCTCACTGGCCAGCTTGAACTTGGCCAGCTCTTCCTCGTGCTGCTGGGTCAGACTGGTGATGCGCAGGCGCTGCTGCTGAATCAGTTGCGCAGTCTTGGCGCGATGTTCCTGATCCATCTTCTGCGCCAATTGATCGGCCACTTCCTTGGCCGGATCCGGGGCATACCACTTGTCTTCGGAGGCCACCTGCAAACGTTCGGCAACTACCGTCTGGGCACTGTCGTCCTCGACCAATAGACCGAGCTGATTGCGTTTGACCGCATCACGCAGCAGCACCAGGTCGTTCTGCCCCGGCGCGAGACTGGGATCCCACAGATGCATCTGGTGCCAGGACACCGGACACTGGCTGCGGCAGGCCAGGCGGATCGGCCCCGCGCCTAGATCAGGACCACGACCGGCCCGCTCGCCCAGATGCTGCAACGGAATGTTCCAGCCCTTGTCGGGGCGACCGTCCTCGTCGAAATCCAGCAGGAAGAACACCGCAGCCCTGACCAGCAGACGCGGGTTGATCACCACGAATACCGCGCGCATCTGCTCGTCGGCAAATTCGGGCATGTTCACCACACCGTCGAGCAAGGCCTCGAACTCAGGGAACATCATCTGTTTGCAGATACCGCGTTCACTGAAGAACATCACGGCTTCCACCATCTGCGGCTTGTTCTGCATGCTCATCGAAGGCCCTCTGAACCAACGGGGGATATGCGCGTACGGCACCATCGCCAAAGCCCATCCTGCTTTGACGATTGATGCCGTCCCTAATCGGTCAGGCAAGTCTAGGGGAAAACCCTCCTCCCGCAATGTGACTGGGTTGGCACTGACCCTGCGAGCCAGGCCGGATTGCACGCCGCTCACGCAAAAATGTGACAAGAGCGCAATGTAGCGCACACCCTCAGCCGAATTCCGGGCCGCCAGACATGGTTCATCAGCGGTTTCCCGCCAAAACGCCCACCACAATAAGCGAACTTCCGCCCATACAAGGCACTGATAAAAACCTCATCCGCTCTGGAACAACGCTCCGTCAACCTGGCACGTCATCTGCTCGAGCCTCGACCAGGTCGCGCTCTGCCGCGTGACCGGACTAATAAAAAAGACAAGAGGTCAGTTCCATGGTTTTTCAACGCTCCCCTGCCATCCCTTCCTGCTCGATCCACCTGGCGAATACCTGTTCCCGTTGTTGCGAACCCTCGCGGCACTGACTCGCTGCCCGCCCGAAATACAACAACAACGGAGAACTCCCATGCGCCTAGCCAAGCGTGTTGGCCTGATCGTCGCTGCCGCGATCCTGGCCAGCAGCCCCAATGCTCACGCCAACCCAACCTCGATCAACATCCTCACTGGCGGCACCAGTGGGGTCTATTACCCGCTGGGTCTGAGTCTGTCCGAGCTTTATCGCGAACGCATCGAAGGCTCGACCACCAGCGTGCGCGCCACCAAGGCCTCGGTGGAGAACCTCAACCTGCTGCAGATCGCCCGTGGCCAACTGGCCTTTGCCCTCGGCGACTCGGTGGCCGATGCCTGGAAAGGTGACGAGGAAGCAGGTTTCAGAGCGCCGCGCGATCGCCTGCGCGCCATCGCCGGCATCTACCCGAACTACATTCAGATCGTCGCCAGCCAGGCATCGGGCATCAGGAGCCTGGAAGACCTAAGCGGCAAGCGAATCTCCGTCGGGGCACCCCGCTCGGGTACCGAACTCAATGCCCGGGCAATCTTCAAGGCCGCGGGCCTGAGCTACGAAGACATGGGCCAGGTGGCGTTCAAGCCCTACGCCGAGTCGGTCGAGCTGATCGAGAAAGGCCAGCTCGATGCCACCCTGCAGTCAGCCGGCCTGGGCATGGCGGCAATCCGCGAACTGGCCGAACGCATGCCGATCACCTTCGTGGCCATTCCGGAACAGGTGGTGTCGCGCATCGGCAGCGGCGCCTATCAGTCAGGCATCATCCCTGCCGGCACCTACAAGGGGCAGAGCAGCGATGTAACAACGGCGACCATCACCAACGTACTGGTGAGCCAGACTAGCGTTTCCGACGATGTCGCCTATCAGATGACCAAGCTGCTCTTCGGCAACCTCGATCACCTGGCCCAGGCACACCCGGCCGCCAAGGCCATCCGTCTGGAACAGGCAATCAATGGCCTACCGATCCCTCTGCATCCGGGCGCCGAGCGCTTCTATCGCGAAGTTGGCGTGCTCAAATAGCGCGAACGAGCCCGCTCTTGCAGCGGGCTACCTGATCTCAGCCTTTGGCCGCAGCGAGAAACGGCGCCAGGCGCTGCGCCATTTCCACGCCGAGCGCCTGCAGCCCGCTCATCGGCCGCACCATGACCTCGAACTCGACGATTTTCCCCGCCTCGTCGAAACGGATCATGTCGATCCCCTTCAGCTCGCGCTCGCCGACCCGCGCAGAGAACTCCAGCACCACATTGAGACCATCGGCCGAGGCCAATTCCCGATGATAGGCGAAGTCCTCGAACACCTTGAGTACGGTATTGAGAATCAGGTTGACCGCCTGCGCGCCCGGATAGGGCTTGTGCGCCATGGGTGAACGAAACACTGCGTGCGGGTGCAGCAGTTCGGGCAAGGCGCTCAGATCCCTGGCGGCGACGAACTGATGCCAGCGCTGCAGGGTGGCAGCCGCCTGCGACTGCAGGTGAAGATCGGTGGACATGGGGTTTCTCCTTGTTATTGTCAGCCACATGCAAAACGCCCCGCACGAGGCGGGGCGTTTTCGTCACAGCTCGGCGGCGAGGCGCGAACCCTGGTTGATGGCGCGCTTGGCATCCAGTTCGGCAGCAACATCGGCACCACCGATCAGGTGTACGCGTTGACCGGCACTCTCCAGCCCTTGCTGCAACTCACGCAGCGGATCCTGGCCGGCGCATACGATCACGGTGTCGACTGGCAGCACCTGCGGCTGGCCATCGGCAACGCGGATATGCAGTCCGGCATCATCGATCTTGAGATACTCCACCGAGTTGAGCATCTGTACCTTCTTGTTCTTCAGGCTGGTGCGGTGAATCCAGCCGGTGGTCTTGCCCAGGCCGTCGCCAACCTTGCTCTTCTTGCGCTGCAGCAGAAACACCTCGCGCGCCGCCGGGTGCGGTTGCGGCTGCACACCAGCCACGCCGCCACGGGCTTCCAGCGCAGTGTCGATGCCCCACTCCTTCCAGAACGCATCACGGTCGAGACTGGTAGCCTTGCCCTGGTGAGTGATGTACTCGGAAACGTCGAAGCCGATACCCCCGGCGCCGATCACCGCCACCTTCTGACCGACCGGCTTGCGCTCGAGAATGGCGTCCAGATAGCCGATCGCCTTGGGATGGTCGATACCCGGGATCTCCGGCGTGCGCGGCACGATACCGGTGGCCAGGATGATCTCGTCGAAACCGCCCTTGACCAGCTCGTCAGCCGATACACGACTGTTCAGGCGCACGTCGACGCCGGTGGTTTCCAGCTTGCGCTTGAAGTAGCGCAGGGTCTCGAAGAACTCTTCCTTGCCTGGCACACGCTTGGCCACGTTGAACTGGCCGCCGATCTCGCCGGCCGCGTCGAACAGGGTCACGCTGTGGCCGCGCTCGGCGGCGACGGTAGCGGCAGCCAGCCCGGCCGGGCCGGCACCGACCACGGCGATCTTTTTCACCGCAGTGGTGGGGATGTAGTTCAGCTCGGTCTCGTAGCAGGCGCGCGGGTTGACCAGGCAGGTGGTCAGCTTGCCGCCGAAGGTGTGATCCAGGCAGGCCTGGTTGCAGCCGATGCAGGTATTGATCTCGTCGGCGCGACCTGCGGCAGCCTTGTTGACGAAGTCCGGGTCGGCGAGGAACGGGCGGGCCATCGACACCATGTCGGCGTCACCTTCGGCCAGAACCTGCTCCGCCACCTCCGGGGTATTGATGCG
Source organism: Pseudomonas sp. Z8(2022) (assembly GCF_025837155.1). Classification (NCBI taxonomy): domain Bacteria; kingdom Pseudomonadati; phylum Pseudomonadota; class Gammaproteobacteria; order Pseudomonadales; family Pseudomonadaceae; genus Pseudomonas; species Pseudomonas sp. Z8(2022). The sequence continues at coordinate 1,549,397 of NZ_CP107549.1, read as the reverse complement.
GTTGGTGGTACACAGCGGAATGCTCACTTCGCCCTTGAGCTTGGCGGTGACCTTGGTGAAGGCCGCACGCGGCACCTTGGTGGCGATGGTCGGGATACGCGCCTCGTGCCAGCCGATACCGGTGTTGATGATGGTGGCGCCGGCCTTCTCGATGGCCTTGGCCAGCGTCACGATCTCGTCCCAGGTGCTGCCGCCTTCGATCAGGTCGAGCATCGACAGGCGATAGATGATGATGAAGTTCGGCCCGACTGCCTCACGCACGCGGCGGACGATCTCCACCGGCAGACGCATGCGGTTATCAAAGCTGCCGCCCCAGCGGTCGGTGCGGTGGTTGGTGTGGGCGACCAGGAACTGGTTGATGAAGTAGCCTTCCGAACCCATCACCTCGACCCCGTCGTAACCGGCCTGCTGCGCCAGCGCGGCGCAGTTGGCGAAGTCGGCGATCTGCTTCTCGATGCCTTCCTCGTCCAGTTCACGCGGCTTGAACGGGTTGATCGGCGCCTGGATGGCGCTCGGCGCCACCGACTTCGGGCTGTAGGCATAACGCCCGGCATGCAGGATCTGCATGCAGATCTTGCCACCGGCCTCGTGTACCGCCTGGGTGACGATCTTGTGCTTCTCGGCCTCTTCCTGCGTGCTCAGCTTGGCTGCGCCGGCATACACGCCACCCTCCTCGTTCGGGCCGATGCCGCCGGTGACCATCAGTCCGACGCCGCCGCGGGCGCGCTCGGCAAAATAGGCCGCCATACGCTCGAAACCGCCCGGTTTCTCTTCCAGGCCAGTGTGCATGGAGCCCATCAGCGTGCGGTTCTTCAGCGTGGTGAAGCCGAGGTCGAGCGGGGCCAGCATGTGCGGGTAGCGAGCAGTCATGGAAATCTCCACATCACGGTGCAGTTCACGGAGTGCCGCGGCTTCATGGTCCCGCGGTCGTTTATGGAGCCAGACGATAAAGAGGCTGCCGGCCATGCTCAATGAGCAAAACTAACAAGATAATGATCAAAAAGAGCAATACACCTTGGCAGCACGTCACGACCAACCTAACCTGCATCGCAACGAAGCCAGATGCCCACATCAATGCGCCTACTGATCACCCTTCTGTTCCCACCAATGTTGTCAGCCGGCCCCGCCAGCAGCGAACACGGCGGACAACGGATCAACCGCCAGCGATGAAAACCTCACGTGTTCGCCTCGGCGACCTCTCCGTCGGTTTCACCCAGGCGCTGGCCGATGCACTGCGCGAGCAGGGTCAGCCTCCCGAGCCACTGCTCGAACAGTTCGGTCTGGATGCCGCTCGCCTCAGCGAACCGCGCGCACGCCTGTCGATTCCGCGCTTCATGCGCCTTGGCCACAGCGCCATCGCCCTGTGCAGCAACCCGGCACTGGGCCTGGACATGGGCCGCCACAGTCGCCTGAGCCAGGTCGGCCTGGCCGGCATCTGCGCCGCACAGGCGCCCGATCTGCGTGAAGCGGCGCGCACGCTGACGCGCTTCGAGGCGCTTTACGCCGCCAACTACCGGGGGCGTTCGGGCTTCAGCGAAGACACCCGCGGTGCCTGGCTGCATTTCTATTCCATCAGCCCGTACAACGCCTACAACCGCTTCGTGGTGGATTCGGTACTGGCCGGCTGGCAGACCAACCTGGGCCAGGTGGTCGGCCATCCCGTCACACCGGAAAAGGTCGAGATCGAATTTCCCGCGCCGGACTATGGCGAGCGCTACGAGATGCAGTTCGGCAGCCCGGTGGAGTTCGCCGCCGGCGCCAACCGCCTGCGCCTGAGCAATGACACCCTGGCACTGCGCAATCCGCAGCACTGCCCGGGCACCTGGCGACATCTCGTGGAGTTGTGTGAACGGGAACTGGATCAGCTGACCCGTACGCGCAGCCTGCGCGAACGGGTGATCCAGCTACTCGGCCCATTGCTGCATGGGCACGAGCCGGACCTGGACGAAGTCGCCCGCAGCCTGCACCTGCCGAGCTGGACCCTGCGGCGCAAGCTGGCCGAGGAAGGCACGCAATTTCGCGCCATCCTCAACGAAACTCGGCGCGACCTGGCCACGGCCTATATTCGTGACACCGAGCTGGCCTTCGGTGAAATCGCCTACCTGCTCGGCTTCGCCTCGGCCGAGGCGTTCCAGCGCGCCTTCAAACGCTGGCTGGGGCAGACGCCGGGCGACTATCGTCGCGCCCAGCGCAGGGCCAGCGGTGAAGCTCAGAGCTCGGTGGCGTCATCCTCGACAACACCGTCAGACGCGTCCTGAGCGACCGCATCCGCTTGAGCAACGCCTGCTGATGATCCTCCATCGGCGGCTCTCCCCGGTCATGTCAACTGATCGACAGCAGGCTGCATTGCGCACTTGAAGAAAAGATGGCGAGAAGCCGCAAGCGATTGCCCGGAGCCAAGGCAATAAAAAACCCGTCGATCTTGCGATCGACGGGTTTCGTATATGGCGCAGCGGACGGGACTCGAACCCGCGACCCCCGGCGTGACAGGCCGGTATTCTAACCGACTGAACTACCGCTGCGTGTCGGCTGGACTTGCGTCCAAAGGAACTCTGTAACGTCTGATGACACCCTTGCGGGTTTGCCATCTCAAACCGACTAAACGTCGATCTGGGAAATAATGGCGCAGCGGACGGGACTCGAACCCGCGACCCCCGGCGTGACAGGCCGGTATTCTAACCGACTGAACTACCGCTGCGCGTCGGCCGGACTTGCGTCCGAATTCGCTATGGTGGGTGGTGACGGGATCGAACCGCCGACCCTCTGCTTGTAAGGCAGATGCTCTCCCGGCTGAGCTAACCACCCATGTGCCTTAGCGAGGCGCGCACTTTATGCAGGTGGCGAAGCTAAGTCAACACCCTGCTTGAATTTTTTCTGAAAAAAGCACGCTGCACTTCAGTCCATCTCGCCGCACAGTTCAGCCGCTCTCAACAACGCCGCCGTCAGGCTGTGGCGTTCCCAGTCGGCCAGCTGGGCAAAACGCCGGTTGAACTCCGGCGGCATCAGCGATGGCGCCTGCTGGATCAGCTCGCGGCCGGCATCGCTGATCAGCAGCCACTGCCGTCGTCGATCCTGATCATCGCGCTGGCGCTGCAGGAAACCGCGTTCTTCCAGACGGTCGAGCAGGCCGGAAAGCGTCGCCGCCGTCAGGCTGACGCGACTGCTGAGCACACTGGCGGTCATGCGCGTCTCGCTGGCCAGGACCTGCAGAACCATCAGTTGCATGGGGGTCAGCCCACCAAAGCGGGCCAGACGCTTGGCATGTACTTCCCCTGCCTGCTGCAGGCGCCGCAGCGCCTGGAATAGTGGCATTTCAAAGGCCATGACAGATGACAAACCTATTTCAGCAGGAACTTTTTTAACACTCATAAACACCAATCCTTAACCACCAATACTTTGACATGAAAGCATTTTCTTGTTTTGGTGTAAAAGGCTCGGCCACGAGCCACTCCCCAACGGCAACACCGGTAAGGAACTATGTGCGGAATAGCTGGAGAACTACGTTTTGATCGACGCCCCGCGGACCTGGCGGCAGTCGAGCGCATCACTCATCACCTGGCCCCTCGCGGCCCCGACGCCCATGGCTTTCATAGTCAGGGCCCCATCGCCCTGGGCCATCGCCGCCTGAAGATCATGGATCTGGCCGAGGCTTCGGGCCAGCCGATGATCGACAGCGATCTCGGCCTCTCGATGGTGTTCAACGGCGCCATCTACAACTACCCCGAACTGCGCAGCGAACTGGAAGCACTGGGTTACCGCTTCTTCTCCGGTGGTGACACCGAGGTACTGCTCAAGGGCTATCACGCCTGGGGTGAAGCCCTGCTGCCCAAGCTCAACGGCATGTTCGCCTTCGCGATCTGGGAGCGCGACAAACAGAGCCTGTTCATCGCCCGCGACCGTCTCGGCGTCAAACCGCTGTACCTGTCGCGTACCGGCGAACGCCTGCGCTTCGCCTCGTCGCTGCCGGCCCTGCTGAAGGGCGGCGATATCGCCGGGACACTCGACCCGATCGCGCTCAACCACTACCTGAACTTCCATGCCGTGGTACCGGCGCCACGCACCATCCTGGCAGGCGTGGAAAAACTGCCACCGGCCACCTGGATGCGCATCGACGCCGACGGCAAGGTCGAGCAGAAGACCTGGTGGACGCTGCAGTTCGGCCCGCAAGGTGACGAGGCCAGCTACGGCCTTGAAGAATGGCGCGATCAGACGCTGGAAACCATGCGCGAGGCCGTGGCCATTCGCCAGCGCGCCGCCGTCGACGTCGGCGTGCTGCTCTCCGGCGGCGTCGATTCGAGCATGCTGGTCGGTCTGCTGCGCGAAGCGGGTGTGGAGAACCTGCTGACCTTCTCCATCGGATTTCAGGACGCCGGCGGCGAACGTGGTGATGAGTTCCAGTATTCGGACCTGATCGCCCAGCGCTTCGCCACCCGCCACCATCAGCTGCGCATCGGCGAGCACGAGATTCTCGAGCAGTTGCCGCAAGCCTTCCGCGCCATGAGCGAGCCGATGGTCAGCCATGACTGCATCGCCTTCTACCTGCTCTCGCGGGAAGTGGCCAGGCACTGCAAGGTGGTGCAGAGCGGCCAGGGCGCCGACGAACTGTTCGCCGGCTACCACTGGTACCCGCAGGTCGACGGCGCCAAGGATGCCTTCGCCGCCTACCGCGCGGCCTTCTTCGACCGCGAGCACGACGAATACGCAGCCTGCGTGCAACCGGCCTGGCTGACCGACGACATGGCCGGCGAGTTCGTTCGCGAGCATTTCGCCATGCCGGGGGCAGATGCGGCGGTGGACAAGGCGCTGCGCCTGGACAGCACGGTGATGCTGGTCGATGACCCGGTCAAGCGCGTGGACAACATGACCATGGCCTGGGGCCTGGAGGCACGCACACCGTTCCTCGACTACCGCGTGGCCGAGCTTTCCGCGCGCATTCCAGCTCAGTTCAAGTTGCCCGAAGGCGGCAAGTACGTGCTCAAGGAAGCCGCGCGCAAAGTCATTCCCAGCGAGGTGATCGACCGGCCCAAGGGCTACTTCCCGGTTCCCGGTCTCAAGCACCTGGAGGGCGCCACCCTTGGCTGGGTGCGCGACCTGCTGCTCGATCCGAGCCAGGATCGCGGCCTGTTCAACCCGAACATGCTCGACCAGCTGCTGACCAACCCGCAGAGCCAGCTCACACCGCTACGCGGTTCCAAGCTGTGGCAACTGGCGGCGCTCAACCTGTGGCTGAGCGAACAGGGTCTGTAACAGAGAAGGAGCGGCCATTTGGCCGCTCCTGCGGGATCAATGGTCGTAGCCCGGCAAGACCGGGATTTGTCGCGACTCAATGACGATCCGGCTCAGACCGGACGTAATGAACACGGACAGGGACTATTCCATGCGCTCCACTGCCTTCAACCAACGCCTGCTGCGCGGCCAGACGCCCTCCTACGAGCGCCTGCAAGCGCGCCTGGCTGAAGATCACGCCAGCCAGCCAAGTCAGCCGCAGGCCATCCATTGCGGCTGGGGCCGCCTGCTGATCGGCCACACCTACCCGGACCCCACCGTGCTGGCCGAAGCGCTGCTCAACGAGCAACCCGGCGAGCGTGATATCGCCCTGTATGTCGCCGCACCACATCAGGTGCTCGCTCACGCACCGCAACAGCTGTTTCTCGACCCGTCCGACACGCTGCGTCTGTGGTTCACCGACTACCGTCCGGCGCGCCGCAGTTTCCGTGGCTTTCGCATTCGTAGGGCGCAGAACGAAGCGGACTGGCAGGCGATCAACTGCCTGTACCAGACCCGCAACATGCTGCCCATCGACCCGGCCAAGCTCACACCCTACAGCGAAGGCGGCCCGACCTACTGGCTGGCCGAGGACGAAGACAGCGGCGCGGTGATCGGCAGCGTCATGGGGCTCAATCACCAGCGTGCCTTCCATGATCCGGAAAACGGCAGCAGCCTGTGGTGTCTGGCGGTAGCCCCTCACTGCAGCCGCCCCGGGGTCGGCGAAGTGCTGGTACGTCACCTGATCGAGCACGGCATGAGCCGTGGCCTGAGCTACCTCGACCTGTCGGTGCTGCACGACAACAAGCAGGCCAAGAAGCTCTACGCCAAGCTGGGTTTCCGCGAGCTGCAGACCTTCAGCCTCAAGCGCAAGAACGGCATCAACCAGCCACTGTTTCTCGGCCCCGGCCCCCAGGCCGAACTCAACCCTTACGCGCGCATCATCGTCGACGAGGCCCTGCGCCGCGGCATCGAGGTGCAGGTGGATGACGCCGAGGCCGGACTGTTCACCCTCAGCCATGGCGGCCGGCGCATTCGGTGCCGGGAGTCGCTGTGCGACCTCACCAGCGCCGTGAGCATGACCCTGTGCCAGGACAAGCGCCTGACCCATCGCACCCTGTCGCGCGCCGGTCTCAGCGTGCCGGCCCAGCGCCTGGCGGGCAGCGCCGAAGACAATGCCACCTTCCTCGCCGAGCACGGGTCGGTAGTGGTCAAGCCGGTGGATGGCGAGCAGGGCCAGGGTGTGGCGGTCGACTTGCGTACGACAGTTGAAGTGCAGGAAGCCATCGAACGCGCCCGCGTATTCGATCAGCGCGTGCTGCTGGAGAGCTATCACGAAGGCGATGATCTGCGCATCCTGGTGATCGGCTACGAGGTAGTGGCCGCAGCGATCCGTCGACCGGCCGAGATCATCGGCGATGGTCTCCACAGCATCGGCAAACTGATCGACGCTCAGAGCCGCCGTCGTCAGGCCGCCACCGGTGGCGAGAGCCGTATCCCGAAGGACGCCGAAACCCTGCGCACGCTGCACGGTGCCGGCCTCGACTACGACAGCGTGCTGCCGGCCGGCCAGCGTCTGGCCGTGCGCAAGACAGCCAACCTGCATACCGGCGGCACCCTGGAAGACGTCACCGCGATTCTCCACCCGGTACTGCGCGACGCGGCGATCAAGGCCGCCCGCGCCCTGGAAATCCCGGTTGTCGGCCTCGACCTGCTGGTACCTGCAGCCGATCAACCCGATTACGTGTTCATCGAGGCCAACGAGCGGGCCGGCCTGGCCAACCACGAACCGCAGCCGACTGCCGAGCGCTTCGTCGATCTGCTGTTCCCGCTCAGCCAGGCAACCAGCTGAACACCCTCCCCGGCCCTCTCCCGCACCCGGGAGAGGGGCAATACAAACGCGAGGAGCTTGCATGCAACAACTACCCGAACCCGATCTGGATTACCTGCAGAAGGTCCTGCTGGAGATGCTCGCCATCCCCAGCCCTACCGGTTTCACCGACACCATCGTGCGCTACGTCGCCGAACGCCTCGAAGAGCTGGAAATCCCCTTCGAACTGACCCGCCGCGGCACCATCCGCGCCACGTTGCGCGGGCGCCAGAGCGAGTACGAACGCTTTGACCGCGCGGTTTCCGCGCATCTCGACACCATTGGTGCCATCGTCCGCGAGATCAAGGACAACGGCCGCCTGGGCCTGGCACCGGTCGGTTGCTGGTCGAGCCGCTTCGCCGAGGGCAGTCGTGTCAGCCTGTTCACCGACAACGGCGTTATCCGTGGCAGCGTACTGCCGCTGATGGCTTCGGGACACGCCTTCAACACCGCCGTCGACACTCTGCCGATCAGCTGGGACCACGTCGAGCTGCGCCTGGATGCCTACTGCGCCACCCGCGCCGATTGCGACTCGCTGGGAATCTCGGTGGGCGATTTCGTCGCTTTCGACCCACTGCCCGAATTTTCCGAAAGCGGCCATATCAGCGCCCGCCACCTGGACGACAAGGCCGGCGTCGCGGCGCTGCTGACCTCGCTCAAGGCGATTCGCGACCATGGACTGCAACCGATGATCGATTGTCATCCCTTGTTCACCATTACCGAGGAAGTCGGCTCGGGTGCCGCAGCCGCCCTGCCCTGGGACGTCAGCGAGTTCGTCGGCATCGACATCGCCCCGGTCGCCCAAGGCCAGCAATCCAGCGAACATGCGGTCAGCGTGGCCATGCAGGACTCCGGTGGCCCGTACGACTATCACCTGTCACGCCAGCTGCTGCGCCTGGCCGCCGAACAGGATGTGCCGGTGCGCCGCGACCTGTTTCGCTACTACCACAGCGATGCGCAGTCGGCGGTGACCGCCGGCCATGACATCCGCACCGCCCTCCTGGCCTTCGGCTGCGACGCCACCCACGGCTACGAGCGCACCCATATCGACAGCCTCAAGGCTCTCAGCAGCCTGCTCACCGCCTACATGATGAGCCCGCCGGTATTCGCCAGCGATGCCCAGCCGGCGCAGGGTTCGCTGGAACGTTTCAGCCATCAGCTGGAGCATGACGCGCAGATGGAAAGTGATACCCGCGTCCCACCCGTGGACAGCCTGGTTGGGCAACACGACCGAGACGCTTGAAGGCGCGCACGCATAAAGGCAAAGTGACACGAAGGACGACAGGGGAGCATCAGCTCCCCTTTTTATGGCCAGCCTTCCCGGCCGGTTACCTTCGGGGCGTCGCCACACGACGTTAAAAATGACTCCCGGCCATGCTGCATGGCCCACTGCGAATGGCGTCTGGCAAACAACGCGATTTGCCGACACCCTGTGAGGTTCACGGATGCCTCGCCTTTACCTGGCCCTGCTGCTGTTGTGGCTCGCCTGCCCGAGCTGGGCGCTGACGCCTGCGCCGCTGGATAGCGACGACCTGCGCCTGCCTCTGGGCTCTTACACCGGTTACTACGAAGATGTGCACGGCTCCCTTGGCGCAGAGCAGGTGCTGGGACTGGATGACGACCTTTTCCACGAAGTCGACGGCGACCATATCAACCTCGGCAAGAACGCTTCCGTCTGGTGGTTCAGGATTCGCCTGGTCAATACCCTAGAACAGGAGCTGGGCGGCTACCTCGAAATCAACTATCCGTTGCTCGACCACCTGCAGGTTCACCTGATCACCCCTGACGGCAAGCACCTGCAGCAGGAAAGCGGCGACAGCTTCGCCTTCTCCCAGCGGCCGGTGCAGGTCCGTAACTTCTGGTTTCCCATGCAGCTCGAACCCGGCGTCAGCACGCTGCTGGTCCGCGTGGAAACCACCAGCACGGTATTCGTGCCGTTGTTCTTCGCTACTTACGGCGCCAGCGCAGCCGCGCAGGAAAATCTGATGGGTTTCAACGGCGCCTTCTACGGCGTGCTGTTCGCCATGTTCTGCTACAACCTGTTCCTCTACCTGTCGCTGCGCGAATCGGCCTATCTCTGGTACCTGGCCTACAATCTCAATGTCGGCCTGCTCGCCGCCTGCTTCGACGGCATGCTGTTCAAACTGCTGCCCGAACACGTGACCTTGCAGTCGGTGAGCATCTACATCCTGATGTACCTGCATTGCCTCACGGCCATCCAGTTCAGCCGCCATTTCCTTCATGCCCGGCAGTACTTTCCCCGTCTGGACACCTGCCTGCGCCTGCTGATGCTGATCTGCGTCGGCTGCCTGCTGTCAGTGCCGCTGATCGGTTTCGCAGCCTGGAACATCCTGGCCAGCGTCACCGTTTCCCTGGTCTCGCTGATCCTCCTGCTGACCGGCATCTACGTCTGGCGCCGCGGCGTGCGCTACGGCTCCTACTACACCCTGGCCTGGGCCATCCTGCTGTTCGCCTTCATCCAGGCCACCACCGGTTCGCTGGGGCTGGAAGTGCTCGGCGTATTCGGCGCCACGGTGGTGAAGATCGGCGTGACCATCGAGCTGATCACCCTCTCGATTGGCCTCGCCGACCGTATCAACCTGCTCAAGGAGGAAGGCTTCCAGTCCCGCCGCGCCGCCGAGCAGGCTGCCTTCGAGAGTCAGGCCAAGAGCCGCTTCCTGGCCAAGATGAGCCACGAGATCCGCACTCCGCTCAATGGCGTGCTGGGCATGCTGCAGTTGCTGCGCGAAACATCGCTGGATCGCAGTCAGCGCTTTTATGTCGACACCATTTCCAGCTCCGGCAGCTCGCTGATGGCGGTGATCAACGACATCCTCGACTACGCCCGCATCGAGTCGGGCAAGCTTAGCCTGGAGCAGATCGAGTTCGATCTCGAAGACATGATCTCCGATACCCTCAGCCTGTTCACCGGCCAGGCGCTGGACAAGCGTCTGCGCCTCTACGTCAGCCTGGAAAGTGGCGTACCACGGCACATTCAGGGCGACCCGACACGGCTCAAGCAGGTGCTGATGAACCTGCTCAGCAACGCCCTCAAGTTCACCGCGGAAGGTCATGTGGCAGTTAGCGTCAGCTGCCGCAGTGATAGCTCCGGCAAGCCGCATCTGGTCTTCGCCATCAGCGACAGCGGTATCGGCATCAGTGAACAGGCTCTGGCGCAGTTGTTCGAGTCCTTCGCCCAGGGCGACTCCAGTACCACACGCCGGTATGGCGGCAGCGGCCTGGGGCTGGCCATCAGCAAGGAACTGGTGGAGATGATGGGTGGCCGCATCGAGGTGCAGAGCACCCTCGGCCAGGGCTCGCGCTTTGCCTTCGACATCCCCTTGCTGAGCGCACAGGAGACGCCCGGAGAACTCAGCCGCCTGCTGGCAGGCCGTACCGCCCTGATCGCCTCACTCGATGGCCTGGGTCTGGACGCCATGAGCCGCCTGCTCGGCCGCTGGGGCATGCGCACCGAGCGCTGCCAGACCCCGGAACGACTGCAGGACTACCTGGAACATTTCGCCGCGCCGCCATTGCTGATACTGATGGCGCCCTGGCCCGGCAGCGTCAACCATTGGCTCGATTCGATCAGGGCAAAACTGCAGGCTCAGCAGCGCGTGCTGTTGATCTGCCCGCCCGAGGCCTGCCGGCAATTGCCGGCGAGCCAGGGCCTGCGTCTGCAACACCTGGCCCAGCCGGTGGCGGTCAACGCGCTGCGTCAGGCACTCACCGGGCTGTACGAAGAACCCAAAGCACAGGTACATCAGTTGGTCAGAAACATCCGCAGCGACAGTAGCGACGCCCCCTGCATCCTGGTGGCGGAAGACAACCCGGTGAACCAGCTGGTGGTTCAGGGGTTCCTGAAGAAACGCGGTTACGGCGTGCGCCTGGTCACCAACGGCAAGGCCGCCGTGGATGAGTACAGCCGTGACCCCGCAGCCGTGCAGCTGATTCTGATGGATTGCGAAATGCCGGTCATGGACGGCTTCGAAGCCACCCGGCAGATCCGTCGCCTGGAGCACAGCCGGCAGCTAGCCGCAGTACCGGTCATCGCGCTCACTGCGCATATCCTTGAAGAACACCGCCAGCATGGTCTGGACGCCGGGATGAATGACTTCCTCGGCAAGCCGCTGGATAGCGGGCTGCTTTACAGCACGCTGGAGCGCTTTCTGAAGCATTCCGGCAACCCGGTCTGAGCGCGCTCGCCGTGTGGCGCCTCATGGCTCTATCATGAGCGCCAACCACTGGAGTCCATTCGCTGTGTTGATCCCCGCTCACCTGCTGCAAGCCGATACCCTGACCGCCCTGATCGAAGACTTCGTCACCCGCGACGGTACCGATAACGGTGATGAAACACCGCTGGAAACCCGTGTACAACGGGTACGCCGCGCTTTGGACAAGGGTGAAGCGGTGATCGTCTTCGATCCCGACAGCCAGCAATGCCAGTTGGCAATGAAGCGCGACGTACCCAGAGAGTGGCTCGATGCGCTGCAGCAATCGCTCAATGATTGACCGTGTGCGCCAGCATCACCGACAGCTGGCATAGCGGTCTGCCGCTCTCGGCCTGCCACTGATTGAAGGCGGCCTGCACGGCGGCCAGCTCCTTCTGGCTGGTCGGGGCCTTGTCGATCACACCCTGCGCCTTCAATGCCGCGACCATGTCGTCGGTCGGGATGAAGGTGTCCTTGCCCACCATGCGCAGGAAACGCGGTGCCGACAGCCCGCCGAGCTGATTGCCGTGCTTGGCCAGGTATTTCCACAAGCCGACGATGTCGGTCACCGGCCAGTCGGCGATCAGCGCGCCGAAACTGCCCTTCTCGCGGCGTACATCGAGGATGAACTGGGCATTGCGCGGCACGCTTTTCAGCTTGCCCAGATGACGGATCAGCCGCGCATCCTGCATCAGATTCTCCAGGCGCTCGGCGCCCATGAGCACCACCTTTTCCGGATCGAAGCCGAAGAACACTTCCTCGAAGGCCGGCCACTTGGCATCTACCAGGCTGTGCTTGAGCCCGGCGCGAAAGATGCGCAGGCTGATCAGCGACAGGTAGCGGTCATCGCTCAGCGCGCGTAGTTCGGCCTCACTGCGCGGCTGCGGCAGCTTGGCCTCCAGCGCCTTGGCAGAACCGAAACGGTTGAGGCAGAACTCGTGCAGCCACTTGTAGTCATGCATGAATCGAATCCTTCATGAAACGGATGACGAAGCCTGCACGCAGAGCCCCGCCTCCCGCAAGGCTCAACCACGCAAACGCTCGGCCGCCTGGCGCAACGCCGCTTCGGTGCCAGCCCAGCCCAGGCAGCCGTCGGTGATCGACACGCCGTAACGCAGGTCTCCGCCGAGCACTTGGCAACCGTCGAACAGATGACTCTCCAGCATCACCCCGCGCAGGCTGGTATCGCCGGCAAGGCGCTGGTCGATCACGCTCTCCAGCACGGCCGGTTGGCGCAGCGGGTCCTTGCCGCTGTTGGCATGGCTGCAGTCGACCATGATGCGCGGCGCGATGCCCTGGCGCTGCAAAGCCTCGCGCGCAGCGGCAACATTGGCGGCATCGTGATTCGGCGCACCGTGGCCGCCGCGCAGCACCAGATGGGTGTCCGGGTTGCCGGCGGTGTGCAGCAACGCCGGATGGCCCAGATCGTCGATGCCGAAATGCTGATGCGGGTGCGCCGCCGAGCGCATGGCATCACAGGCAATGCCGACGCTGCCGTCGGTGCCGTTCTTGAAACCCACCGGCAGATCCAGACCACTGACCATCTCGCGATGCACCTGCGACTCGCTGGTACGCGCACCGATGGCGGCCCAGCCGAGCAGATCATCGAAGTAACCGGCCGCCATCGGTTGCAGCAACTCGCTGGCCAGCGGCAGGCCGCGGTCGAGAATCTCCAGCATCAACTGCCGCGACAGGCGCAGGCCCTCGGCCATGTCGGCGCTGCCATCGAGGTGCGGATCGTACAGCAGCCCCTTCCAGCCCACGGTGGTGCGCGGTTTTTCCACGTAGGCGCGCATCACCAGCAGCAGCTGGTCGTCGACCTGCGGCGCCAGTTCGGCCAGACGCTCGGCGTATTCGAGCGCCGAGGCGCGGTCGTGCAGGGAACAGGGGCCGACCACCACCAGCAGGCGGGAATCGTGACCATCGAGCACGGCGCGGATGGCGGCGCGGTCAGCGGCAATACGTTGGGCGAGCGCAGCAGGCAGCGGCAGGCGCTGGCGCAATACGGCGGGGCTGGGCAGCGGCTGGGCGCTGCGGCGGGCGACAGTGGTGACGGACGAAGCGAGTTGAGCGGAGACGGAAGCATTCATGATCTGGCGGTTCCTTTGGCCGGCGCGGCCTGCGCCGCGCGGCGCTAACTTAGTGTTCGTTGCAAAGGTGGCAGGGCGGTGGTGACGCTGCTAAATCGCCAGTCGTAGCGGTAGTTGCGGTAATAACGGTTCATCTGTGCATCCTCGATCTGTGGCCGTTTTAGGCCGGAAAAAAACAAAACCCCCGGTCGGGTTGCCGACCGGGGGTTTTCTGGAAAACGTCTCTGGTGGCGACCCTGGTTTCTCAGGCCGCCTGTGGGTATCAGGCGAGCCTGTGGCTAAACCAATACCCAAAGAAATAATACGCCGCAGTCGCGACCGACTGCGCACACGCCAACACGGTGCGCGCGGCACCGGCTTGCAGCATGGACAGGAGGTTGAGACTGGCGGACATGGAATTCTCCGAAACGATGGCTGAACCATACTCCAGGCCTTTGCGACCTGCAAGTGCCCCGCCAAAGCCCCCCACTGCCCGCATCGCTTGCGGAGAGGGCTTTGGCCGTGAGTCTTACAGGCTCATCACATCGACAAAGCGCGGCGTGGCGCTGTCGTCGATCTTCAGGCTCTTGAAATCGAACAGGTTGCGGTCGGCCAGTTGCGAGGGGTGCACGTTCTGCAGGGCGCGGAACATGATCTCGACACGCCCCGGGCTCTTGCGCTCCCACTCCTGCAGCATCTCCTTGACCACCTGGCGCTGCAGGTTCTCCTGCGAACCACAGAGATTGCACGGGATGATGGGAAATTCCTTGAGCTGACTGTAGGCCTCGATATCGGCTTCGGCACAGTAGGCCAGCGGGCGGATCACCACGTTGCGGCCGTCGTCGGAGAGCAACTTGGGCGGCATGGCCTTGAGCGTACCGCCGTAGAACATGTTGAGGAAGAAGGTTTCCAGGATGTCGTCGCGATGGTGCCCCAGGGCCATCTTGGTCGCGCCGATCTCGTCGGCGTAGGTGTACAGGGTGCCACGACGCAGGCGCGAGCACAGCGAGCAGGTGGTCTTGCCCTCGGGGATCTTCTCCTTGACCACCGAGTAGGTGTCCTTCTCGATGATGTGATACGGCACACCGATGGACTCCAGGTACTGCGGCAGCACGTGTTCGGGGAAGCCGGGCTGCTTCTGGTCCATGTTCACCGCGACGATCTCGAACCTGATCGGCGCCACCTTCTGCAGATACAGCAGCACGTCGAGCATGGTGTAGCTGTCCTTGCCGCCGGACAGGCAGACCATCACCTTGTCGCCATCCTCGATCATGTTGAAGTCGGTGATGGCCTCGCCGGCCAGGCGGCGAATGCGCTTCTGCAGTTTGTTCTGGTTGACCGAGAGGGTGCCCATGGTGCGTCGAAATCCGAGGGGGTGGGAACGAAAGCGCGACATTTTACGCACAATGGCGCCGCGGCCCCACCCCACCGGCAACTAAATGCTAGTCTCGGCCGATGAACGACGACCTCGACTCCAGCCAGGACCTCGCCGAACAGGTCCTGCAGCTGCTGCAGGCAGCCCCCGACGGGCTGGCCGAATATGCCCTGATCCAGCAGCTCAAGACGCGCCACAGCGGCCATCTGCCCAACCTGCCGCTGACCGACAAGCTGGTGCTGTTTCGCACGCATTTCTTGCTGTTCAACGCGCTCTACCGCTTGCGCGACCGGCTCTGGCAGCAGCAGGCATATCTGCTCGAAATCAGCCCGCTGTGCATCCGCCTGCTGCCCTATCAACCGGGTAGCGCAGCGCTGAGCGAACGCGACGAGCTGCGCGACTACTATCTGGACATGAGCCACCTGCGCGAGACCGACGAACGCGATGTGGAACGTCTGCTGACCAGCTTCTGGACGCGCATGCAGGGCGGCGACGAAAAGCAGGCAGCACTGGAGCTGTTCGAACTCGCCCACGAGCGAACGCTCGATTTGCCTCGCATCAAGCAGCGCTACCGACAAATGGTCAGCGTGCATCATCCGGATCGGGGCGGCAGCACAGAGCGGTTGCAGTCGATCAACCTGGCCATGGAAATTCTTGAGCGCTATTACCACTAGCAGCTAGAGAGCGATTTGCTCTAAAGCCAGACACCACGCCGGCTCCTGGCCCTGCCTATACTGCGACACAAGGTCGCATAGATTCGGTCTGGCGCTTGGTGCAGCAGCATGCAAACCGGGCTTGCGCAGGGGGGCGACCGTCATAAGAAAAGGAGGTGTCTGGCATGATCCACCACGTTTGGGGGCTCTTCACCCATCCCGATCAAGAATGGCAAGAAATCCGTGGCGAGGAGGAATCCATCAGCCACATGTACCTCACCCACGTTCTGATTCTCGCGGCGATTCCCGCCATCTCAGCCTATATCGGCACCACCCAGGTTGGCTGGGCCATCGGTGACCGAGCGCCCGTCATGCTTACCGAAGGCAGTGCGATGGTGATGACCATCATGTCCTATCTGGCGATGCTCGCTGGCGTGGCCGTAATGGGCGCTTTCATCCACTGGATGGCGCGCACCTACGATGCCAATCCGAGCCTGAGCCAGTGCGTGGTCTTCGCCGCCTATACCGCCACCCCGCTGTTCATCGGAGGTCTCGCAGCGCTCTACCCGCATCTGTGGCTGGGCATGGTCGTCGGTACGGTAGCGATCTGTTACACCGTCTACCTGCTCTATGTCGGCATACCGACCTTCATGAACATTCCCGACGACGAGGGCTTCATGTTCTCCAGCTCGGTGCTGGCAGTCGGTCTGGTCGTGCTGGTGGCGATGATCGCCAGCTCGGTCATTCTCTGGGGCATGGGCATCGGCCCGGTCTACATCAGCTGATCAACAATCGACGAAACGGCAGGCCGCCCTCGGGCGGCCTTTTTCTTGTCCGTAGCGGTGGAAAATTTGAGTTGAACCCCAGGCCGCTACGGCTGCCCCACCTATAAAGGCAGTCAGCGGATGGACAGACCATGTATGCGAACCTCTATACCCTTCTCACCCGCCCGGACCGCGCCTGGACGGCGATTCGTCAGGACGAAGAGCGCAACAGCGCCAATTATCTGCCCTATCTCCTGCTTTTCAGCCTGTTACCCGCGGTGTGCCTGTTCATCGGCACCCACTGGGTCGGATGGAGCCTGGTCGAGAAAGAGCGCATTCGTCTTGAGGCGACAAGCGCTCTGCAGTTGAGCGTACTGCTCTATCTGGCGACGCTGATCGGCGTAGTCATCATGGGCTACTTCCTGCGATACATGTCGCGCACCTTCGAGGCCAGGCCCACGTTCAACCAGTGCATCGGGTTCATTGCCTACGCCTGCACCCCTTTCTTTCTCGCAGGCATCGCCGCGCTCTACCCTACCCGCTGGTTGGCGATACTGGTTCTGCTGGCGGCCTGCGCGCATACCTCTTATCTGATCTACGTCGGCCTGCCGCGCTTCATGCGCATCGACAATCAGCAGGGCTTTCTCTACGCCTCATCGATGATCGGCGTTGGTCTGCTGGTGGTGGTCACCGTACTGGTCAGCATGATCCTGTTCTGGACCTACACCCTTGAGCCGGACTATCAGCGAACGGTGCAACAGGATCAGAGCCGCGGCACGCAACAGGAACGCATGCAGCCGCCAGGGGACGAGTGATACCTGCGCAGACGGGCTGCTTGCGGCATAATCCGCCCTCAGCCCGTACCTGCGCCAGCCATGCCCGAACAGATTCACGCCCGCGTAGAAGCCTGCTACCAACAGGCGGAAGCCTTCTTCAAGCAACGCTTCGCCCGCCCCGAGATCAGCTTCAAGCTGCGTGGGCAGAAGGCGGGCGTCGCGCACCTGACGGAAAACAAGCTGCGCTTCAACCTGCCCCTGTACCGGGCCAACCATGAAGACTTCCTGCGCCAGACGGTGCCCCACGAAGTCGCTCACATGATCGCCCACCAGCTGTTCGGCCCGCGCATTCAACCCCACGGCGAGGAATGGCAATTGATCATGCGCGGCGTCTACGAGCTGCCTGCGCATCGCTGCCACAGTTACGAAGTCGAACGCCGTAAGGTCAAGCGCTTCATCTACCGCTGCAGTTGCGTGGACGGCGAATTCCCCTTCTCCGCTCAACGTCACGCGCTGGTAGCCAAGGGGCGTCGCTACTACTGCCGCCGCTGCAAGGCGACCCTGCATTTCACCGGCGAGCAGCGCCAGGAATGATCTGCCGCCCTTGCTCGCTTCAACCGAACACGCGCGCCTCGCGCAGCGCGGCGATTCGCTCGGCGTCGTAGCCCAGCTCCGCCAGCACCTGTTCGGTATGCGCACCAACTGCCGCGCCCACATGCCGGGGCGGCGGCAAGCCGTCGGAGAACTTCAGCGGGCAGGCCAGTTGTGCCTGCGCTGGCAAACCTTCACGCGGCACTTCCACAACCAGCTCGCGCGCCCTGATCTGCGGATGCTGCACCGCCTCGGACAGCGGCAGCATGGGCTCGACGCAGGCATCCAGTTCGGCGAACATCTGGCTCCACTCGGCAAAGTCGCGTTTCTCGAACTCGATCTCGATCTCGCGCTTCAGCGCGCGCTGGTCCTCGGGCTTCTGCGACAGCCCCCGCGCCGCCAGTTCGGGGCGGCCAATGGCAGCGCAGAACTGCTGCATGAACTGCGGTTCCAGGCTGCCGACGGAGAACCAGCGGCCATCGCGCGTGCGGTAGTAGTCATAGAAACTGCCACCATTGAGCGCCTGGTTTTCCATGTCGGGCTCGACCCCGCCGGCAAGATAGCCGGCACCGGCCATGCCATTCAGGCTGAAGGCGCAGTCGGTCATGCTCACGTCGACCTGCTGGCCCTGGCCACTGATCTGGCGCTGCACCACCGCTGCCAGCAAACCGATCACCCCATGCAGCGAACCGCCCGCCAGATCGGCCAACTGCACGCCCAGCGGCAACGGGCCACGATCCTGGCGGCCGGTGTAGCTGGCGATGCCGGCCAGTGCCAGGTAGTTGATGTCGTGCCCGGCACGATCGCGATAAGGCCCGCTCTGGCCGTAACCGGTGATCGACACGTAGATCAGCCGTGGGTTGATCGCCTTGAGCGCCTCGTAACCGACACCCAGCTTGTCCATCACGCCAGGGCGGAACTGTTCGAGCACGATGTCGTACTCGTTCACCAGTTGCTTGACCACCTCCACCGCTTCGGGGCGCTTGAGGTCCAGGGCGATGCTGCGCTTGTTGCGGTTCAGATAGGCGTGGCTGGTGGACGTCCCGCCATCGTGCGGCGGCAGCACGCGCACCAGATCCATGCGCGTAGGCGACTCCACCCGCAGCACTTCCGCGCCCATGTCGGCCAGCAACAGCGACGCGAACGGCCCCGGCAGCAGCGTGGAAAAATCGAGAATCTTCAGTGACGACAGGGGACCAGACATGGTGACTCCAGAAAACAGGTAATGGCGTAAGGTGAATCAGTGTTCCCAGACGATGACGGCATCGCTGACCAGACCGTCAATGACCTCGGCATAACGCACCTCAAGTACATTGCGGCGAATCTTCATGGTCGGCGTCATGCTGCCGTTATCCACCGTCCAGCCCTCGCTGACCAGATAGAAATGGCTGACGCGCTCATGCGGCTGCAACTGCTGATTGACCGCATGCAGGTGTGACGACAGCGCTTGCTCGATCACCTCGCGCGATTGCTGGCGGGCAGCCGGCGACAGTTCGATCAGGGCCAGCGGCTGGTCGAGATTGCTGCCCATCAGGCATACCTGCTCGACCCAGTGACTCTTGGCGATCTCGCCCTCGATGGGTGCCGGCGCCACGTATTTGCCCTTGCTGGTCTTGAAGATGTCCTTCACCCGCCCGGTAATGCGCAGGTAGCCCGCCTCATCCAGCTGGCCACGATCACCGCTGTGCAACCAGCCATCCTTGAGCGTTTCAGCGGTTTTCTCGGGTTCGCGGTAATAACCCTGCATCAGCGTCTCGCTACGCAGCAGAATCTCGCCACTGTCACTGATGCGCACCTGCAGATGCGGCATCGGCCTGCCGACGGTGCCGAAACGCACCTGCCCCGGACGATTGAAGCAGCCGTAGGCGAAGTGCTCGGTCATGCCGTAGCCCTCGCAAATGGTCATGCCCAGACGCTGGTACCACTCCAGCAGCCCGGTGGAGATTGCCGCAGCCCCCGATACGAGTACCCGCGCCCGATCCAGCCCCAGCCCTGCGCGGATCTTGCGCGCCACCAGGCGCCCGAGCAGCGGAATGCGCAGCAGACGCTCGAGCCTGTGCGCCGGCAGCTTCTCCAGCACGCCTTGCTGAAAGCGCGTCCACAGCCGTGGCACCGAGAAGAACACCGTCGGGCGCACATGGCGCAAGTCGCTGGCGAAGGTCTCCAGCGATTCGACGAACCCCACCGGGGCACCGCAGTAAAGGCTGTTGAACTCCACCAGAAAGCGCTCGGCGGCATGTGACAGCGGCAGGTAGGAGAAGAACTGATCCTGCGGGGTCATGCTCAGCTCCGCTGTGGCGTTGGTCGATGAGAACGCCATGGCGCGGGCCGAGAGCATCACGCCCTTGGGCTGACCGGTAGTGCCGGAGGTATAGAGAATCGACAGCAGATCCTCGTCACGCTGCGTACGCGTGCCGAAAAGAGGCTCGTGCGCAGCCAGCAAGGCCTGCCACTGATGCTCGGCGGGCATGGTCGGATAAGGCATGGCAATGCGGGTGATATGCGGTGCGATGCCGGTGGCCAGCTTGTCCGGTTCATCCAGCTTGCCCACCAGAATCACCTTGCAGCCGGCATGCTCCAGCACATAGGCGATCTGCTCCGGGGCCTGCAGCGGATACAGCGGCACGCTGACCAGTCCCGCATGCTGAATCGCCAGATCGCTGATGAACCATTCGGCGCAGTTCTTCGCCAGCAGAGCAACGCGTTCGCCCGGCACGCAACCCAGTGCCAGCAGCGCGCTGGCCAGGCGCCTTGCCTGATCATCGACCTGGCGCCAGCTGTGGTCACGCCAGACACCATCGACCGGCTGACGCAGCCAGATGGCGTCAGGCTGCCGGTCCAGCCAGTGGTTGAAGCGCTCGAGAGGCAGTTGCAGGGTCATGGAAGATCGCCTTCTTGTAGTTATGGTTCTCCCGCTCATCACAGTGAGCGCGCTATGACGATAGACCTCGTCTACGCCTGCGTGGGGAAACCTACAACTTCATCCCGCGACTGATGATCTCCTTCATGATCTCCGAAGTACCGGCGAAGATCCGCTGAATCCGCGCATTCGCGTACATCTTGCAGATCGGGTATTCCCACATGTAGCCCCAGCCACCGTGCAGCTGCACGCCCTCATCCACCACCTTGCCGAGCAGTTCGGTGGTGAACAGCTTGGCCTCGGCAGCCACTTCCGGGGTGAGCTTCATCTGGTTGTGATCCATCACGCAGCGGTCGGTAAACACCTGTGCCACGTCGATCTGCGTGCGCATTTCCGCCAGTTTGAAGCGGGTGTTCTGAAAGTGCGCCACCGGGCGGCCGAAGGCCTGGCGCTCCCTCACGTATTCGATGGTGGTCTGCAGCGCAGCCTCGGCCCCCGCCACTGCGCCGCAAGCATTGGTCAGGCGCTCCTGGGCGAGCATGTTCATCAGGTAGAAGAAACCGGCCTTGGCATCACCCAGCAGGTTTTCCTTCGGCACCCTGACGTCATTGAAGAACAGCTCGGCAGTGTCCTGACTGTGCATGCCGAGCTTCTTCAGCTTCTTGCCGCGCTCGAATCCAGGCATGCCGCGCTCAACCAGAAACAGACCCATGGCGTGCTTGCTGGCAGGATCGGTCTTGGCCGCGACTATGACTAAATCGGCCAGGTAGCCATTGGAGATGAACACCTTGGACCCGTTGAGCAGCCAGTGGTCACCCTTGTCCACCGCCGTGGTGCGCATGCCGGCCAGATCGGAGCCGGCCGAAGGCTCGGTCATCGCCACAGCGAGGATGCTCTCGCCGCTGATGATGCCCGGCAGCAACCGCGCCTTCTGTTCGGCATTGCCGTACTCGGCGATATAGGGGCCGCACAGCGCCGAGTGCAGCGGGATCATGAAGCCGGGCTCGTTGATGCGCGCCAGCTCCTCGCACATGATCTGCTCGTAACGAAAATCCTTGAGCCCCGCGCCACCGTATTCCTCGTCCGCCCAGGGCAGCAGAAAGCCCATCGCGCCGGCCTTGCGCCACACGCTGCGATCAACCACACCGGCCTCTTCCCATTCCTCCTGATGGGGCACCACCTCCTTGTCGAGAAACGCCGCGAAAGCATCACGGAACAGGTTGTGCTCGGTGTCGAAATGGTTGCGTTGCATGGGGCGGGTCCTCCGCTACTTGTTATGCCCCCGAGGTTAAGGGCCGCCCCTCGCCCCCTCAATGACCCATGTGCTCAGCCTCGGTTGACCCAATCGCTCGGCTGGCTTGCCCAAGCCAAGCGCAGCTGCCTACCATCGACCACCTTTCGCAGTCGGAACCCCAACATGCGTGAACGCACCATCGCCAGCCACTTCGTCCGCGCTGCCCTGCGCGGTGCCGACCGTCACGGCCTGGCCTGTGAGGCGATTCTGCGTCAGGCCGGCATCCAGCCAGCCGTGCTCGTCGAGCCACGCGCGCGCATTGCCCCCGAGCAATTCGCCCGGCTGATGCAACTGCTGTGGGAAGCGCTGGACGACGAGTACCTGGGCTTTGGCCGTCAGCCGAGCAGACGGGGCACGTTCGCCATGATGGGTCATGCCATCATCCACTGCCGCAGCCTGGAACGGGCCCTGAGCCGCGGCGCGATGTTCTACGGCCTGTTTCCCGACGCGCCCCGCATTCAACTGCAGCGCGAAGGCGACTGGGCACGGCTGAGTGTGGACGGCAGTACGCTGTGGGACCCGGACCACTTCCTGGTGGAAAGCCTGCTGGTCATCTGGCACCGCCTGGGTAGCTGGCTGATCGGCCAGCGCATCCGCCTGGAAGAAGCCACCTTCGCCTACCCCGAACCCGGGCACGCCGCCGAATACGAACTGCTGTTCCCCTGTAACCGGCGCTTCGCCGCCGGGCAAAACAGCCTGCTGTTCCATGCCCGCTACCTGACGATGCCCCTGCTGCAGGACGAACGCACCCTCAAGCAGTTCCTCCAGCACTCCCCGGCCGACCTGCTGGCACGCCCCGATGGTGGCGACAGCCTGATCAGCCAGATTCGGCGCCTGCTCGGTCGTGACTGCCGCACCTGGCCGGACCTGGAACAGGTCGCCCAGCACCTGCACACCAGCCCGCAAACCCTGCGCCGCCATCTGCGCGAAGAAGGCACCAGCTTTCAGGAACTCAAGGACCACCTGCGCCGCGACCTCGCCATCTACCACCTGGGCCGCGACGAACTGGCGATTCAGGACATCGCCGAACAGCTCGGCTTTTCCGAGCCCTCGGCCTTTCACCGCGCCTTCAAGAAATGGACTGGGTTGACGCCTGGCGCTTATCGGGCGCAGGAGGGGTGAGAGGTATTGCTGCCTGTCCTAACAACCGCATAACAACAGGTTCAAACCGTTCGCTTCGCTCACTGCGGGACCAGCTGATCATGAACCATCAGGAAGCGCAGAACCTGCAGGAGCTCTGCGCAGGAGGATGGAAACCATAGGAATGATGTTGTTGCCCAGCAACCTCCCAGCGGCAACGGCTAACGGCTGCCACTCAGTCGTACAACCGCACCCTGAAACAGGCACCGCCCAGCTCCGAGTCCTCCAGACTCAATTCGCCGTCGTAGCTTTCGATGATGTCTTCCACCACCGCCAGGCCGATGCCCTGCCCCGGGTTCTGCGCGTCCAGCCGCTCGCCGCGCTGTAGCACCCGTTCACGCTGGTGGTGCGGTACGCCGGGGCCGTCGTCCTCGATGGTGAGAAGGCAGCCACCGGCCAATGGCTGCAGCCTGACGCGTACGCGATGCAGACACAGGCGGTAGGCGTTCTCCAGAAGATTGCCGAGCAGCTCCATCAGCGCGCCACGTTCCATGGTGATCTGACTGTGCTCAGGCACTTCCAGGGTCGCTTCCACGCGCTTGTCGCGGTAGACCTTGTCCAGCGATAGACACAGGCCGTCGAGCAACGGCCAGACCTGCTCACGATGGCGCACCAGGCCACTGCGCCGCAGACTGGCACGCTGCAACTGGTAGCCGACCTGCTGGCTCATGCGTTCGATCTGCGCCTGCATCAGTTGTGCCTGCTCGCGATTCTCGGCCTGTGCGGCAAGGGTTTCACCGATGCCCTGGAGCACGCTGAGCGGTGTTTTCAGGCTATGGGCAAGGTCTTCCAGTGAGTCGCGATAACGTTCGCGCTGACGCCGCTCGCTGTCGAGCAGCCGGTTGAGGGAATTGGTCAGGCGCAACAGTTCGCGCGGGTGTTGGTCACTCAGACGCTGGCGGGTACCCGCCTCTACGCCGTCGAGTTCGTCACTCAGGCCTCGCAGGCTGCGAAAACCCCAGGTCAGGCCGAACCAGAGCAGCCCCAGCAATACCAGCAGCGCGATGCCCAGCCACAGCCGCAACTGCCAGACGAAACCGTTGAACAGCCCCTGATACTCGCGCGTCGGCTGCATGGTCACGATGCTCAGGGCTGTTTCGTCACCCCGCAGCAGGTCTACTTCGATGTCATACACGAAATATTCCTGGCCGGCCTCGTCGCGAATCCGCATGAACTCGTGGCCACGACCGTCGTACTGCGGCAGGTAGCGCACCAGTTCGTCCATGGAGGAGCGTGAACGCCAGATCAGCTGACCGTCACGGTCGAAGATGAAACCCAGCAGGTGCGAATCGAGATTGTCGAATTCCTCGTCCGGCATCTTGTCCGGCATGTGCAGCTTGCCGTCCTGAATGCGCGCAGCGGAGATCAATGCCGCCGCATCGGAAGCCAGGCGTTTTGCCACGGTCTGTTCGAGGGCCATGAGAAACACGCCCTGCAGCACGGGCATCAACAACAGCATGAACAACATCGCCAGCGCCGCGCTGACCAGCATCAGGCGCAGGCGCAGGGAGCCGAAGCGAATGCGCAGCTTGCGCAAAAAGCCGCGCGCCCGCCTCACTTGCAGCGCTCGTTGAACATGTAGCCCTGACCGCGCACGGTTTCTATCGCCTTGCTGTCCAGCACGGTATCCAGCTTGCGCCGCAGGCGCCCGACCAGAACCTCGATGACATTCGGATCACGCTCGTCATCACCCGGATAGAGTTGCTCCATCAGGCGCTCCTTGGCCACCACCTGCTGGTGGTGCAGCATGAGGTATTCGAGAATGCGGTATTCGTAGGCCGTCAGTTGCAGGGACTGCTCATCCACCGTGGCCTGTTTGCGGTTGAGGTCCAGCACCAGGGAACCGGCCTCGATGGTCGACTTGGTGAACCCGGAAGAACGCCGCAGCAGTGCGTTGAGGCGGGCCTCCAGCTCTTCGAACTGAAAAGGCTTCACCACATAGTCATCTGCACCGCAGGAAAGCCCCTCGACCTTGTCCTGCCAGTTGCCGCGCGCGGTGAGTATCAGGATTGGAAAATTCTTGTCCTGGCTGCGCAGTTGGCGGATCAGATCGATGCCGCTCATGCCCGGCAAACCGAGATCGACGAGGGCCAGGTCATGATTGAAGGACTCAGCTCGATACAGTGCCTCTTCGGCAGTGCGCACGGCATCCACCACATGCCCGTTTTCACTGAGGCGAGTGAACAGATGGTGACGCAGCAGCGCCTCATCCTCCACCACCAGCAATTTCATGGGACGTCCCCCTTATTCAGTTATACGAAGGCCGGGCAGATGCCCGGCCTGGTAACGCTAAGCCATCGTCAGAAGGCGAAGTCAGCACCGAGGTAGAGCTGCGAACTGCTGTGCAGGTCCAGCGAGCCGGCCTTGCCGGCCCCATGCGGCGCCATTTCCGTGCTGGCATTGGTACGCAGATAGCGATAGCCAGCTTCGATCGAGGTATTGCTGTTCAGTTCCTGGAGGATACCGGCCTGCAGGCCTGCGGCAAGCCCGATGTCGCTGTCGCGGGAAAAGCCGCGGCTCTCCTGCTCGAGCTTGACCAGACCGCCGGTCACGCCGCCGAACAGCTTGGTGTTGTTGCTGCCCAGCGGAACGAACATGTCGTAGCTGCCGAGCAGATTCTGCTGGCGCAGCTTGTAGCCATTGTGACTGTCGGAGACGTTTTCGTAGGTCGCGTAATAGCGACTATCGGCGGTTTTCTGACCAGCGCGGATGCCCCAGGTACCCTTGCCGTCGATCACCTTGTCCAGCTTCGGGTTGCCGAGGTTGGCATTCAGCGCGTTGGACTTCTGGATATTGTTGTCGGTTTGGCCCCAGGTCAGACCGACGAAATTGTCGTTGGCCTGGGCAGCGGTTGCACCCAGGGCCAGACAGGTAGCGAATGCGATACGGTTCAGGGTGATTTTCATCGAATCGTTCCTCTCGTTGCAGTTCTGATCAACTCGGCAACAAGTCTGGGGGAAGACTACTGAATCACCGCTGAACCCTCCTTGAACCTGCACTGAACGAGCGACAAACAGCCTAAATACGCCGCACCAGAGCGGCAGCGGCAATGAACAGGCCAGCCAGCACGGCGAGCAATGCCAGCCATCCGGCGTGTTCCCAGACATAACCACCGACATAGCCCACCAGGCTGGAGCCGAGGTAATAGGCACACAGATACAGCGCCGACGCCTGGGCCTTGGCGCCCTGCGCGTGAATACCGACCTGCCCGCTGGCCACCGCGTGAGCGGCGAAGAAACCCAGCGTGAACAATGCCAGTCCCGCCACGGCAGCCGCGAGCCACGGCGCAGCGCAAAGGGCCACCCCCAGCAGCATCAGACCGATGCCGCCATGCAGCACCTGGCGTGCGCCAAAACGTGGAACCAGTCGCCCGGCCCAGCCGGCACTGAAAATACCCAGCAGGTAAACGGTGAACAGCAGGCCAATCACCGTGGACGAGAGGTTGAAGGGCTCACCGGCCAGGCGAAAACCAACGTAGTTGAACAGTGCAACGAAGCCGCCCATCAGCAGAAAGGCCAGGCCGAACAGAATGCGCAGGCGCGGATTGCCCAGATGCAGGGCGAAGTTGCGCAGCAGGCCACACATGGACAGCGGCTGAGCCGTGAAATGTCGCGAAGGCGGCAACAGCCAGAGAAACAGCCCCAACGCCAGCAGCCCCAGCCCGGCGATTCCGCCCAGCGCCCACGACCAGCCGCCGATATCGCTGAGCAGGCCGGCCAGCAGGCGCCCGAGCAGGCCGCCCAGCGCCGTGCCACCGATATACAGGCCCATCGCGGCCGGCAACGCCTCGGGGTCAAACTCCTCACCGACATAGGCCATGGCCAGTGCCGGCAAACCGCTCAGCGCCAGCCCCAGCAGCGCGCGCAGGAGCAGCAGGCTGCGCCATTCTTCCACCAGCGCGCAAGCAATCCCCAACATCGCCGCCAGGCCCAGCGCTGCCGCCATCACCGGTTTGCGCCCCCAGCTTTCGGCCAGCGCGCCGGATACCAGCAGGCACAGCGCCAGGCTCAGGGTAGTCAGCGACAGAGCCAGGCTGCTGCTGGCGGCCGACACACGAAAGTGCGTGGCCAGCAGCGGTAGCAATGGCTGCACGCAATAGAGCATGGCGAAGGTGGCAAAGCCGGCACAGAACAGCGCCAGGGTGGCACGCCGATAACCAGCGCTACCACGACTGAGATGGGAAGCGGACATAGGGAAGACTCACGAAGCGTGATGCGGGCAAGCAAAGGATAGACAGCCGAAGCCGATCCCAACGGTCGCGTGCCGGCAATGGAACCAGAAGCAAATATTAGCACGCTATCGATAATTCCGAATGCGCTCATCCGTCAGAACATCTGCCCCCGCATTGATCCTGCTCAACTGAGTTTGCCCTTACCAAGAGTAAGGTCTAGCCTGAGTCAAGAAACGCAACGGAGCCGAGCGGATGGAAACCACGCCCGAACGCAAAGCCACGAAAGGCAAGGAAACTCGTCTGTTCGTCTTCCTCGTGGTCTGCCTATTCCCTCTCCTGTCCGTCGCCCTAGTCGGCGGCTACGGTTTCATCATCTGGTTCATGCAGATGCTGCTGGGGCCACCTGGCCCACCCACCTGATCCTTACCCGACGGAGCCACGGAACATGGCCGCCCTCCTGCATATATCCAGCCTGCTGGTACACGTACGCCCCGAGATGCTCGCTGCGGTGAAAGCCAACCTGCGCCAGCTAGATGGTCTCGAACTGCACCAGGAGAGCCCCCAGGGCAAGCTGGTGGTGGTGCTGGAAACCGATCACGAACGCCAGATTCTCACGCGAATCGAGCAGATCAACGCATTGCCGGGCGTACTCAACGCCGCTCTGGTCTACCACGAACTCCTCGAAAACGAAGGAGCCTCAGAATGAAGCTTTCCCGCCGTGAATTCGCCAAAGCCAACGCTGCCGCCATCGCTGCAACGGCGGCCGGCCTGCCGCTGATCAGCACCGCCAGCAATCTGATTACCGAAACTGACATGACCCGCCTGGACTGGAACAAGGCCCCATGCCGCTTCTGCGGCACAGGCTGCAGCGTGATGGTCGCCACCCGCGACAACCGCGTGGTGGCCACCCACGGCGACGTCAAGGCCGAGGTCAACCGCGGCCTCAACTGCGTCAAGGGCTACTTCCTGTCGAAGATCATGTACGGCGTCGACCGCCTCACCCAGCCGCTGCTGCGCATGAAGAACGGTGTGTACGACAAGCAGGGTGAATTCCAGCCAGTGAGCTGGGATCAGGCCTTCGACATCATGGCGCAGAAGATCAAGCAGGCCATCGCCGAGCACGGCCCGGAGGCCGTCGGCATGTTCGGCTCCGGCCAGTGGACGGTATGGGAAGGCTACGCCGCCAACAAGCTGATGAAAGCCGGCTTTCGCAGCAACAACATCGACCCCAACGCACGCCACTGCATGGCCTCGGCGGTAATGGGCTTCATGCGCACCTTCGGCATGGACGAACCGATGGGCTGCTATGACGACATCGAAGCGGCCGACACCTTCGTGCTGTGGGGCTCGAACATGGCCGAGATGCATCCGATCCTCTGGAGCCGGGTCACCGATCGTCGCCTCAGCCATCCGAACACCAAGGTCGCCGTGCTCTCCACCTTCGAGCACCGCAGTTTCGACCTGGCCGACATTCCCCTGGTGTTCAAACCGCAGACCGATCTGCTGATCCTCAACTACATCGCCAACCACATCATCGAAAGTGGCGCGGTGAACAAGGATTTCGTCGGCAAACACACCAGGTTCGCCCGCGGCGCCGACGACATCGGCTACGGTCTGCGTGCCGATGACCCGCTGGAGATGCAGGCCAAGAACGCTGCCAAGGCCAACACCTGGGAAGACATGTCCTTCGAGCAGTTCGCCGCCTTCGTCAAACCCTACACCCTGGAACGCACCGCCAGGGAGTCGGGTGTACCGGCCGAACGCCTCAAGGCACTGGCCGAGCTGTACGCCGATCCCAAGCGCAAGGTCATGTCGTTCTGGACCATGGGTTTCAACCAGCACACCCGCGGCGTCTGGGCCAACAACCTGATCTACAACCTGCACCTGCTCACCGGCAAGATCAGCGAGCCGGGCAACAGCCCCTTCTCGCTCACCGGCCAGCCCTCGGCCTGCGGCACTGCGCGCGAAGTGGGCACCTTCTCCCACCGTCTGCCCGCCGACCTGCTGGTGGCCAATCCGAAACACCGCGAAACCGCCGAGAAAATCTGGAAGCTGCCGGCCGGCACCATTCAGGAAAAACCGGGATTCCACGCCGTGGAACAGAGCCGCAAGCTCAAGGACGGCGTGCTCAAGGTCTACTGGACCCAGGTCAGCAACAACATGCAGGCCGGCCCGAACATCATGCAGGAGGTCCTGCCGGGCTGGCGCAACCCGGGGGCGTTCGTCATCGTCTCCGATGTCTATCCGACGGTTTCCGCCCAGGCTGCCGATCTGATTCTGCCCAGTGCCATGTGGGTGGAAAAGGAAGGGGCCTACGGCAACGCCGAACGTCGTACGCAGTTCTGGCATCAGTTGGTGAAAGCCCCTGGCGAGGCAAAGTCCGACCTCTGGCAACTGGTGGAATTCTCCAAGCGTTTCACCACCGACGAGGTCTGGCCTGCCGAGTTGCTGGCCAGGGCCCCGGCGTACAAGGGCAAGACGCTCTATCAGGTGCTGTTCGCCAATGGCCAGGTCGATCAGTTCCCCAGCGAGCAGATCGAGGCCGGCTATGCCAACGACGAGGCAGCAGCCTTCGGTTTCTACCTGCAGAAGGGGCTGTTCGAGGAATATGCGCAGTTTGGCCGCGGCCATGGCCATGACCTGGCGCCGTTCGACAGCTATCACGCCGAACGCGGGCTGCGCTGGCCGGTGGTCGACGGCAAGGAAACGCGCTGGCGCTACCGCGAGGGCCACGATCCCTATGTGGAGAAAGGCAGCGGCGTGCAGTTCTATGGCTACCCGGACAAACGCGCACTGATCTTCGCCCTGCCCTACGAGCCACCAGCCGAGGCGCCGGATGACGATTTCCCGTTCTGGCTCAGTACCGGCCGCGTGCTGGAGCACTGGCATACCGGCAGCATGACCCAGCGTGTCGAGGAACTGCACGGTGCAGTTCCTGACGCCCTCGTGTACATGCACCCGGAAGACGCCAAGGCGCTCAAGGCGCGGCGCGGCAGCGAGGTCAGGGTGATCAGCCGGCGCGGCGAAATCCGCGCACGCATCGAAACCCGTGGGCGCAACAAGCCACCACGCGGCCTGGTCTTCGTACCCTTCTTCGATGCCAACAAACTGATCAACAAGGTCACCCTAGACGCCACCGATCCGATCTCCAAGCAGACCGACTACAAGAAGTGTGCGGTGAAGATCGAACTGGTCAGCCTGGCCTGAGGAGAACCGTCATGAGCTTGCGTTTTCTGCCTCTGCTACTGCTCGCCGCCTTTGGCCTGGCCATCGCCGGCGAGCTCAGCTATCCGCTCGACGCACCCGCGCCGGACGGCCGCCGCCCCGGCGGCACCCTCAGCCAGACACAACCCGCACCGGTGCTGGGCAACGAGGAAAACAAGGACGTGCGCCGCGAGCGCAACTACCCGGAACAGCCACCGACCATTCCGCACAGCATTCGCGGTTATCAGGTCGACGCCAATGGCAACAAGTGCCTGACCTGCCATAGCCGGGCCGGCAGCGCACGCAGCCAGGCGCCGATGATCAGCATCACTCATTACATGGACCGTGACGGCCAGCCGCTGGCAGCCGTATCGCCGCGGCGCTACTTCTGCACCCAATGCCACGTCACCCAGCAGGAGGTCAAACCGCTGGTCGGCAACAGCTTCCGCAATATCGACCACCTGCTCGAAGACGAAGCAGCCGGCACAGCGAACCCCTGAGGAGGCCCTATGAAGTCGTTAATGGCCCTGTTCAAGGAATACTGGGGCATCCTGCGACGCCCGAGCGTGCACTACAGCCTGGGTTTTCTCAGCCTCGGCGGTTTCATCGCCGGGATCATCTTCTGGGGCGGCTTCAACACCGCGCTGGAGGCCACCAATACCGAGCAGTTCTGCATTTCCTGCCACGAGATGCGCGACAACGTGTACGTCGAACTGCAGGACACCATTCACTACAGCAACCGCTCCGGAGTACGGGCCACCTGCCCGGACTGCCACGTGCCGCACCAGTGGACGGACAAGATCGCGCGCAAGATGCAGGCATCCAAGGAGGTCTGGGGCAAGATCTTCGGCACCATCAACACCCGCGACAAGTTTCTGGAAAAACGCCGTGAGCTGGCCGAACACGAATGGGCGCGGCTCAAGGCCAACGACTCGCTGGAGTGCCGCAACTGCCATAACTTCGACTACATGGATTTCACCAAGCAGAGCCCGCGCGCCCGACAGATGCACTCCAGCGCTCTGGCCAACGGTGAAGCCACCTGTATCGATTGCCACAAGGGCATCGCCCACCACCTGCCGGACATGAGCGGTGTGCCGGGCTGGTAGAGCAAAGGGGCGTCGTGCATCTGCTGCTTGCGGTGCACGACACCAGGCGTTGCCTTATTCGCCGCGCAGGCGTTCGAGATGCGCTCGCAAGCCGGCGGCCGTCTGCTCGCCTACCAGGCGCTCCCGCAGCTTGCCATCGGCATCGACTATATAGGTCACTGGCAGCACATCGTTGCGCGGCAACTCGAAACGCGCCGCCGGGTCCTGCGCCAGCACGGTGAAGCGGATATCGAAGCTGTCCGCCGCACGCTTGAGGTCATCGCCCTGCAATGCATCGAAGTTGACCCCGATCACCCGCGCCGAGCGATTTTTCAACGACTCTTCCAGGGCATTGAGCTCGGGAATCTCCGTACGGCATGGCGCACACCATTCAGCCCAATAATTGATAACTAGCCACTGGCCATCCAGGCTGTCAGCCGTTACCTTTCGTCCATGCTGATCAGGGCCAAAATCCTCGGCACAAGCCGACAGCAGCAGACCGGCGCAGATTCCCAGAACTGTCTTGTAGACCACCCGGAGCCGTAAGCCCATGTACTCGATCCTCGTCCACTCGGGGTTGATATGACGCTCAATGCGCTGCGTCTGGAAGTACCGGATATCCGCGAGGACAACAGCGTATCGCCGGCGGAGATCGCCCAGCGCCTCGCAGCTTCCCGGAACATGGAGCCGGAGCACGGACTGCAACAGGTGCTGGGGCTGCTGTTCACGCTCAATCGCAGCGGTCTGACCTTACTGGAAAGGCAACGTGCGCTGCAAAATTTCAGTGACGAGTACCGCCACTACGCCGGCCTCGCCAATCGCCAGCATCCACCGAGTGCGCTGTTCCTGCGCCTGTGCAGCGAACTGGCGATCGGTTTCAAGCGCCTGCTGCTACAGATCCTGCAAGGCCGCCAGCCATCGCTGCCGCATCTGGCCTGGTGCCTGTACATGGCTCAGCATTTTCTTGCCCAGCAGCTGCTGCGCCACTATCAGCTTTACCAGGAACCGCCAGCATCCCTCTGGCGCGACAGCCACCTGCTGTACTGGATCGGCGAACACCAGCAGTGCCTGGACGAGCCGGTAGCCGCGGCTTTCGAGCCGAAACCGGCCAGCGACCTGCGGGGCCTGTACCAGCAGATGCTGCTGATGGCCCTGAGCAATCCCTTCCACCTCGACGAAGGCGAATGCCTTACGCTTTTCAGCGCACTGGCGCCCTTGGCCTCACTGCCCCGGCTGCAAGCCTGGGATGAGGAAGATGAAGCCGAAGGTCCGGTCATCGACCTCAGTCATTCCCAGGCCTGTCTGGGCTTCGAAGAGCCGATCACCGGCGACACGACCCTGTTGCGCCGCTTTGAATTGGGCGCGCTGCTGATCGCCCTGCATGAGCCGGCGCCGCTGCAAAGCGCCGAGCAACGTCAGCTTCTGGAACGAGTGCGCCAGCACTGGCTGGGACGCCAGCAGCGTCGTCACGAACGTGCCGAGCTCGATGGCCAGTGCAGCCTGGTGGTCGGCCTCCCGGCCATTCATGCCCAGTTGCTGGACAAGCTTCCGCAACGCACCGAGGCACAGCTTCTCGACGCCAGCCCCGGGGGGGCGCGCCTGCTGTGCAACGTCAATGAAGGCGGACAACTGCAGGTTGGCCAACTGGTGCTGCTGCTCACCAGCGGTACTCCGACGCTGGCGCTGGTGCGCTGGCGCCACCAGGGCAGCGGGGGTCTGCACCTCGGCCTGCGTTATCTCAAGGGGCTGCCACGGCCGGTGTGGTTGCGCCGCGCGCCCAACGCCCAGACCCACCCTGGTGTACTGCAGAGCACCCCGGCGCCAGGCAACGGCTGGTATCACGGCCTGTGGCTGCCCAATGGCCAGTTCAGCGTCGACGAACATCTGTGGTTGCAACTGGCCAACGTGCACAACCAGGCGATCGTCCCGCTTCCCGAGAGCAACCTGCAGACTTCGGCAGTAACCCGCCACCCGCTGCGTCTGGCCTGATGCGCGAAACTGCGACCCTAGTCACGTGGTCTGTCTGCCGAGTGCACAGTTTCGCCAATGGCTGACTGCTTATAATTCCTGGCACTCAAGTCTTACCCAGCCTGGAATTCCACCATGTCCCAAGTGCAAGACAAGCTGATTGGCTCCGTGCCCTCGCGCATCGTCGACGTCGCTCAACTGCTGGTCACGCCCTATGAAGGTCGTGTGGCCGAATACAACGTCGCCACCTGGCTGCATCTGCCCGGGCTGGCCAATCTGCCGGTGTCGCTGATGGTGAGCTATCGCGACGGCGACAAACGCCGCGAAGTCAGCGTCGATCATGGCAAGGTCAACGCTTATGGCAGGATCCTGCTCTCGGGCATCGCCCGCATGCCGGTGCGGCAGAAGATCGAAGACATGCAGGTGCGCCTGCGCTCGGCAGTACCGCCGCAGAGCCTGGTCGTCGAAGAGTTCTTCGTTCAGGCGGTCGAACAGGCCAATAGCGAGAGCCGCCAGGCCACGGCCTGAGAGAGCATGCAACAGGCAACCCCGCGCATCGTCGCGGGGTTTTGCTTTCAGGCGGAGGAAACCTCAGGGCCGCGCAAGGGCAGCGCATTCGTATCGGCAGCTGCAGGCTGCGGATCTTCGCGGACCGCGTGTTCGAGCAACGACTCCGGCCAGCGCGCGAAACTCAGCCCGGTTATACGATTGAGCCGCGTCAGCGCTTCCTGCGGATCACGTCGATGAAGGTGAATAACCCTGTCTTTGCCTGTCATTACTGCATGCATCCTTAGCGACCCTGCCCTGCTGGCAGTTCGATAGCAAATGCTCCTGGGTCTGCCAAAAGCGTGCCAGCGCTCGGATACTGTGTTTCGTGACCTCCCGCTTGGTATCAGAGCCACAACGCAACAGGACAAGGCCGTTTACTGACGTTTTTTGTCACCTGACACATACAACGCCACCCTCTACCGGACAGATTTCGTCATCCCTTTCCTGGCAGCCATTCCGCCAGGCTGGAACCAAATTGCTCCTCGCGTTCGGCCTGCAGGCGCTCCAGCCCCTTGCGCAACGCCGGATACCACGGCTCATCGAGTTGTGCCGGGAGTTGCGACAGGCTCGGCAACGGCCAGGGGCTGGACTCGAGCAACTGGTAGACCGGGAGCGCGTGTAGGTCCCTGCACAACACCCAGCCGCAGCCACTGGCTTTGCACACAAGGTGCTCGCGCTGGAGGAAGTCCATCACCTGGCCCCATTCGTCATCCGGCAGGCGCCACCCTGCGCGCTGCATGTCACCGTAGTGCAGGGCTTCGCCCTTCTGCTGACACTTCAGCAGAAGACGCAGCACCACCAACAGTATCAAGCCCCGGGGAATGGGCTCACGGCGCCAGTGCCGCGGTTGTGACAGGCCGTATACCAGCTCGGCGCCGAGCAGCACGATCAACCAGGACAGATAGATCCACACTAGGAACAGCGGCACCGTGGCGAAGGCGCCATAGATCAGGTGGTAGCCGGGGAAGA
Source organism: Pseudomonas sp. Z8(2022) (assembly GCF_025837155.1). Taxonomy (NCBI): domain Bacteria; kingdom Pseudomonadati; phylum Pseudomonadota; class Gammaproteobacteria; order Pseudomonadales; family Pseudomonadaceae; genus Pseudomonas; species Pseudomonas sp. Z8(2022). The sequence goes on along the minus strand of NZ_CP107549.1, from coordinate 1,514,583 downwards.
GGCGTACGTAGAGGCCAAACAGCGCCTTGGCGATCTCGAACAGAATGGCGGCGAACAGACCGCCAAGCAGCGCGTGACGCAACGGCACGCGAGTATTGGGGACCGCCGCATAGAGCAGCGTGAAGGCGGCGATGCTCGACAGCAGCGGAGCGAAGCCCAGCAGTGTCTTGGCGCCAACCACGGCATCCGGTCCGGAAACCAGCGAGAGCGAGGCGATATAGGTACTGACGGCGAACCCTGCACCGAGTAACAGTGGTCCGAGGCTGAGGATCGCCCAGTAGAGCAGGAAACTGGACATTCCACGACGTGGCTTGCGCACCCGCCAGATCACGTTGAAGGTCTTCTCGATGGTCACCAGCATGAGGAAGGCGGTAACCGCCAGCAGGCCCACGCCGAACCAGGTCAGTTGCCGCGCTTGCGTGGTGAACTCTCGCAGATACTCCTGCACCGTCTCGCCAGTGGAAGGCACGAAGTTGCGGAAGATGAAACCCTGGATATCCTCGCCAACGCCCTGAAATGCCGGAATCGCCGAGAGCATGGCGAAGGTCACGGTCATCATCGGCACCACGGCGAACAGCGTGGTGTAGGTCAACGCCGCTGCGTTGCCTGCACCACGGTTTTCCACGAAGCGCCGGTAAAGGCTCAGCCAGAATCCCACCCAGTCCTTGAGACGAACCTGCATGACCTCTCCTTAGCAGGCCGCTGAAAAACCACCTGCGTTGCCATTGCTACGTTAGAAACAGACGCAAATGCTCATCTGCAGCTCGTAAAGTCGAGCACGACTCCGAGCGTCCTTCGCCTGTTTTTGCGGGGCCGCCACGCTATTGCACTGGCTGCCTCGGCTCGGGCTTCCTGCTTCGCCCTACCTCCTGCATCCATGCAGTCGTCGCCTACGTTTTTCAACGCCTGTTGGCTCCAAACCTAAACAGACCGTGCGCCGCGAGAAAAAGTCGCACTGAAGCAGCCTATCGGTTCGCGTGCATCCGCGCTGCAGGCGGTTAGAATAGCCGCCACTTCAAGCCGGATGCGAGCCACCATGACCGACCTGACCCTCTACCACAACCCGCGCTGTTCCAAGTCCCGCGGCGCTCTGGAGCTGCTCGAAGCCCGCGGCCTGCAACCGAGAGTTGTGCGCTACCTGGAAACGCCGCCCAGCGCCAGCGAACTCAAGAGTCTGCTGGGCAAGCTGGGCATCACCGCCCGTGACCTGCTGCGCACCGGTGAGGACGAGTACAAGGCACTTGGCCTGAGCGATACCGGCCTCAGCGAAGCGCAACTGATCGAGGCCATGGTCAAGCACCCCAAACTGATCGAGCGTCCGATCCTGATTGCAGGGGACAAGGCGGTGATCGGCCGTCCGCCGGAGAAGGTTCTGGAGCTGCTGGCATGAGCACGCCTTACATCCTGGTGCTGTACTACAGCCGCCATGGCGCTACCGCGCAGATGGCCAGACAGATTGCCCGTGGCGTCGAGATGGCAGGTCTGGAAGCACGCCTGCGCACGGTGCCGGCCGTTTCCAGCGAGTGCGAAGCCGTCGCGCCGAGCGTACCCGAGGACGGCGCCATGTACGCCTCTCTGGACGATCTGAAGAACTGCTCGGGTCTGGCTCTCGGCAGCCCGACCCGCTTCGGCAACATGGCCGCGCCACTCAAATACTTCCTCGATGGCACCAGCAACCTGTGGCTCACCGGTGAGCTGGTCGGCAAGCCGGCCGGCGTGTTCACCTCCACCGCCAGCCTGCATGGCGGCCAGGAAACCACCCTGCTGTCGATGATGCTGCCACTGCTGCACCACGGCATGTTGCTCTGCGGCCTGCCCTACAGCGAGTCAGCCCTGCTCGAAACCCGCGGTGGTGGCACCCCGTACGGTCCCAGCCACCATGCCGGTGGCGACGGCAAGCGTGCGCTGGACGAACATGAAATCGCCCTGTGCCGCGCGCTGGGCCAACGCCTGGCGCAGATCGCCGGCAAACTGGAGCACTGATCGTGGCACGAGTCAAAAAGCCTTTGCCCAGCCTCGAATGGCTGGAGCCGCGGGTCAAACTCAGCCGGGCGCTGAGCCTGTTCAGTTTTCTCTCCCTGCTGACCCTGCTGCTGGTATGGAACCTGGCCTTCGCTGACCTGCACGGTGCCCGCGTCGGCGTGGTACTGGTCATCCAGCTGCTGCCGCTGGCCCTGCTGGCGCCCGGCATCGCCATGGGCAATGCCCGTGCTCACGCCTGGGCCTGCTTCGTGGTCAACATCTACTTCATTCAGGGCGTACTCGCCGCCATCGACCCGGCACGCGCGCTGTTCGGCGCCCTGGAGGCGGTCATCAGCTTCGGCCTGTTCTGCTGCGCCCTGCTCTACACCCGCTGGCGCTTTCAGTACGACCGCAAGAAGGCCGGGGAAGCCTGATGCGCCTGGTGCTGCTGCCTGGCCTCAATGGCGGCAGTGCCCTCTTCGCCCCCCTGCTCGCCGAGCTTGGGGATATCGATTGTCAGGTCCTCGAGCTGCCGGAACATGGGCCGCAGGATTACGACGCCCTGGCACACAAGATAGCCGAGCGACTGCCCAGCACCCCGTTCGTACTGCTGGGCGAATCCTTTTCCGGCCCCGTTGCTTATCGGCTCGCCATGCGCAAGCCGCCTGGACTGCAGGGCGTGATCTTCGCAGCCTCGTTTCTGATAGCCCCTGGCGCTGCCCTGCCCCTGTTGAAGCGCCTGCCCATATCCTTGCGACTCGCTACGCAGCCGTGGCTGCTACGTGCAATGTGCCTTGGCCAGAACGCGAGCGACCAGACTCTGCAATTGGTACAGAAGGAAATCCGTGGTCTGGACAAGGCACTGATACGCGCGCGCCTTCATACGCTGGCGACGCTGCAAGCACCGCTACAGCGGCTCGACCTGCCCGCCCTGCATCTATGGCCACAGCGGGATCGTCTGGTCGCACACAAGGTAGCCAGGCAGCTGGCGCATGCGTGCAGCGACATTCGTCAGCCTTGCTTGGAGGGACTGCACTTCATTCTGCAGACGCAGCCGCAGCGTTGCGCTCAGGAAATCAGCGGTTTCATGCAGGAAGCCGAGAAGAGGCACATGCCCTTACCAGCCCAGCGTTTCCTTGAGGAAGGGAATGGTCAGCTTGCGCTGCGCCTGTAGCGAGGCCTGATCGAGACGCTCCAGCAGTTCGAACAGCGCACTCATGCTGCGCTCACCACGGGTGAGGATGAAACGACCGACCTCGTCGCTCATCTGCAGTCCCCGACGCGAAGCGCGCAATTGCAGGGCACGCAACTTGTCCTCGTCGGACAGCTCATGCAGCTGGAAAACCAGCGCCAGAGTCAGTCGCGATTTGAGATCCGGCAAGTTGACCGGCAGCTCGCGGGGCGACACGGTGCCGGCCAGCAGCAGGCGCCGACCGCTGTCGCGCAGGCGATTGAACAGGTGGAACAGGCCCTCTTCCCAGTCGCTGCGGCCCGCCACAGCATCGAGATCGTCAAGACAGACCAGCTCGCACAGTTCGAGGTTGTCGAGCAGCTCCGGGCCGTGCTCCACCACCTCACCGAGCGGCAGATAGACCACTGCCTCGCCCCGCTGCTCGAAACGCAGGCAGGCCGCCTGCAACAGATGACTGCGCCCGACGCCTTCGGCGCCCCACAGGTAGATCAGGCTCTCGGTCCAGCCGGCATCGGCCTCGCACAGGCGCTCGACATAACCCAGGGCCGCGGCATTGGCGCCGGGATAGTAGTTGGCGAAGGTGGCGTCGTCACGCAGACGCACCCCCAGAGGCAGCTGGATAGGTTTCATGCAGGGCTCGGCGGTTCATCGGAACCGCTGTTGGACTCTCCGTAAAGGCCGGAAAGTTTATACAAATCATGAGCATGGCGCAGCAGAACCATGATCACCGCAGCAACCGGCAGGGCCAGCAGCACACCGGTAAAGCCGAACAGCTGCCCACCGGCGAGAATGGCGAAGATCACCGCCACCGGATGCAGACCGATGCGGTCCCCCACCAGCATGGGCGTCAGCACCATGCCTTCGAGCAACTGGCCGATCATGAACACCACACCGATGCCGATCAGCGGATAGGGCTCGAGGCCGAACTGGAACAGCGCCGCACTCAGCGCCGCGCCGATGCCGACGATGAAACCCATATAGGGCACGATGCTCGCCAGGCCGGCCAACACGCCGATCAACAGCCCGAGCTCCAGCCCCACCAGCATCAGGCCAGCGGAATAGATCACGCTCAGCGCCAGCATCACCAGCAACTGACCGCGCAGGAACGCGCCAAGCACCTCGTGGCATTCACCGGCCAGCCGGACCACCAGCCCCTCGCGCTGACGTGGCAGCAACCCTCGCACGCGCTCGACCAGCACATCCCAGTCACGCATCAGGTAGAAGCTCACCACCGGGACCAGAAACAGATTGCCGAGCCAGGCCAGCAGCGCCAGCCCCGAGGACGTGGCCTGAGCCAGCACGACCTTGAGCACATCGGTGGTCTTGCCGATGTTGTCGGCGAACACCTGCTTGAGCTGATCGAGCTGCAGCACGTCATCCTGCAACCCGAGGTGCGCTTGCGACCAGGGCAGTGCTGTGCCCTGCAACCAGTCGAGCATCTCCGGCGCCAGCTGATACAGGCGCACCAGTTGGCGCCCCAGCATGGGCACGAGCACCAGCAGGAGAATCAGCAACAGCAGGGCGAACAGGGTGAAAACCACCACCACCCCGCCGGTGCGCGACAAACGGTGACGTTCGAGGCGATCGACCAGTGGGTCCCCCAGATAGGCCAGCAGGATGCCCACCAGAAACGGGGAAAGAATCGGGTGCAACAGGTACAGCAGCCAGCCGAGCAGAAACAGCCCGGCCATCCATAGCCAGCGGGTGGAATCGGTCATGTTCGCGTCCTCGATGCGAAACGACGCCTGCAAGGGCGCCGTGGAACTGGGCTGGGTCTTGACGCGGAAATTCTACCAGCGAAAGCGCAGCTGATCGGTGCGCGGCTTCACTTGCGGAGCCTCACCGGCGGTGCCCTCCGGGTTATCCACGGACTCGGCGGCATCCAGCGGCTCACTGACCTCCTGCAATTGGGCCAGTGCCAGTTGCGCGCGCAGTTGTTCCGGGCTGGCACTGACCTGATAAACCAGACGCTGACCGTCGATCTCCTGCAGGCGCGCGGCGAATGGCTCGAGCAAACGCTCCAGCGCCGCGAAACGCTCAAGATCAGCCCCCTCGATCACCAGCGTCAGGCTTTGCGCCGCTCCGGGCTTGACGACGAAACGAGGCGCCAGGCGTTCGGCAACGGCGAGCATCAGCGCATCGGCCAGCGCATCCAGGTCGGCGCCCTCGGCCTTGCCCTGTTCACGCTCGTCCCCCAGCCACACGCGCCAGATGGCCTGCCATTTGCCACCGCTTTCGTTTGCCCGTACCGCGAGCAGGGCGTCGGCACCATAACGCTCGGATACCTCGCGCAGTGCCTGCGGATCGTTGGCCAGCAAGACATCGGCACTGGCCAGCGCCTGCTCGCTCAGATCTGCCAGCGGCAGACGCAGTGGCAGACCGCGATGCCGGGCAGCGTCGCGCAACGATGCCGAGGCATTCTGGCTCTCGCCAATCAGTTGACTGCCCTCAGGCGATTCACTGAGCCACCAGGTGAGAATGGCCGGGCGGTTGGCGCCCCACAGGGCCAGGCCCGCCTGGCGCAACTGCCGATCGGTACTGGCCGGATCGAACTCGACCACCAGCGCATTATCTTCGACACCGTATTGGCTGACGATCTGCTGCGGGTCCTTGCGCAACCCTTCCAGCGCAGGGTTCTGCAACGCCCTGGCATCGCCGGTCAGGCGCAGCACCAGGGTCTGCAGGGCTTTCTGCATGGCCGCGTCACGGCTTTCCGGTTGCTCATCCGCCACGGGCTCACGCACCTGATACAGGCCGGCAACCGGCGCGGCCAATGCCGACAGGCTCAGGAAGGACAGACAGAAGATCATCAGGCGGACAGACAGACGCATTGGGCGAACTCTCGCGAAGGGATAGGTGCGCAAAGGCCTATACCTTAAACAGCCGCCCCTGCCCCGGCAACCAGAGCCAATGCCTGCGACGAAGGGCATGCACGCGAGTGGCCGCTACCGGGCAAGCCTGATAAAATCGCGCGCCTTCGCCAGCCGGTACGCGCGCCGGGCTCCCCGCAAGAGCCTGCGCCACGTCGGCGCCTACACGAACTCCCCATCCAAAGGCCCGGATCTATGAGCAAGCAACCCTCCATCAGCTACAAGGACGCAGGCGTCGATATCGATGCAGGTGAAGCCCTGGTCGAGCGCATCAAAGGCGTCGCCAAGCGCACTGCCCGTCCGGAAGTCATGGGTGGCCTGGGCGGTTTCGGCGCCCTGTGCGAGATCCCGGCCGGCTACAAGCAACCGGTACTGGTGTCCGGTACTGACGGTGTCGGCACCAAGCTGCGCCTGGCGCTGAACCTGAACAAGCACGACAGCATCGGCCAGGATCTGGTCGCCATGTGCGTCAACGACCTGGTCGTGTGCGGCGCCGAGCCGCTGTTCTTCCTCGACTACTACGCCACCGGCAAGCTCAACGTCGACGTGGCCGCCACCGTGGTCACCGGCATCGGCGCCGGCTGCGAGCTGGCCGGCTGCTCCCTGGTCGGTGGTGAAACCGCCGAAATGCCGGGCATGTACGAAGGCGAAGACTACGACCTGGCCGGCTTCTGCGTCGGCGTGGTGGAGAAGAGCGAAATCATCGACGGCTCGAAGGTGGTCACCGGCGACGCGCTGATCGCCCTGCCCTCGTCCGGCCCGCACTCCAATGGTTACTCGCTGATCCGCAAGATCATCGAAGTCTCCGGCGCCGACATCGAGCAGGTACAACTGGACGGCAAGGCCCTGGCCGATCTGCTGATGGCACCGACCCGCATCTACGTCAAGCCGCTGCTCAAGCTGATCAAGGACACCGGTGCGGTCAAGGCCATGGCCCACATCACCGGTGGTGGTCTGCTGGACAACATCCCTCGCGTACTGCCGCAAGGTGCCCAGGCCGTTATCGACGTCGCCAGCTGGACCCGCCCGGCGGTGTTCGACTGGCTGCAGGAAAAAGGCAACGTCGACGAGCACGAAATGCACCGCGTGCTGAACTGCGGCGTCGGCATGGTCATCTGCGTCGCCCAGGACCAGGTCGAGACGGCCCTGGCCAGCCTGCGCGCCAGCGGCGAAGCCCCCTGGGTCATCGGCCAGATCACCGAGGCGGCAGAAGGTGCAGCCCAGGTTCAGCTGAACAACCTGAAAGCCCACTGATGTCCTGCAATGTCGTCGTCCTGATCTCCGGATCAGGCAGCAATCTGCAGGCGCTGATCGACAGCATCGCCCACGACGGCAATCCGGCCCGTATCGCTGCGGTTATCTCCAACCGCGCCGATGCCTACGGTCTGCAACGGGCGAAACAGGCCGGCATCGCGACCGAACTGCTTGACCACAAGCAGTTCGACGGCCGCGAAGCCTTCGATGCGGCCCTGATCCGGGCCATCGACGCGCATCAGCCCGACCTTGTCGTACTGGCCGGTTTCATGCGCATTCTCACGCCGGGCTTCGTCCAGCACTACGCCGGTCGCCTGCTGAACATCCACCCGTCACTGCTCCCCAGGCACAAGGGACTGCACACCCACCAGCGGGCGCTGGAGGCCGGCGATGGCGAACACGGCTGCAGCGTGCACTTCGTCACCGAGGAACTCGATGGTGGCCCTCTGGTCGTACAAGCTGTGCTGCCAGTGATGGCAGACGACACGGCCGAAAGTCTGGCCAGCCGGGTGCACCAGCAGGAACACCAGATCTATCCCCTGGCCGTACGCTGGTTTGCCGAAGGCCGCTTGCGTCTTGCCGCGCAAGGCGCAATGCTGGATGGCCAGCCGCTGCCAGCCAGCGGTCACCTGATTCGAACCTAGGAGACTCTATGCGTCGTGCCCTGCTGTTCGCCCTGACACTGTTCGCCCTGCCAGCCCTGGCCGATGAGTTGCAGCCTTTCTCCGCCAGCTACACCGCGGACTGGAAGCAGTTACCGGTAAGCGGCAGCGCCGAGCGCAGCCTCAAGCGCGAGAGCGACGGCCGCTGGACGCTCAACTTCGAAGCTTCGATGCTGGTTGCCGGCCTCACCGAAGAGAGCACCTTCCGCGTCGACAACGGCGCCCTGCTGCCGCTCACCTACCGCCTCAACCGCAGCGGCCTGGGCAAAGGCAAGAAGGTCGAGCAGGACTTCGACTGGGAACAGAAACAGGTCATCGGCAGTGATCGTGGCGATGCCGTGCGCCTGCCACTCAATCGCGGCCTGCTGGACAAGTCGACCTACCAGATCGCCCTGCAGCAGGACGTTGCCGCCGGCAAGAAGAGCGCGAGCTATCAGGTGGTCGATGGTGACGAAATCGAAACCTACGACTTCCGCGTACTGGGCGAAGAAGTGGTGCGCACCAAGGCCGGTCTGATCGATGCAATCAAGGTCGAGCGCGTGCGCGACCCCACCCAGAGCAACCGCAAGACCGTACTGTGGTTCGCCAAGGACTGGGGCCACCTGCTGGTGCGCCTGCATCAGGTGGAAACCGACGGCAAGGAATATCAGATCATGCTCAAGGACGGTACCGTCGCCGGCAAGGCGGTGGAAGGTCGCCGCGACTGATCGGCACACGAACATGAAAACCGGGCACATGCCCGGTTTTTTATTGCCCGCTCCGAACGCCGATCAGTGGCGTCCGACAGATATTCACCCCTGATTCACTGCCCCGCCCTAATGGATCGACAGATCGGCAGTGGTGCATTTCCTTCCTCGCTCAGATGAATGCTCAAGGTGCTCCCGACACTGTGATGTTCTCCATTGGGCCGGAAAACTTCGCAAGCAGAGAAAGCGCACCATATCAGAGCAACCCCCATAGCCATGCACCCCAATGAAGCATGGCGTCATGAATTAAGTCCCCTGAGCCGCGCCTGAAAACCCCATTGCAGGGCACTTGCCGGCCTTCGCCAACAGCACAGTGCAATCTGCCGGATCAAACGCCGGACAAATCACTTAACGACTATTCTTGTGGAACCCTTCACGCCGCAGAGCACTCGTAAACCATACATACACAACGCAGAGGACTGCTCACCATGCCACGCAAAGCCGCTACTCCAAGCACCAAGGACGCCCTGCTGGACGAGTTCCAGGCTCTGGTCAGCGACACCGAGAAGCTCCTGCAACACTCCGCCAGTCTTGCCGGCGAACAGGCCGAAGCGCTGCGCGACGACATCCGCAGCAGCCTGGATCGCGCGCGGGAAACCCTGCACGACGCCGAAGCCAACTTGCGCCAGCAGGGCAAGATCGCCGTCGATGCCACTGAGGACTACGTGCACAAGCATCCGTGGCAGGCGCTAGGTCTGTCGGCCGCCATCGGCCTGGTGCTCGGCATGCTGATCAGCCGCCGTTGACCACGCCCATGTCCAACGGACCATCCCCACGACGTCTGGGTGCCGCGCTGCTGGGCCTGTTTCAAGGCCACGTGGCGCTGCTGGCCCACGAACTCGAAGACCAGCGCAACCAGGCGCTGCGCGCGCTGATGCTGGGAAGCCTGAGCCTGGCGTTCGCCCTGCTGCTACTGATCGGACTGTCGGCGCTGCTGCTCATCCTCTATTGGGACAGCCACCGTCTGCTGGTCGCGACCGGCCTGTGTCTGTTCTACGCAGCAGGCCTGATCGGTTGTGCTACCTGGCTGCTGGTAAGCCTGCACAATGCCGAGACGCCCTTCAGCGCCACTCTGGAAGAACTGCAACGCGACCGCGAGCAACTGCTGCCATGACCCCCAACATTCCCCCGGGCGCGTCGCGCCGTGAAATGCGTAAGGCCGTGCTGCGCATGCGCCTGGAGATGCATCGCCAGGAGCTGCGCAATGAACTCCTGCAGGTCGCCCATCCGCTGCAGCAGGTACGCGAATACGGGCAGCGCCTGCGCGCAGGCAATGCACCATTTTTGCTCACTGGCGGTGCTCTGGCCCTGGCCGGGTTGTTCGGCCGCAAACGTGGCTGGCGCCGCTGGCTGCGCCTGGCGCTGATCGTCATGCCACTGCTGCGACGCATGCAACGAGAGAGTGGGCGCCCACCCACTCGATAGCGCCAGGCTGGCCGCGATCTTGCTAGGTTGAGCCCCCTGCCACCACCAGGTGGCTCAACCGCTGAGCGCTAAGGACATCACAGGTGATCGACGGACTGCCGTTTGCCGTCTTCCAACCCTTTATCGACACTGCCACCGGCCGCATCGCCGGTGTCGAGGCGCTGGCCCGGCTGCGTGACGCCGCCGGCCAGGCGCATTCTGCCGGACCGCTTTTCGCCGATCCGAAAACCCCACCGGCCGCCTTGCGACGTCTCGATCGCCAGGTGCGCGAGAATGCCCTGAATCGCTTCCACCAGGCGCCTGCCGACTGGTTTCTCAGCCTGAACATCTCACCTCGCTGGATCAGCCGCCTGCGCCCTGCACAACCGCTGCCGAGCCTGATCCAGCTGCAGCGCAGCGGCATCGATCCGACGCGTATCGTCTTCGAGATCACCGAACTGGGCGGCGCCAGCCAGCGCCTGCCCGATGTGGTCGCCCGCTACCGCGAAGCAGGCGCACGTATCGCCATTGACGACTTCGGTGCCGGCTACTCGCAGCTCGACCGCGTGCTGGCGCTGCAGCCGGACATTCTCAAGCTGGACATGCGTCTGTTTCAGGAGGCAGCGCGCGGCGGCCCCAGCGGTGAGGTGGTCAAGGCCCTGGCGCAGATGGCGGAGAAGACCGGCTGCTGGATCATCGCCGAAGGGGTGGAAACCGAAGCCGAACTGAACTTCGCCCTGGAATGCGGCGCCCGTTACGTACAGGGTTTCCTGTTCGCCAAACCGGAAGAGGCACTGTTCGCCAGCGATGCCTTCGTCGGCCGTTTCGCGCGCCTGCGCGACAGCTACGTGCAGCAGAAGCTCGCGGAGCGCGCGCGCCTGGTCAGCCTGCGTCAACAGCTCACCGCATTGATGACCGAACTCAGGCTGTGGGCCGAAAGCGGCGCACCGGCGACACAACTGAGCGCACCGGACAGCTATCCCTGGCTGCTGCGCATCTATCAGTGCGATCGCCACGGCACCCAGCTGACGCCGAATCTGGAATGGCGCCAGCAAGCCTGGCACGTCGATGACCGCTACCTCGGGCACAACTGGTCGTGGCGTCCCTACTTCTACCAGTTGCTGGCCGAAGGCTGGGAAGAACGGCGCCTGACCCTTTCCACCACCTACCGTGACGCCACTACCAACCAGTACTGCCTGACCGCGGGCCAGTTCATCGACAACGGTCGCCGCCTGCTGCTGGTGGACATCGACGCTGCGGGCCTGTAGCCAAGCCGGGGTTGCAGGCGGCGGCACGAACAACCAAGCTAGGAGTCCGGATCAACCTGGCGAGGATCGGCCTTGGATTGGCACACCCTGCTTACCCGCGAACGTCTTGGCAAACCCGCTCCCAGCTCGGCAGAGCTCGGACGCAGTCCCTTTCACAAGGATCATGACCGCATCATCTTCTCCGGTGCCTTCCGCCGCCTGGGGCGCAAGACGCAGGTGCATCCGGTTTCCAGCAACGACCATATCCACACCCGCCTGACCCACTCACTGGAAGTCAGCTGCGTCGGTCGCTCCCTGGCCATGCGTGTCGGCGAGATGCTGCGTGAGGAACTGCCGGACTGGTGCACACCCAGCGATCTGGGCATGGTGGTGCAGTCCGCCTGCCTGGCCCATGACATCGGCAACCCGCCGTTCGGCCACTCCGGCGAAGATGCCATTCGCCACTGGTTCCAGCAGGCCGCCGGACGCGGCTGGCTGGATGCGATGAGCGATGCCGAGCGCTGCGACTTTCTCAATTTCGAAGGCAATGCGCAGGGCTTTCGTGTGCTCACCCAACTGGAATACCACCAGTTCGACGGCGGCACGCGGCTGACCTACGCCACCCTCGGCACCTACCTCAAGTACCCCTGGACGGCCCGCCACGCCGATGCCCAGGGCTACAAGAAACACAAGTTCGGCTGTTACCAGAGCGAACTGCCGCTGCTCGAACAGATCGCCGCCAAGCTCGAGCTGCCGCAACTGGAGGCCCAGCGCTGGGCGCGTCATCCGCTGGTCTATCTGATGGAGGCAGCAGACGACATCTGCTACGGCCTGATCGATCTGGAAGATGGCGTAGAGATGGAGCTGCTCGACTACACCGAAGTCGAGGCGCTGCTGCTCGATCTGGTAGGCGACGATCTGCCGGAAACCTACCGCCAGCTGGGCCCAAGAGATTCGCGTCGACGCAAACTGGCAATCCTGCGCGGCAAGGCCATCGAGCATCTGACCAACGCCGCTGCCGGCGCCTTCGTCGAACAGCAGCACGCGCTGCTCGCCGGCACCCTGCAGGGCGACCTGGTGGAACACATGCACGGCGCGGCCAAGCGCTGCGTACAGAGCGCAAAGTCTCTGGCGCGGGAAAAGATCTTCCACGACAAGCGCAAGACGCTGCACGAGATCGGCGCCTATACCACGCTGGAAATTCTCCTCAATGCCTTCTGCGGTGCGGCACTGGAACAGCACAGCGGTCGCCCGCTGTCATTCAAGCACCGACGTATTCTCGACCTGCTCAGCTACTACGCTCCGGAACCGGGCTGGCCGCTGTATCGCTCGTTCATGCGGGTGATCGATTTCATCGCCGGCATGACCGACAGCTACGCTACGGAAATGGCGAGGGAAATGACCGGCCGCTCGAGCCCGGTCTGACGACAGGCGCACATGAAGAAGCTGATCCGCAACAGTTTTACCTGGCATGCCGGTCCGCCGGCCTGGGGCCCGGCGGTGATCGCCGGGCTGGGTTGCGCCCTGCCGCTGCTGCTCGGTCTGTTCACCGCTCACAGCGGCTTCCTCTGGGCATCGGCCGGTGCCTTCCAGGCCGCCCAGGCCAATCCGCTGCACCGCTTCGGCATGCTGCGCATGCTGCTACTGACCGTTCTCGGTGCCTGCAGCGCCGGCCTGGGTTTCTGGGGCGCCAGCCATCCACTTGCCAGCCTGGGCATTTTCGCCGCATTCGGCCTCCTGCTGGCCTGGCTGCAACGCTTCGGCAGCGAGGCCGCCAAGCTGGGCATCGGTCTGTGCATCTGCCTGTGCCTGGGCCAGGGGCAGTTTGGCATCGGCAACCTGCACAACCCCTACGCAGTGGCCATGCTGTTCATCCTCGGCGGGTTGTGGGTCACGTTGCTGGCTTTCGGCCTGCGCGGCCTGCACGGTCTGCGCATGTGGCCGTACATGCCGCGTTTTCTCGCCGTTCTCAAGGCGCTCAAGCGTCACGCTCAGCGTCTGCCCCGTCAGCAATGGCGCCTGCACGCGCTGGCCTGCATGCTGGCCTTCGCCGCCTCCGGCCTGATCGTCAACCTGGCTGGGCTGTCGCGCGGTTACTGGCTGACGCTCACCGTCATCAGCACGCTGCAACTGGAGTTCCAGGGCAGCCTGGTGCGCGCGCTGCAGGCCAGCCTGGCCAGCCTCGCTGCGGCCGGCTTGCTGATCCTCTTCGGCCACAACCTGCAAAGCCCGCCGATGATGGTGATGACCCTGCTGCTGTTGGTCATCCTCAGTCGCGCGCTGCAAGCCAATCACTACGGCCTGTTCGTGCTGCAGACCAGCCTCTGCTTCGTGCTGCTGACCGAGAGCCTGGCGCAGGACTGGGACCGGGCGGAGGTACGCCTGCTCAACGCGCTGATCGGTGTCGCGCTGACCCTGACGGTAGCCCTTCTGGTACATGGCCTGCGCCTGCAACTGAACAAACCCAGAAACACCGGGGACAGGTCGCAACAGTCCTTATAACGTTTCGGCACATTCGCTCACTCTTCACTATGCTTTGAAAGCCTGCCGCGCCCTCAAGGAGTGAAGTGTGATGGTCAATACCACCGTTGCGCGTGAACGCCGTTTTCCACTACACGTTCATATCAGCGTTCTGTTCACCCTTCTGCTGCTGCTCACCGGTGTCGTACTGGGGCTGTTCAATTACCAGCAAACCAGCCAGCTGATCTTCTCCAGCAGCTCGACACTCTTCGAACGCATCCAGCACGACGTGCAGCGCGACCTGGACAGCACCTATCGCCCCATCCGTCACCTGCTCAGCCTGCTGGCACTAAACCCCGCCACCCAGGCTACCACCCTCGATGAACGCCTGAAGATGCTGCCGCTGCTTGCCCAGGCACTGCGCGACAATCCCAAGCTGGCCTCGATCTACCTCGGTTATGAGGACGGCGATTTCTTCATGGTCAGGCCGCTGCACAGCGAGCAACTCAAACAGCACTTCAATGCACCGGCCAATGCTACCTATCAGGTCTGGACCATCGACCGCAGCAGCGCCGGAACCGAGAGCGACTATCTGTTCTATGACGGCTCGCTGAACCAGCTCACCCGAAGACAGAATCTCAACGAGCCTTTCGATCCAAGGCGGCGCAACTGGTTCAGGCGCGCCCGCGATGACGGTGGGCAGATCACCACCGCGCCCTATCCATTCTTCTCAACCCAGGAAATCGGCACCACCCTGGCCAGGCGCAGCGGCCTGACCACCGTGATCGCAGCCGACCTTACCCTCGACGATCTCTCTGCCACGCTGGCGAACCACCGAGTCACACCCAATAGCCAGGTGGTGCTGGCCGACAACGACGGCAACGCGGTGGCCTACCCCGATAGCAGCCGCCTGCTCAGGGAGGTCGACGGCGAGATATCGCTGGTCCAGGTCAGCGAGCTCAACCCGGCACTGGGTGAACTGCTCTCAGGTCAGCTCAACAAACAGGACGAGGGCATCATCGAGCTGGCCAGGCAGCGCTGGGCCATGGCCCACCGCCATATTCAGGAAGGCGGCCCACAGGGACTTCATCTGGCCCTGTTGGTGCCCGAACAGGAGCTGTTGGCCGAGGCTTACCGCATCCGCTGGCAGGGCGCATTGATCACCCTGACCACCCTGCTGTTGTGCCTGCCGCTGGGTTGGCTCACCTCGCGCCTGGTGGTCAAACCCCTCTGTGCCCTGGTAGAGGAAGCTCAGGCCATCCGCCGCTTCGACTTTAGCCATCCGGCCAGCGGACGCTCACCGATTCTCGAGGTGGATCAGTTGGCGGTGTCGATGAGCAGCATGAAGGACACCCTGTCGAGCTTCCTCGATATCGCCGCCAGCCTTTCCGCGGAAACCCATTTCGATGCCCTGATCAAGCGGGTGATGGACGCCACGGTATCCATCAGCAAGGCCCAGGGCGGGCTGCTCTACCTGCGTGACAACGACAGCGGCCGGCTGGAACCGCAAAGCCTGGTGATCGATGGTCAGGGCCGCAACCTCGCCGAATTGGGGATCCACGCGCTCAATCAGGACGATCCGACCCTGCCCGACTGGCTGCAACGCCCGGCCAGCGGCGAGAGCGTTGCCACCTCCATCGGCTTCGATCAGGCAGGCAGTTTTCAAAGACTGCTATCGGCCATGGACAGTCCGCGCCTGCACCTGATCGCCACCGGTCTGCACAACCGCCAGGGCGATACCGTGGGTGTGCTGGTGCTGTTGCAACGCGATACCGGCGAGGACTGCGAAAGCATGCTCAGCCCGGACCGTATCGCCTTCGTCGAAGCAGTCTCGGGCAGCGCCGCCCTGTGCATCGAAAGCCAGCGTCTGCTGGCGCGGCAGAAACAGTTGCTCGACGCCTTCATCCAGCTGATCGCGGACGCCATCGACGCCAAGAGCCCCTATACCGGCGGTCACTGCCAGCGGGTACCGGAAATCACCCTGATGCTGGCGCACGCTGCCGCCGAGAGTGACGCCCCCGAGTTTCGTGACTACAACCCCAGCGAAGAAGAATGGGAAGCCCTGCACATTGCCGCCTGGCTACACGATTGCGGCAAGGTCACCACGCCCGAATACGTGGTGGACAAGGCGACCAAGCTGGAAACGCTCTACGACCGAATTCACGAGGTTCGCATGCGCTTCGAGGTACTCAAGCGCGATGCCTGGATAGCCTACTGGCGTGGTCGTGCCGAAGGCGGGGAGGAAAGCGCACTGGCTGCGCTGCGCGACCGCTTGGTGAGCGAGCTGGACGACGAATTCGCCTTCATCGCGCGCATCAACCTAGGGGGCGAGGCCATGGCCGATGCCGATCAGCAGCGCCTGCGGCAGATCGCCGAACGTCGCTGGCTGCGAACCCTCGATAACCGGCTGGGAGTGTCCTGGGAAGAGGCCAAGCGTCTGGAGCGCTCGGCGCCGGCCAGCCTGCCGGTGGAAGAACCGCTGCTGGCAGACCGTCTCGATCACCTGATTGAGCGACCGGAGCAGGAGTTGATCGCCCCGGACAACCGCTGGGGCTTCAAGCTGGAAGTGCCAACATACAAGTTCAACCGGGGCGAGTTGCACAACCTGAGCATCGCGCGCGGCACCCTGACGGCCGAGGAGCGCTACATCATCAATCACCACATCGTGCAGACCATCCTGATGCTCGACCGCCTGCCCTTCCCCAAACACCTGCAGAACGTCACCGAGATCGCCGGCGGCCATCACGAAAAGATGGACGGCAGCGGCTATCCCAAGCGTCTGACGCGCGAGCAAATGAGTTTGCCGGCACGGATGATGGCCATCGCCGATATCTTCGAAGCCCTGACGGCGGTGGATCGACCCTACAAGAAGGGCAAGACGTTGTCAGAGGCGCTGAACATCATGGTCGCCATGTGCAAGGGAGCGCACATCGACCCGCAGCTGTTCGCTCTGTTCCTCCGCAGCGGCATCCATCGGCATTACGCCGAGCGGTTCATGCAACCCGAACAGATCGATGAAGTAGATGAGCAATTGCTACTGGAAAAGGTCGAGAGCACCTAGGCTGCACCCGGTGCCCCGCACGTCGGCAACAGGCAGGGAAACTGCCCATAGCGCAAGGCGCCGGAGAACCCGGCGCCAGATCGCGATCAGGCCTGGTTGATCGGGTTTTCCGGATACCAGACGTCCAGCAGCGGGCTGATCTCGTAGTTCTGCAGCTCGTCACGGCCCTTCAGCCAGGCTTCGACGGCGGCGCGCTGCTCCTCGTTGACCGAGCCACGCTTGGCCAGGCAGACCAGACCGTAGTCTTCGCCACCCACGTAATCCAGACCATTGCCGGCAATGGCCTGGTCGAGGAACTGATCGACGAAATCGTCGAGAGTCTGGTCGCTCAGGTCGGCCTTGAAGTTCAGGGTCAGCTCGAAGCCCAGCTCCTGAAATTCATCGACACAGAGCTTCTTGCGCAGACGGCGGGAACGGTTGGTCGCCATGAAACAATCCTCAAAGGTGATAACGCGCGGCACTCTAGCAGTTTCGCCGGCCGAGCGCCCGTTTTGTGTCCCGAGCGGTCCCCGTCGAGGCCGAACACCTGCTGTCTGTCGCGAGGTTTCCAGGCGGACGGGGCCGACTGCGGACCGGCTCTTGCGGCATAATATCGGCAACTTTTCTCCGAGCCGGACTGTCGCTTGTCTGTCTCCTTCGTTACTCCCGCCTGGCTGCGGAAGGTTCTGTACATGATTCAGCGGTTTCGCCAACTGGCGCTGAGCGCCGTGCTTCTCCCCCTCGCCCTCTCCTGCCACGCCGCCGGCGCCACACTACCGAGCAAGGTGGAGCAGGCGCTCAAGGCCAACAAGATCCCCGACAATTCGCTGTCAGTGATGACCGTCCCCCTGGGCGGGCAGACCGGTGGCCTGCAGTTCAACGCCGATGTTTCGGTCAACCCGGCCTCCACCATGAAGCTGGTGACCACCTACGCGGCACTGGAACTGCTGGGCCCCAATCATCAGTGGCAGACCGAGTTCTATGCCGACGGCCCCCTGAAGGACGGCGTGCTGCACGGCAATCTCTACCTCAAGGGTGGCGGCGACCCGAAACTGAACATGGAAAAGCTCTGGCTGCTGCTGCGCGACCTGCGCATCAACGGCGTACGTCAGGTCCAGGGCGATCTGGTGCTGGATCGCAGCTTCTTCGTCGCCCCTCAGCTGCCGGCCTTCAATGACGACGGCGGCGACGCCAACAAGCCCTTCCTGGTAAACCCGGACTCGCTGCTGGTCAACCTCAAGGCGCAACGCTTCATCACCCGTGCCGAAGACGGCAAGGTGAGTATCGCCATGGACCCACCCATCGCATCGATACGCATCGACAATCAGGTGCGTCTGCTCAAGGCCGGCAAGTGCCCATCCTGGCCGGACATTCGCTACAACACGGTGGACCAGTTCGACGGCACCACACTGATCGTCAGCGGCCAGCTGGCCGAAGGCTGCAGCGCGCAGACCTATCTGTCTCTGCTGGATCACCCCAGCTACGCCGCAGGCGCGGTACGTGGCATCTGGCAGGAACTGGGCGGCAAGATTCTCGGCAAGGACCGCCAGGGCATCGTCCCGGACGATGCGCGCATGCTGGTACGCGCCTTTTCACCGGATGTGGTGGAGATCGTCCGCGACATCAACAAGTACAGCAACAACACCATGGCCCGGCAGCTGTTCCTCAGCATCGGTGCACAATTCCGTACCGAAGCCGATCAGGACGACGCCATGGCTGCGCAGCGGGTCATCCGCAACTGGCTGGCACGCAAGGGCATTACCGCACCGCATCTGGTGATGGAGAACGGCTCCGGATTGTCACGCGCCGAGCGCATCAGCGCCCGCGAGATGGCGCAGATTCTCCAGGCTGCCTGGCGCAGCCCCTATGCAGCGGAATTCCGCAGTTCCATGCCGCTGGTGGCGATGGACGGCACCATGCGCCGGCGTCTGCAACGCACACCGCTGGTGGGCGAGGCGCACATCAAGACCGGCACTCTGAACAATGTGCGTGCCATCGCCGGCTACAGCCGCGACAGCAATGGTCAGGACTGGGCCGTGGTCGCCATCCTCAACGACCCCAAACCCTGGGGCGCCGCCTCGGTCCTTGACCAGGTTCTGCTGGAAACCTACCAGCAGCCCAAGCGCTGACGATTTTTGTAGCAGTCAGCGCGCAGTGAAACGCCAGGCCCGGTGGATCTTCGGGTTGCGGGCAAAATCCGGATCCAGGGTCTGCGCGCTGATTTCTTCGACCTGGTAACGCGCCACCAGACTCTCCTCGAGCTGGAATTTGCGGAAGTTGTTGGAGAAATACAGCACACCGCCACCCGCCAGGCGAGCCATGGCCATGTCGAGCAACTCGACATGGTCGCGCTGCACATCGAACACACCCTCCATGCGCTTGGAGTTGGAGAAGGTCGGCGGATCGATGAAGATCAGATCGTACTCACCGCGATCCTCGCCCAGCCAGGCCATCACATCCCCCTGCTCCAGACGATGCTTGTCGGAAAAACCGTTGAGCGACAGGTTGCGCCGCGCCCAGTCCAGGTAGGTTTTCGACAGATCGACACTGGTGGTGCTGCGTGCTCCGCCCTTGGCCGCATGCACGGTCGCCGTTGCGGTGTAGCAGAACAGGTTGAGGAAGCGCTTGCCGGCTGCCTCGCGCTGGATGCGCAGGCGCAGCGGGCGGTGATCGAGAAACAGCCCGGTATCCAGATAGTCGGTGAGATTGACCAGCAGCTTGACCCCGCCCTCACTGACCTCCATGAACTGCCCCTGGGCAGCCTGACGCTGATACTGCTTGGTGCCGGTCTGGCGCTCACGACGCTTGATCGCCACACGATTCTGCGCCACCCCCAGCGCCTGCGGGATTGCCGCCAGCGCGTCGAGCAGACGCGCCTGAGCCTTGTCCGGATCGACCGAACGCGGCGCGGCGTATTCCTGCACATGCACCCAGTCGCCATAGAGGTCGACCGCCAGGGCGTACTCCGGCATGTCGGCATCGTACAGACGGTAACACTCGATGCCTTCGCGGCGCGCCCACTTGCCCAGTTGCTTGAGGTTCTTCTGCAAACGGTTGGCGAACATCTGCCCGCCTTCGGACAGACGCGCCTGCTGCGGTGCTTCGGCCAGGGGCTCGGCGGCTGCCTTGGTGCGTCGCTCACCGGTGACGAACTGTTCGGTCTGCACCTTGATCAGCAACAGCTTGCACGGCAGTGCACCGTTCCAGAAGGAGTACTGCTTGTGGCTGCGCAGGCCCATGCGCTTGCCCAGCTCCGGTGCGCCGGTGAACACCGCCGCTTCCCAACCCAGGCAGGCCTGACGCAGACGCTCACCAAGGTTCTGATAGAGGTACAGCAGACTGGCTTCGTCGCCCAGGCGTTCGCCATAGGGCGGGTTGCTGATCACCAGGCCTTTCTGATTCTGGTCCGGACGCGGCTCGAAACTGCCCAGCTCACCCTGGTAGATCTTCACCCAATCCGAGAGGCCTGCGCGCTCGACGTTGTTGCGCCCCGGCTGGATCAGACGCGGGTCGGCTTCATAACCACGAATCCACAGCGGCGGCTTGGCCAGCCCCACCGCAGCACGCTGCTCGGCCTCTGCATGCAGCTTCTTCCAGATGGCCGGCACATGCCCGAGCCAGTTGGAAAAACCCCAGCGTTCGCGCTTGAGATTGGGCGCGATGTCGGCAGCCATCAACGCGGCCTCGATCAGGAAGGTACCCACCCCGCACATGGGGTCGGCCAGCGCGCCGCCCTCGGCGGCGATACGCGGCCAGCCGGCGCGAATCAGCACCGCGGCGGCGAGGTTTTCCTTCAGCGGCGCAGCGCCCTGCTGCAGACGATAACCCCGCTGGTGCAGGCTGTGCCCGGAGAGGTCCAGAGACAGCACCGCCTCACCGCGATCCAAGCGCAGATGCACGCGCAAATCGGGGTTGAGCTTGTCGATGCTGGGACGCTCGCCGCCAGCCGTGCGCAGCCGGTCGACGATCGCATCCTTGACCTTGAGCGCGCCGAAATGGGTGTTGTCGATGCCGGAGCCATTGCCGCTGAACTCCACCGCCAGACTGCCAGCCGGCTCAAGATGGTCCTGCCAGTCCACCGCCTTGACGCCTTCGTACAGCTCATCGGCGTTGTTCATGGCAAAGCGCGACAGTACCAGCAGCACGCGGTTGGCCAGCCGCGACCACAGGCACAGCCGGTAGGCCACCTCGATCTCGGCCTGCCCACGGACGGCGGCGGTCTGTTCACGCGCCTCCTCCAGGCCCAGCGCCTTGGCCTCTTCCAGCAACAGGCCTTCGAGCCCTTTGGGGCAGGTCAGCACGATTTCGTAACGATCAGACATGAATGTTCCGCTGCCTATGGCAATCAGGGAGGTGCCTCGCCGCACCTCGACTCAAAATAAGTGACAAAAGGTCACAGTGCGACCCTTCGTCGGAATAAGTAAGCACTCTCATTTGCACTAGCAAAATGAAGGCATCGGCGCGCACAGCCAGCTATGGCGGCGCTTCGCTCTCAGAGGCTGGACATATTCCCAGCGCCCTTATGGCATGACCCGCATTTAGGTTACGCCCTTATGACAAATCGATCATTCACAGCCCTCGGTGCATTCGTTAGAACACTACCTAAGGCTTTCGCTGCAACGGCGAAGGCACAGAAAGTCCGCCACGCCGGCAGCGGGCTTTCGTAGGCAGAACGATTTCTGCCCGGCCCTGCTACAGGGCCAACGGGACATAACAGTCAACAGTGAGGGCAACACCCTATGAGAAGACTTAAGCGTGATCCGTTAGAAAGAGCTTTTTTGCGCGGCTATCAATACGGCATCAATGGTAAATCCCGCGAACTCTGCCCCTTTACCCTACCCTCGGTTCGTCAGGCCTGGCTCAATGGCTGGCGTGAGGGCCGCGGCGACAACTGGGATGGGCTGACCGGCACAGCCGGTATTCATCGACTCAACGAACTTCACGCTGTCGGCTGATCAGGATCACACCCGACTTCACCATGCCGACCCCCTCCGGGCGGCGGGCGCAAGCCCAAGGGCTCCTTCGGGAGCCCTATTTATTCATGCCGCTTATTTGCGCAACGCCGCAATCGCATCCACCGCCTCGCGAATCAATGCCGGCCCCTTGTAGATGAATCCCGAATAGATCTGTACCAGGCTCGCCCCTGCAGCAATCTTCTCCGCTGCGTGCTTGCCCTCGGTAATACCACCAACCGCGATGATCGGCAGACGGCCCGACAGTTCGCCAGCCAGCACCTTGACGATGTGCGTGCTCTTGTCACGCACCGGCGCACCGGAGAGACCACCAGCTTCGTCGGCGTGGGCCAGGCCCTCGACGCCTTCGCGGCTGAGGGTGGTATTGGTGGCAATCACCGCATCCATATCCGCGCCCAATAGCGCAGAAGCGACCAACGCGGTTTCCTCATCGCTCATGTCCGGGGCAATCTTGATCGCCAGCGGCACGCGCTTGCCATGTTCCTGGGTTAGGTCTTCCTGACGGCGACGCAGCGCCTCGAGCAGCTCCTTGAGCGAATCGCCGAACTGCAAGCTGCGCAGCCCTGGAGTGTTGGGCGAACTGACGTTGACCGTGACGTAGCTGGCATGGGCGTAGACCTTGTCCAGGCAGGTCAGGTAATCATCCACCGCACGCTCGACCGGCGTATCGAAGTTCTTGCCGATATTGATGCCCAGCACACCCTTGAACTTCGCGGCACGTACCCGCGCCAGCAGATGATCGACGCCGTGGTTGTTGAACCCCATACGATTGATCACCGCCTCGGCCTCGGGCAGACGGAACAGACGCGGCTTGGGATTGCCCGGCTGCGGCCGCGGCGTCACGGTACCGATCTCGACGAAACCTAAACCGAGCTGGGCGAAGCCATCGATGGCATCACCGTTCTTGTCCAGCCCCGCCGCCAGACCGACGGGATTGGCGAACTGCAGGCCCATCACGTTCACCGGCAGGCTGGCCGGCGCCTTGGTCAGCAAACCATTGAGCCCCAGCCGGCCGCCGGCACCGATCAGATCGATGGACAGCTCGTGAGAGGTTTCCGGGGACAGTTTGAACAGCAGCTCGCGGGCCAGGGAATACATGGGCAGGCTTAGCTCGACAGGTAGAGGGTTGGCAGACCGGCGATTATAGCCGCGCTGGCACCATCGGCGCGAGGCAAGCGCGCCAGATCAGTCCAAAGGGCGTAAGCTCAGCAACTCGCCGGTATTGCTGAATTCCAGCACGAAGGAACCATAGATGCCGGCGTGGGTCAGATACGGCCGCAGGTGGTGGGCCGGCAAACTGACGCGGCGCCCGTCTCGGCTTTGCGCCATAATCCGGTTGGCGTGGCCACGATAGATGGCCTGCAATCGTTCGGCCGATAACGCAATATCCAGCACCAAGCTGGGCATGGAGGCGCCCTCGCAAATGAATGCGGCTATTTTGCCACAGACCTGTACAGCCGCTGGCGCTCATGCGCTACGCAGCGCCATATGGGCAACAGTCGTGCGCGTCTGCCACACTGCAATAGACGCCTCAGGAACGATCTGTCGGCCATGAGCCTGTCCGAATCCTCAACCCTCAGCAGCCGTCTGGCAGCTCTTGCTCAGCGCATGGGCCTGCTCGGGCGTGGCTCACGGCAGATCTTTGCCAGAGCGAGCGCCTTGCGCCTGCCCTTCAAACCCCTGCCCGCCGCGGTCAAGAGCATCTGCTGGCACGAAGGCCCGCAACTGCAGCTGCTGCTCAACCTGCCTCGCGGCGCACTCTCGGGCCCGGTGCAGGAAGACAAGGCCCAGGCCCACGCAGCACTGACTCAGGTCGTGGAAGCGCAAACGCAGCACTTGCAGGCCTTCGACCTGCGCATGATCGACGGTTTCGCCTGCCCGCTTCCGGCGCCAGGCTATGCAAGCTTCGAAGACTACGCGGCCAGCGAGCACTGCAAGCAGGTTCGCATCATCAGTTACAAAGATTTCGTCAGGACCATCAGCCTCGCACTGCCGCGCTTTCTCGCTGGCGAGCCGATCGAGTTGCGTCAAGCCAACTGGCGTGGCTCGCGCACCTTCTGGTCAGGTGAGATGCAAGGCGAGTCCTTCGCCGGGGCAATTGCCTACGCCCGCAGGCGTGGGCTGGAGGTACAGCTGCCAGCCAATCTGGTCCGTTACCGCTTGAATGAGGCCGGCCTGGACGATTTGCAGAATTGCTACCACGTGCTGGCCATGCCTGAAGCGGCCTGGAGCGACCCTGCGTTCATGGGGCTGCTGCTGGACAATGCGATCCCCTATGCACGGCTGTCGTTGCTGAAGAAAGCCGGCACACCCGAGTTTCTTCTACTGCCCAAGGAACACCAGGACGCCACGGCTCTGGGCGAAGGCTTGCGTCTGGCTGGCGCACCTGACGTACCGAGTCACCTGCGCCAGCTGACCGTGCAGACAGCGGAATGATCAACTACTCGTCACAACCGCGTAACAGACGCCCGATCATATCCAGCGAATAGCCACGGTAAGCCAGAAAACGGCCCTGCTGGGCACGCTCACGGGCATCACCGGGAAGACGACCGGAATACTTGCGCTGCCAGGTTTCACGCAGTTGTTCGAACCAGTCGATACCACTCTCGCGCAACGCCTGATCGATATCGCTGCGCGCCAGCCCTCGCTGCGTCAGTTCCTCACGGATACGCTGCGGACCGTAGCCGGCGCGTGCCCGATAGGCGACAAAGCTTTCCAGATAGCGGGCCTCCGAGAGCAAGCCCTCTTCGGCCAAGCGCTGCAGCGCAGCCTCGATCATTTCCTCGGGTGCGCCGCGCTTGCGCAGCTTGCGCGTCAGTTCGACGCGCCCATGTTCACGTCGCGCCAGCAGATCCATGGCCGCTCGCCTGACGGCAAGCGGATTATCCAGTATGACGGACATGCGCTGACGGCTTAGAAGTCGACTTCTGCGTCGGCCAGATCGTCAGCAGAAGCCTTGGCCGGAGCGCTGCTGACCAACAGCTTCTGGCGGATCTGATTTTCGATCTCGCGAGCCACTTCCTGATTGTCTTCCAGGTACTTGGCGGCATTGGCCTTGCCCTGGCCGATCTTGTTGCCCTGATAGCTGTACCAGGCGCCTGATTTCTCGATCAGGCCCTGCTGCACGCCGAGGTCGATGATCTCGCCATTACGGTAGATACCCTTGCCATACAGAATCTGGAATTCGGCCTGGCGGAACGGAGGAGCGACCTTGTTCTTGACGATCTTCACGCGGGTTTCGCTACCCACCACCTCTTCGCCTTCCTTCACCGCGCCGGTACGGCGGATGTCCAGACGAACCGAGGAATAGAACTTCAGCGCGTTACCACCGGTAGTGGTTTCCGGGCTGCCGAACATCACGCCGATCTTCATACGAATCTGGTTGATGAAGATCACCAGGCAGTTGGCGTTCTTGATGTTGCCGGTAATCTTGCGCAGCGCCTGGCTCATCAGTCGGGCCTGCAGGCCGACGTGCATGTCGCCCATCTCACCTTCGATTTCCGCCTTGGGCACCAGGGCCGCCACGGAGTCGACGATGATCACGTCGATGGCATTGGAGCGCACCAGCATGTCGGTGATTTCCAAAGCCTGTTCGCCGGTGTCCGGCTGCGATACCAGGAGGTCATCGACGTTGACACCGAGCTTGCCGGCATAGTCGGGATCCAGCGCATGCTCCGCATCGACGAAGGCACAGGTGGCACCCTGCTTCTGCGCTTCGGCAATGACCGACAGGGTCAGCGTGGTCTTACCGGAAGATTCAGGGCCGTAGATCTCGACGATACGGCCTTTCGGCAAACCGCCAATACCCAGCGCGATATCCAGACCCAGCGAGCCGGTGGAAATGGCCGGAATCGCCTGACGCTCATGATCGCCCATGCGCATGACTGCGCCCTTGCCGAACTGCTTCTCGATCTGCCCCAGGGCAGCCGCCAAAGCGCGCTTCTTGTTCTCGTCCATTACCATCCTCACGTACTCTGAAGGGCCTCAGCGGCCGCCAACAACTGTATAAGTAGACAGTATTATTCCACAGGGCAAGTCGCCCGCCTACCCCAATGCGGGATTTTCCTTCTCCAACAGGCGCAGAAGCCCCGCCAGAGCGGCCTCGACCGTCTGTCGGCGCACCTCGTCACGGTTACCGGAGAACTGCTTGCGCACGCTATAGAGGCTCTCGCCATCGCCCCAGGCCAGCCAGACGGTGCCAACCGGCTTTTCCGGCGAGCCGCCATCAGGGCCTGCCACGCCACTGACCGCAACGGCGTAACGCGCCCGACTGTGCGCCTGCGCACCGCGTACCATGGCTTCGACCACTTCCCGGCTGACCGCGCCGACGCTGGCGAAAAGATCAGCGCAAACATCAAGCTGCCGGGTTTTCTGCTCATTGGAGTAGGTCACATACCCGGCCTCGAACCAGGCCGAGCTGCCCGGTATGCGCGTAATCGCCTCGGCGATACCGCCTCCCGTGCAGGATTCTGCAGTACTGACCTGGGCGGCCTGCTTTTTCAGCGCCTCGCCAAGCTGCTCGGCCAGCTGACTGATTCTGTCCATGTTCGCCTCCTTCATCGAGTGCCCAACCCTACACATCTTGCGCGGGCAGTGGAAATGGCCATGAGCGCCAGCCGCTGCAATTCAGTAGCAGGCCATATCGCCTGCCTGACGGGGTCCACGGCAAAGGCGAAGTATGGGAAGATTCCCCGTTTCGTCACACCCACCGCACGTAAGGCACGGCATGACCGATCTCTCCGCACACACCCCGATGATGCAACAGTACTGGAAGCTGAAGAACCAGCACCCGGACCAGTTGATGTTCTATCGCATGGGTGACTTCTACGAGATTTTCTACGAAGACGCGAAGAAGGCAGCCAAGCTGCTGGACATTACCCTCACCGCACGCGGGCAGTCGGCTGGCCAGTCGATCCCCATGTGCGGCATTCCCTTCCATTCGGTCGAAGGCTACCTGGCCAAGCTGGTCAAGCTGGGCGAATCGGTGGTGATCTGCGAGCAGATCGGCGACCCGGCCACCAGCAAGGGACCTGTGGAACGCCAGGTGGTACGCATCATCACCCCCGGCACCATCAGTGACGAAGCCTTGCTCGACGAGCATCGCGACAATCTGCTGGCCGCCGTACTGGGCGATGAGCGCCTGTTCGGCCTAGCCGTGCTGGACATCACCAGCGGCCGCTTCAGCGTTCAGGAAATCAAGGGCTGGGAAAATCTGCTGGCCGAACTGGAGCGCCTGAACCCAGCCGAGCTGCTGATCCCGGACGACTGGCCGCAGGGCCTGCCCGCCGAGAAGCGCAAGGGCTCACGCCGCCGTGCGCCATGGGACTTCGATCGCGACAGCGCCTTCAAGAGCCTGTGCCAGCAGTTCGGCACTCAGGATCTGAAAGGCTTCGGCTGCGAGAATCTGACCCTGGCCATCGGCGCCGCAGGCTGCCTGCTGAGCTATGCCAAGGAAACCCAGCGTACTGCCCTGCCGCACCTGCGCAGCCTGCGTCACGAGCGCCTGGACGACACCGTGATCCTCGATGGCGCCAGCCGCCGCAATCTGGAGCTGGACATCAACCTCTCCGGCGGCCGCGACAATACGCTGCAATCGGTGATGGATCGCTGCCAGACCGCCATGGCCAGCCGCCTGCTGGGGCGCTGGCTGAACCGCCCGCTGCGCGACCGCGCGGTGCTGGAGTCCCGCCAGGATGCCATCGCGTGCCTGCTCGACGGCTATCGTTTCGAGACACTGCAACCGCAGCTCAAGGAAATCGGCGACCTGGAACGCATCCTCGCCCGTATCGGCCTGCGCAACGCCCGCCCACGCGATCTGGCCCGCCTGCGTGACGCCCTCGCCGCGCTGCCCGAACTGCAGCAGGCGATGGCCTCGCTGGAAACACCGCACCTCAAGCATCTGGCCACAACCATTGCCACCTACCCGGAGCTGGCCGATCTCCTGGCCCGCGCCATCATTGACAATCCACCAGCGGTGATTCGCGACGGCGGCGTACTGAAGACCGGCTACGATGCCGAGCTGGACGAGCTGCAGGCGATGAGCGAGAACGCCGGCCAGTTCCTCATGGATCTGGAGGCGCGCGAGAAAGCCCGAACCGGCCTGGCCAACCTCAAGGTGGGCTACAACCGCGTGCATGGCTACTTCATCGAGTTGCCGACCAAACAGGCCGAATCCGCTCCGACTGATTACATCCGCCGGCAGACGCTCAAGGGCGCCGAGCGCTTCATCACTCCGGAACTGAAGGAGTTCGAGGACAAGGCACTGTCGGCCAAGAGCCGCGCTCTGGCCCGCGAGAAGATGCTCTACGACGAACTGCTCGAGAGACTGATCGGCCACCTGGCGCCGCTGCAGGACAGCGCTGCAGCCCTGGCCGAACTGGATGTACTGAGCAACCTCGCCGAACGCGCGCTGAACCTCGACCTGAACCGTCCACGCTTCGTCGATGAACCGTGCATGCGCATCGACCAGGGCCGTCACCCGGTAGTCGAGCAGGTGCTTACCACGCCCTTCGTGGCCAACGACCTGGATCTCGATGACAGTCGCCGCATGCTGATCATCACCGGGCCGAACATGGGTGGTAAATCCACCTACATGCGTCAGACCGCACTGATCGTGCTGCTGGCCCATATAGGCAGCTTCGTTCCCGCCGCAGCCTGCGAACTGTCCCTGGTCGACCGCATCTTCACCCGTATCGGTTCGAGCGACGACCTGGCCGGCGGGCGCTCGACCTTCATGGTGGAAATGAGTGAAACCGCCAACATCCTGCACAACGCCAGCGAGCGCAGCCTGGTGCTGATGGACGAAGTGGGTCGCGGCACCAGTACCTTCGACGGCCTGTCGCTGGCCTGGTCGGCGGCCGAACACCTGGCACGCCTACGCGCCTTCACCCTGTTCGCCACCCACTACTTCGAGCTGACCGTGCTGCCGGAAAGCGAGCCGGTGGTGGCCAACGTCCACCTTTCTGCCACCGAGCACAACGAACGCATCGTGTTTCTCCATCACGTTCAGCCAGGGCCTGCGAGCCAGAGCTATGGTCTGGCGGTGGCGCAACTGGCCGGCGTGCCAGGCACGGTAATCAGTCGCGCCCGCGAGCATCTGGCGCGGTTGGAAGCGACCAGCCTGCCGCACGATCTGCCGCGCCAGGAACCCGGGCAACCCCAGGTGCCGATGCAAAGTGACCTGTTCGCCAGCGTACCGCACCCATTGATAGAGCAATTGAGCAAGATCAATCCGGATGATCTGACTCCGCGTAAGGCGTTGGAGCTGTTATATACATGGAAGACGCAGATCTAACGTTCAATACAACAAACTGCTAGAATCGCGCGCAATTTTACGACCGCCCGGTTTACAGCCTGAGCCGCGGCCATAGACAGAACGCCTGGTAGCCCTTCGCAGAAAGGGTCCAGGCCGCCGCCCGAGGAGAGAATCAGACATGACCTTCGTCGTTACCGACAACTGCGTCAAATGCAAATACACCGACTGCGTGGAAGTCTGCCCGGTTGATTGCTTCTATGAAGGCCCGAATTTCCTGGTGATCCACCCGGACGAGTGCATCGACTGCGCCCTGTGCGAGCCGGAGTGCCCGGCTCAGGCAATCTTCTCCGAGGACGAAGTGCCCGAGGATATGCAGGAATATATCGAGCTGAATGCCGATCTGGCCGAAGTCTGGCCGAACATTACCGAGAAGAAGGATGCACTGCCGGACGCCGAGGAATGGGATGGCGTGAAGGACAAGCTGCAGTATCTGGAGCGCTGAGTTCGCCCCGGAACAACGAAGACCCGCCATGTGCGGGTCTTTTGCTTTCTGCAGCAAGGTCTTTCGACGCCTGCTCCGGCAGCTCGGGTTGCCCTCCAGAAACGCCGGGCAAAAAAAGGGGCGGCTCGCGCCGCCCACTTTTATTCCCTAATCCCTTTGTTTCCCAACTCATCGTCCTGATGAATCGCTTCTTGCGATGATCCTGATCATCATCCTGATGATCTGTGCATGTCCCTGAGCACGGGTGTGATATTAGCCGCTCGGAGTCACCGCACAACCTGAACAAAATCTACCCAGTTCGTTCAATAAATATTTAATTCACTTTAAAAACAGTTACTTAGATAGAACCCACAACCAAAAGCAGTTCGCTTCAGCACAAAAACTGACAGCGACTGTAAGTAAAGACGTACATGAGAGCGCATAAAAAACCCGGCCAGAGCCGGGTTTAGCTAACGAGGCGATACCTCACTGAAACAATGCGTCACTGGACAGGCCATTCTTCTCCAGAATTTCACGCAGACGCTTGAGCGCTTCGACCTGAATCTGCCGCACACGCTCGCGAGTCAGGCCGATTTCCTGACCTACCTCTTCCAGTGTGCAGCTCTCATGTCCGCGCAATCCGAAGCGACGCACGACCACTTCACGCTGCTTGTCGGTCAGGTCCGAAAGCCACTGATCGATGCTCTGCGACAGATCATCATCCTGCAACAGCTCGCAGGGGTCGGTCGGGCGGTCGTCGGTCAGGGTGTCGAGTAGCGTCTTGTCCGAATCAGGACCGAGCGAGACGTCTACCGACGACACCCTTTCGTTGAGGCCAAGCATGCGCTTGACCTCGCCTACCGGTTTTTCCAGCAGGTTGGCAATTTCTTCCGCGGAAGGTTCATGGTCCAGCTTCTGGGTCAGTTCACGAGCTGCACGCAGATAAACGTTGAGCTCCTTGACCACATGAATCGGCAAACGGATGGTTCGCGTCTGGTTCATGATCGCGCGTTCGATGGTCTGGCGGATCCACCAGGTCGCATAAGTCGAAAAACGGAAGCCCCGCTCCGGATCGAATTTCTCCACGGCGCGAATCAGGCCTAGGTTCCCCTCTTCGATCAGGTCGAGCAGAGAAAGGCCTCGATTGACGTAACGTCGGGCAATCTTGACGACCAGACGCAGGTTGCTCTCGATCATGCGCTTGCGCCCGGCAGGATCGCCCTTCTGCGCCAGACGCGCGAAGTGCACTTCCTCTTCGGGAGTGAGCAAGGGAGAGAAACCGATTTCGTTGAGATAAAGCTGAGTGGCGTCTAGCGCCCGGGTGTAGTCGATGTACTTGTGCTGCTTGGAAGGTGTGGCGCTCTTGGCCTTGGTACGAGTGACCAGTGCTTCATCATCGCCCTGAACCTCGCCGAAAACGATGCCCGGCTCCATCAGGAGCAGCTCATCGTCGACGTCAAACTCCGGCACTTCTTTTTTTATGAGAGCCATTGTTGTTGTCCTTAGCTGAGTTCGACAACAGACTCTGGCGGAACCGTCCTGGCCACACCTGAGCCCGTCCCTCCTACGTGATGGAACGGGTCAGCGACGGGTCAGCGACGTGGCAGATATTGCAGCGGATCGACAGGTTTACCTTGGCGGCGAATCTCGAAGTGCAGCTTCACCCGGTCGGCCCCTGTGGACCCCATTTCGGCAATGCTTTGCCCGGCTTTGACCTGCTGCCCCTCCCGTACCAACAACCTGCGGTTATGACCGTAAGCACTTACGTAGGTGTCGCTGTGCTTGATGATGATCAATTCGCCGTAGCCCCGCAAACCACTCCCGGCGTACACCACCGATCCATCAGACGCAGCTAAAACAGGCTGTCCTAATTCCCCAGCTATATCAATGCCTTTATTCAAACTACCGTTTGAGGAAAAACGACTGATCACCGTACCGTTGGCCGGCCAGGCCCAGCCGCTGGCCGAGCGCGCCACCGGCTGAACCGGCGTGTTCACAGTTGCGCTGCCCGAGGGAGGCTTCGTCACCGTTACCGGCGTGCTGCTGGTCGTCCCAGCAGCCGGCGGCCGGGAGACGGCCGGTCTGGCAGTAGCCGCAGCAGCCGGCTGCGTCGGTCGCGGCGCGACAGCAACCTGCTGGCTGGCTGTCGGTGCCCGGCTGTCGAAACGGATGATCTGCCCCACCCGAATCAGGTAGGGATCGCGCAGACCGTTATGAGCGGCCAGCGCCTTCCAGTCCCAGCCGAAACGAAAGGCAATGGAATACAGCGTATCGCCACGCTGCACCACATACTGACCGGTACGTACCGGCTGACGCTGCGCCACCGTCGCCCTGCCCTGCCCCTGAGAGCGGTCGACCACTTCCACGCCTCCGGGCGGCGAGTTGGCACAACCACCCAGTAGCGCCAGCAGCATGGCAGGCGCCAGCACATGCAGAGGGTTCGATCCCCGTCTGGCCGAACGAATCACCCCAGGCTCCTTCTCAATTGCATCGCCCATTCAGGATACCGGTTGTCCGAGCGAAGCGGCACGCCGCCGCGCCAGCCATTCCAGCAACAGCACCAGCACCACCGCGCTGATTGCCAGACAGATGGCGAGCCCCGCCTGGTGTGCCTGCCCGGTCACCTCGACAAAGCGCTGCGGCAACAGATTCTCCTGAAGCAGCGGATAGGACTCACCGTGGCGATTGGTCTGCCAGGTCAGTGTCTGCTTCCAGGGCCAGACCTTGACCAGCGAACCGAGCATGAGCCCTGCCATGAAGGCCATGGTCAGATCACGCAGTCGCGACAACAACCAGGTCAGAAAGCGAGAGAAGACCAGCAGGCCCAGTGCACAACCTGCACTGAAAAGGGCCAGCACCGGGATGTCGAGATTCTTCACCGCCCCCAGTACAACCGGATACAGTCCCAGCAGCACCAGGATGAAACTGCCGGAAATTCCTGGCAGCAGCATGGCGCTGATGGCAATGGCACCCGCAATAAAGAGGATCAGCGGATCTGCGGCCAGCTGCATGGGCGCCGACAGAGTGATGAACAACGCCAGCGCAAGGCCCAGCGCAGCAACCACCAGGCAGACAGGTCGCCAGACGCTCACTTCACGCCCCACCAGATAGACCGAGACCAGCACCAGGCCGAAGAAAAAGGCCCAAAGCAGCACCGGATGTGCCGCCATCAGATAGCTGATCAGTTTGGCCAAGGTAAAGATGCTGGTCAGAATGCCGAGCATCAGCACCAGCAGGAAGGTAGCGTCACAACGTCTCCAGGCATCACTGATACGGCCGCGAAGCAGCAGCAGAAATGCCTCCGGCATCGCAGCGAAGGCAGCCAGCAAGCGGTGATAGATGCCAGTGATCAGCGCCACCGTGCCCCCGGAGAAGCCCGGCACCACATCCACGGCGCCCATGGCTAACCCCTTGCAGTACAACAGCAGGTTATCTTTCATCGTCCCTGGCCGACCTCACGACAATGGCCCGTTGAGTAGCGGCACGAAGCGCACCGGATCAAGCTCGTGCTGGGTGAAACCACCATGTTCCTCACGCACGATCAACAGCAACTGCTGCACATCGCCACTGCCCACCGGGATGACCATCCGCCCGCCTGGCGCCAGCTGATCCAGCAGCGCCTGCGGCACGTTGGCGGCGGCCGCTGTGACGATGATGCCGTTGTAAGGACCAAGGGCATTCCAGCCCTCCCAGCCATCGCCCCAGCGAAAGACCACGTTGCGCAGCTTGAGTTCGACCAGTCGTTCCTTGGCACGATCCTGCAGCACCTGAATGCGCTCCACCGAGAATACACGCTCTACCAGTTGCGCCAGCACGGCGGTCTGGTAGCCGGACCCGGTGCCGATTTCCAGAACCTTGTCCAGTGGACCGGCAGCCAGCAGCAGCTCGGTCATGCGGCCGACCATGTACGGCTGGGAAATCGTCTGGTTATGACCGATGGGCAACGCGGTGTCCTCATAGGCCCGGTGCGCCAGCGCCTCGTCGACGAACAGATGGCGCGGTGTACGGCGGATTACTTCCAGTACCCGCGCGTTGGACAGCCCCTCCTCGTAGAGGCGCTGGATCAATCGCTCACGGGTACGCTGCGAGGTCATGCCGATCCCGCTGAGTTGCATATCGTCCTGGCCACGCATCAGAAAATGCCCTCCAACCAGCCATCCATAGTTTCGAGAGCCTCATTGAACGTGCGATCAAGCCTTAGCGGCGTGATCGATACATACCCCTGCATCACGGCGTGGAAATCGGTGCCATGGCTACCGTCTTCGACATCGCCGGCAGCCGCGATCCAGTAACCCTCCTTGCCGCGCGGGTTGACCACCTTGACCGGCGCTGCTGCACGCGCGCGGTGACCGAGACGGGTCAGCTGCACACCACGAATATGCTCGATAGGCAGATTCGGCACATTGACGTTGAGTACGGTACGCGGCGGCAGTTCAAGACGCTCGTGCGCTTCGATCAGCTTGCGGGCGAAATAGGCGGCGGTCGGCAGATTGTCCGGAAGACGCGACAGCAACGAAAAGGCGAATGCCGGCCTGCTCAGGAAACGACCTTCCAGCGCGGCGGCGACTGTGCCGGAATAGAGCACGTCATCACCCAGATTGGCCCCCAGGTTGATACCGGAAACGACCATATCCGGAGTCTGTTCGAGCAGACCGTTCAACCCCAGGTGCACGCAATCGGTCGGCGTACCGTTGAGGCTGATGTAACCGTTGCCAAGTGTCATTGGATGCAGCGGACGATCAAGTGTCAGCGCGCTGCTGACACCGCTCTTGTCTTCGGCAGGAGCGATCACCACACACTCGGCGTAGTCGGCCAGCGCCTGGTGCAACGCGGCGATACCGGGCGCGTTCACCCCGTCGTCGTTGGAAATCAGAATTCGCATGGAGTATCCGTCTGCCCTGCTGGCACCAGATCGAGCAATTCGCGCACCACCACGGTAGCGAAACACCCGGCCGGCAGGACGAATGCAAGTTGCAGAATATCGGGCTCGGGATAATGCCACGACAGGCCGCCGATGGGGAGGCGCAGAATTCGCCGTTCGTGCGCCATGTCCGCCTTGATCAGCCATTGCACCAGCTGCGCGGCCTCATCGGCCACCTCTTGCTCCAGCTGCTGGGTGGTGCCACCGGTCGGCAGCGGACCATCCCCCCACAGCGGCCCGGTGGGATGCAGATCGAGAATGGCCAGGCGCGGATCAGTACATTCCTCCTCGCCCGCCATGAAGAAACTGCGGCTGCCGGTAAAAGCCAGCAGATCGCCAACCTGCGCCTGATTCCAGGTACCGGCTGCCACCCGCCTGGCCAGCACCTGATTGAACAGGTAGCTGCGCGCGGCCGAGAGCAGACGCGATCGCAGATTGCGCTGAACAGGCAGCTCCTGACGCGAGGCGAAATCGCGCGCCTGCTCGACGTTGCCGCCATCGAAGCCGAAGCGCTGCAGGCCGAAGTAGTTGGGCACGCCCTGCGCGGCGATACGTTGCAGGCGCCGCTCAAGGGCATCCCGGTCAGCGTCGAGCGCCGTCAGGCGCAGGGTGAAACCGTTGGCGGAATGGGCGCCACGCTGCAGCTTGCGGTTATGCCGCTGACTGCGCAGGACGCGCAGATCATCCCCTTGCGCGGCTGCCAGGTCGGGATCGGCCTTGCCCGGCAGGTGCAGGCTGAACCACTGCCGGGTCAGCGCCTGGCGATCCTTGAGCCCCGCGTAACTGACCGCCTTGAGCGGCAGGCCGGCGGCACGGGCGATGCGACGGGCCGCTTCTTCGGTATTCAGACCGCGCTTTTCCACCCAAAGCCACAGGTGTTCACCCTGGTTCGTAAGCGGGATATCCAGCACCTCATCGACCTGGAAATCCTCGGCCGTAGCCTTGAGCACGGCGCGGCCACAAGGCTCGCCATGGGCGCGCGGTCCAAGCAGTTGCAGCTCGTTCATGCCTTGACCAGCAAGGCGACGGCGTGCACCGCAATACCTTCCTCACGCCCGGTGAAGCCAAGCTTCTCGGTGGTAGTGGCCTTGACGTTGACCTGATCCAGTTCGACGCCAAGGTCTTCGGCAATACGCTCACGCATGTTCGGGATATGCGGCGCCATCTTCGGCGCCTGGGCGATGATGGTGGCGTCGACATTGCCCACCACGTAGCCCTTGCCGCGTACCAGGCCCATCACATGACGCAGCAGCGCGCGGCTGTCGGCGCCCTTGAAGGTCGGATCGGTATCGGGGAAATGCTTGCCGATATCGCCCAGCGCCACCGCGCCGAGCAGGGCATCGCTCAGCGCGTGCAGCAGCACGTCACCGTCGGAGTGAGCGACAAGACCAAACTTATGGGGAATCCGTACGCCGCCGAGGGTGATGAAATCGCCTTCGCCGAAGCGGTGTACGTCATAGCCATGACCGATACGCATAAAGAACAACGCCCTGAAAAAGTCAGGGCGTGATTCTAACCGCATTGCTCCGCAACCCGGATGAAATCCGGGAAATTCGCCCAGAGAGCGGACTATGCCTGGTGCAACGCCTGCGCGTGGTAGCGCAGATGATCGTCAATGAAGCTGGCGATGAAGTAATAGCTGTGGTCATAGCCCGGCTGCATGCGCAGAGTCAGCGGATGGCCGGCGGCCTTGGCCGCCGCCTGCAGGGCCTGGGGCTTGAGCTGGACGTCGAGGAAGTCGTCGCGGTCGCCCTGGTCCACCAAGATCGGCAGCTTCTCCGTGGCCTCGGCCAGCAGCGCGCAGGCATCCCATTCGCGCCAGCGCGAACGGTCGTCGCCGAGGTAGTTGGAGAAGGCCTTCTCGCCCCAGGGGCAGTTGAACGGGTTGCTGATCGGCGCGAAGGCCGAGACCGACTGGTAGCGGCCAGGATTCTTCAGCGCGCAGATCAGCGCACCGTGGCCCCCCATGGAGTGGCCGGCGATGCCGCGCCTGTCGCTGACCGGGAAATTGGCCTCAATCAGGGCCGGCAGCTCCTGCACCACGTAGTCGTACATGCGGTAGTGGCGCGCCCAGGGTTCCTGGGTGGCGTTGAGATAGAAGCCGGCGCCGAGGCCGAAATCCCAGGCCTTGTCCGGGTCATCCGGCACACCTTCACCACGCGGGCTGGTGTCCGGGGCGACGATGATCAGGCCGAGCTCGGCCGCCAGCTTCTGCGCGCCGGCCTTCTGCATGAAGTTTTCGTCGGTGCAGGTCAGGCCGGACAGCCAGTACAACACCGGCAGCCGGGCGCCCTGCTCCGCCTGCGGCGGCAGGTAGACGGCGAACACCATGTCGCAGTTGAGCGCGGTGGAGCGGTGACGGTAGCGCTTGTGCCAGCCGCCGCAGCTCTTGTTGCTGGAAACGATTTCGAGAGTCATGAGTGGCTCCGTCGAGCGCCGGGGGCTGCACGCCCCCCGGCCCGGCATCATCAGAAGTGGATAACGGTGCGAATGCTCTTGCCTTCATGCATCAGGTCAAAGGCGTCGTTGATCTGCTCCAGGCCCATGGTATGGGTGATGAAGGTATCCAGCGGGATTTCGCCGCTCTGCGACTTCTCGACGTAGCTGGACAGCTCGGTACGCCCCTTCACGCCACCGAAGGCACTGCCGCGCCAGACGCGGCCGGTCACCAGCTGGAACGGACGGGTGCTGATCTCGGCGCCGGCCGGTGCCACGCCGATGATGGTCGACTCGCCCCACCCCTTGTGACAGCACTCCAGCGCCGCACGCATCAGGTCGACATTGCCGACGCACTCGAAGCTGTAGTCCACGCCGCCATCGGTCATTTCGACGATCACATCCTGGATCGGCTTGTCATGCTCCTTCGGATTGACGAAATCGGTGGCACCCAGCTCGCGGGCCACGTCGAACTTGGACGGGTTGATATCGATGGCGATGATGCGCGAGGCCTTGGCCATCTTGGCACCGATGATCGCTGCCAGGCCGATACCGCCCAGGCCGAAGATGGCCACGGTAGCGCCCTCTTCCACTTTGGCGGTGTTGAGCACGGCGCCGATGCCGGTGGTGACGCCACAACCGAGCAGGCAGACCTTTTCCAGCGGCGCCTCCTTCGGAATCTTGGCCAGGGAAATTTCCGGCAGCACGGTGTACTCGGAGAAGGTCGAGCAGCCCATGTAGTGATAGATCGGCTGACCGTTGTAGCTGAAGCGGGTGGTGCCGTCCGGCATCAGACCCTTGCCCTGGGTGGCACGCACCTTCTGGCACAGGTTGGTCTTGCCCGACAGGCAGAATTTGCACTCGCGACATTCGGCGGTGTAGAGCGGAATCACATGATCGCCAACCTGCACGGACGTGACGCCCTCGCCTACCGCTTCGACGATGCCACCGCCCTCATGGCCCAGGATCGCTGGGAACACGCCTTCGGAATCGGCACCGGACAGGGTGTAGGCATCGGTATGGCACACACCGGTGGCGACGATGCGTACCAGCACCTCGCCGGCCTTCGGCGGCTCGACGTCCACCTCGACGATCTTCAGGGGCTCGTTCGGGGCAAAGGCGACGGCAGCACGGGACTTGATCATGACAGCTCTCCTGGGAGTCGTGGACAATGGCCGGCAGTCTAGTTCATGGCCAAAACGAGATAATCTCACCAAGAGCAAAACATTATTGCCATACAGGGATAATATTTCGCACCGATAAAGAGATGCCCCGAGGCAATCCGGGGCGTTTCCCTATTCTCCACTGGAAAGAATGCCTATGAGCCGCTGGGAAGGTCTGGACGAGTTCGTCGCGGTCGCAGAATGCGGCCAGTTCAGCGCGGCTGCCGAGCGGCTGGGCCTGTCCACCTCACAGGTCAGCCGTCAGGTAGCGCGCCTGGAAGATCGACTGCAAAGCCGCCTGTTCTACCGCAGCACCCGCCGCGTGGCCCTGACCGAAGCGGGTCAGCTGTTCCTGCAACACTGCCAGCGCTTGCAGGACGCCCGCGAAGAGGCATTGCGGGCGGTCGGCGACCTCGGCGCAGAGCCCAAGGGCCTGCTGCGCATGACCTGTGCGGTGGCGTACGGCGAACGCTTCATCGTGCCGCTGGTGAACGATTTCATGGCCCGTCATCCGCAGTTGCGGGTGGATATCGAGTTGTCCAACCGTCAGCTCGACCTGCTGCACGAAGGCCTGGACCTGGCCATTCGCCTGGGGCGCCTGCAGGACTCGCGGCTGATGGCGGCACGCCTGGCACCCCGCGAAATGTATCTGTGCGCCGCTCCCGAATACCTGCAGCGCTACGGTCGTCCGCATTCTTTGTCAGAGCTGGCCCGTCATAACTGCCTGATCGGTAGCAGCGAGCACTGGAGCTTTGCCGAAAATGGCCGGGAAACCCAGGTGCGTGTGCAGGGCAACTGGCGCTGCAACAGCGGCCAGGCCGTGCTCGACGCAGCCCTGCGTGGGTTCGGCCTTTGCCAGTTGCCGGACTACTACGTGCTCGAACACCTGCGCAGCGGACGGCTGATCTCCCTGCTGGAGCAGCACCGCCCACCCAATACCGCGGTCTGGGCGCTCTACCCGCAGCAACGTCACCTGTCGCCAAAGGTACGCCAGCTGATCGACGCGCTGCGCCTTGGCCTGAGCCAGCGTGCCGAGTACCTAGATCCGGCCTGATGCTCTGCAACAATCTTGTCACCAGGCTGAACCGTCATGGAATGTCACAAGCCGGGGCGAAACTTGAACGAGGCAACCGCGTCACAACCAGTGCCCCCCCGGCAAAGGGGCCTCACGAACTCACCAGCATGAGGAAATGGTTATGCAGGTTCTGGTCAACAGCGGTAAGCACGTCGCCTCTTCGATGGCCTTCCAGGAAGACATCAGCAGTCGCGTCCGCAGCAAACTCCAACGCTACGAGGACCACCTCACCCGGATCGAGGTCCACCTTTCCGATGAGAATGCGCTCAAGAGCGGTCCTCAGGACAAGCGTTGCAAGGTCGAGGCGCGGATGAAGGGCCGCGATCCGCTGACGGTATCCCACGATGCCGAAGAACTGCATCAGGCCATCGATGGTGCCATGAACAAGCTGAGCCACGCACTGGATCGCAACCTGGGCAAGGATGCCAAGCGCTGGGCGCACTGACGCGCAAAGGGACTCAATGGCCGTGCGGCCATAAAGATTGCAGATAGTGCAGATCTTCCGGGCGGGTGACCTTGAGGTTATCCGCCCGGCCTTCGATCAGACGCGGCGCCTGCCCCGCCCACTCCATGGCCGAGGCCTCATCGGTAATCGCCACCCGCGCCTGCAGAGCCTTGCTCAGCGCGTCATGCAATGCGCCCAGGCGGAACATCTGCGGCGTGTAAGCCTGCCAGATCACGCTGCGATCCACGGTCTGTTCCACCCGGCCATCGGCCCCGGCACGCTTGAGCGTATCGCGCGCCGGCACCGCCAGCAGGCCACCCACCGGATCATCGGCCAGGCTTGTCAGCAGACGATCCAGGTCCTGCCGGACGAGATTGGGGCGCGCTGCGTCATGCACAAGCACCCAGTCCTCTGCACCTGCCCCCTCGGCAAGCAGTACCTGCAACCCGGCCAGTACCGAATCGGCCCGTTCACGACCACCCGGCGCGCGACGCACACGCGGATCACTGGCAACCGCAAGCTGCGGCCAGAACGGATCGTCCAGCGCCACGCACACCACCGCGCCCTGCAGGCCGGGATGATCGAGAAAGCAATGCAGGCTGTGTTCGAGAATGCAGCGCCCGGCGATCTCCAGGTACTGCTTGGGACGGTCGGCCGCCATGCGCGCGCCGACGCCAGCCGCCGGAATCACCAGCCAGAAGGAAGTGGTCATTCGGTAAGCAGGTAGAGGGTTTCACCCTCTTTGAGCATGCCCAGCTCCTGCCGCGCGCGCTCCTCGACGGTTTCCATGCCGCGCTTGAGCTCCATCACCTCGGCCTCGAGGATGCGGTTACGCTCCAGCAGGCGCTCGTTCTCGCCCTGCTGTTCGGCAATCTGCTGCTGCAGACGGCTTACCTGGGCCAGGCTGCCCTCACCGATCCACAGACGATACTGCAGACCGGCCAGCAACAGGATCAGCGCGATGAACAGCCAGTAGGGACTACGCATGGAGCGGCTCGCAGATTGAGTCATCGGCATGGTAGGGGCTGCGTTCATGCTTGAAAAGAAGCCGACTGATGAGTGACATGGGGTTTCTGTACCTGCATCCGTGCAATGGTTCCCAGAGATCGACGAAGCGTCCACGAAAAAGGGCGACTTGCGTCGCCCTTTTCTACCACGCAGTTGTTAGCCGCGGAACTCGGCACGGCCCTTGTATGGTGCCTTGCCACCCAGCTGCTCTTCGATACGCAGCAGTTGGTTGTACTTGGACACGCGATCGGAGCGGCATAGCGAACCAGTCTTGATCTGACCAGCGGCAGTACCCACGGCCAGGTCGGCGATAGTGCTGTCTTCGGTCTCGCCGCTGCGGTGCGAAATCACCGCGGTGAAGCCGGCGGCCTTGGCCATCTGGATGGCTTCCAGGGTCTCGGTCAGCGAGCCGATCTGGTTGAACTTGATCAGGATCGAGTTGCCGATCTTCTCGTCGATGCCGCGCTTGAGAATCTTGGTGTTGGTAACGAACAGGTCGTCGCCGACCAGCTGCACCTTCTCGCCGATCTTGTCGGTCAGCACTTTCCAGCCGGCCCAGTCGGACTCGTCCATGCCGTCTTCGATGGAGATGATCGGGTAACGCTGGGTCAGGCCGGCCAGGTAGTCGGCGAAACCTTCAGCGCTGAACACCTTGCCTTCGCCAGCCAGGTCGTACTGACCGTCCTTGTAGAATTCGGAGGAGGCGCAGTCCAGAGCCAGGGTGACGTCGTCGCCCAGTTTGTAGCCGGCGTTGGCCACTGCTTCGGCGATGGCAGCCAGGGCATCTTCGTTGGATGCCAGGTTCGGCGCGAAGCCGCCTTCGTCACCGACGGCAGTATTCAGGCCACGAGCCTTGAGCACGGCTTTCAGGTGATGGAAGATCTCGGCGCCCATGCGCAGGGCATCGGCGAAGGTCTTGGCACCAACCGGCTGGACCATGAATTCCTGAATGTCGACGTTGTTGTCGGCATGCTCGCCGCCATTGATGATATTCATCATCGGCACCGGCATGGAGTACACACCCGGCGTGCCGTTGAGGTCGGCGATGTGCGCGTACAGCGGCACACCCTTGGCCTGTGCAGCAGCCTTGGCAGCAGCCAGGGAGACGGCGAGGATGGCGTTGGCGCCCAGCTTGGCCTTGTTCTCGGTACCGTCGAGTTCGATCATCGCGCGGTCCAGAGCCTTCTGATCAGCCGCGTCCTTGCCCAGCAGCAGGTCGCGGATCGGGCCGTTGATGTTGGCGACGGCTTTCAGCACGCCCTTTCCCAGGTAACGGCTCTTGTCGCCGTCACGCAGCTCCAGCGCTTCGCGCGAGCCGGTGGAGGCGCCAGACGGAGCGCAAGCGCTGCCGACAATCCCACCTTCCAGAATTACATCGGCTTCCACAGTGGGGTTGCCACGGGAGTCGAGAACCTCACGACCCTTGATGTCGACGATCTTTGCCATTCTTGATAACGCTCCAAAGGTTGACGATAAGACGGCAGCAGCAGGCTGCACTGGGCCGCCGCCGCCCGAGGGCAGATCGACGGCTCACTCTGACTCACGGGTCAGGGGGATTTTGCTGGGGCGGCACTTTACCGGATTGCGCTCGGTTCAGGCAGTCTCGATTGGCGGAAAACTCTTCACCAGATCGTCAAGCTGCTTGAGCTGAGCGAGGAACGGCTCCAGCTTGTTCAGGCGCAAGGCGCATGGGCCGTCGCACTTGGCGTTCTCCGGATCCGGATGCGCCTCCAGGAACAGACCCGCCAGACCCTGGCTCATGCCGGCCTTGGCCAGATCGGTGACCTGGGCACGACGACCACCAGCGGAGTCGGAACGGCCACCCGGCATCTGCAGGGCATGGGTCACGTCGAAGAACACCGGGTATTCGAACTGCTTCATGATGCCGAAGCCGAGCATGTCCACCACCAGGTTGTTGTAACCGAAGGAGGAGCCGCGCTCGCAGAGAATCAGTTGGTCATTACCGGCCTCCTCGCACTTGCGCAGGATGTGTTTCATCTCCTGCGGGGCGAGGAACTGCGCCTTCTTGATATTGATCACCGCACCGGTCTTGGCCATGGCCACCACCAGATCGGTCTGCCGCGAAAGGAAGGCTGGCAGCTGGATGATGTCGCAAACCTCGGCTACGGCAGCAGCCTGATGCGGCTCGTGGACGTCGGTGATCACCGGCACGCCGAAGGTCTTCTTCACTTCCTCGAAGATCTTCATGCCCTCTTCCAGGCCCGGACCACGGAAGGAGGTGATGGAGGAGCGGTTGGCCTTGTCGAAGCTGGCCTTGAACACGTATGGGATGCCGAGCTTCTCGGTCACCCGTACGTATTCCTCGCAGGCCTGCATGGCCAGGTCACGCGATTCGAGTACGTTGATGCCACCGAACAGCACGAACGGCTTGTCGTTGGCGATCTCGATATCGCGGACCTTGATGATCTTCTGCGCCATGGGTCAGACCTTCTTCGCTTTCTGCGCCAGCGCAGCATTGACGAAACCACTGAACAGCGGGTGGCCGTCGCGCGGCGTGGAGGTGAATTCCGGGTGGAACTGGCAAGCGACGAACCAGGGGTGATCCGGCGCCTCGACCACTTCGACCAGCGCGCCGTCACCGGAACGACCAGTGACCTTCAGGCCCGCCTCGGTCAACGTCGGCAGCAGGTTGTTGTTCACTTCGTAACGGTGGCGGTGGCGCTCGACGATCACGTCCTTGCCATAGCAGCCATGCACCAGCGAGCCGGGCTGCAACTGACACTCCTGGGCACCCAGGCGCATGGTGCCGCCCAGGTCGGAGTTCACGCTGCGGGTTTCCACTTCGCCGGTCGCGTCCTGCCACTCGGTGATCAGGCCGACCACCGGGTGGCCGCTAGCCATGTCGAACTCGGAGGAGTTGGCATCGGCCCAGCCCACCACGTTACGGGCGTATTCGATCACCGCCACCTGCATGCCGAGGCAGATACCCAGGTACGGGATCTTGTTCTCGCGAGCGTACTGCACGGTCTTGATCTTGCCTTCCACGCCACGCAGACCGAAGCCGCCCGGCACCAGGATGGCGTCGACGCCTTCGAGCAGTGCCGTGCCCTGATTCTCGATGTCTTCGGAATCGATGTAGCGCAGGTTGACCTTGGTGCGGTTCTGGATGCCGGCGTGGCTCATCGCTTCGATCAGCGACT
Organism: Pseudomonas sp. Z8(2022); assembly: GCF_025837155.1. Classification (NCBI taxonomy): domain Bacteria; kingdom Pseudomonadati; phylum Pseudomonadota; class Gammaproteobacteria; order Pseudomonadales; family Pseudomonadaceae; genus Pseudomonas; species Pseudomonas sp. Z8(2022). The sequence goes on along the minus strand of NZ_CP107549.1, from coordinate 1,470,828 downwards.
TGTACGCGTCCAGCAGCTCCATGTACTTGCCGACCATGGCGATGGTGACTTCTTTTTCCGGGTTGAGCTTGGCATCAACCACGCGATCCCACTCGGACAGGTCGGCCGGGCCACACTGCAGGCCGAACCGCTCGACGACGAAGTCGTCCAGGCCCTGGGCATGCAGCACGCCCGGGATCTTGTAGATGGTGTCGACGTCTTCCAGGCTGATCACCGCGCGCTCTTCGACGTTGGTGAACAGGGCGATCTTGCGACGCGATGACACATCGATCGGATGATCGGAACGGCACACCAGCACATCAGGCTGCAGGCCGATGGAACGCAGCTCCTTGACCGAGTGCTGAGTAGGCTTGGTCTTGGTCTCGCCGGCAGTGGCGATGTACGGTACCAGAGTCAGGTGCATCAGCATGGCGCGCTTGGCGCCCACTTCCACACGCAGCTGGCGAATGGCTTCGAGAAACGGCTGCGACTCGATGTCGCCCACGGTGCCGCCGATTTCCACCAAGGCCACGTCGGCATCACCGGCACCCTTGATGATGCGGCGCTTGATCTCGTCGGTGATGTGCGGGATGACCTGGATGGTGGCACCCAGGTAGTCACCACGGCGCTCCTTGCGCAGCACGTCTTCGTACACGCGGCCGGTGGTGAAGTTGTTGCTCTTGCTCATCGTGGTGCGGATGAAGCGCTCGTAGTGACCCAGGTCGAGGTCGGTCTCGGCGCCGTCGTGGGTGACGAACACCTCACCGTGCTGGAACGGGCTCATGGTGCCCGGATCGACGTTGATGTAAGGGTCCAGCTTGAGCATGGTGACCTTCAGGCCCCGCGCCTCCAGGATGGCCGCCAGTGAAGCCGAGGCGATGCCTTTCCCCAATGAAGAAACAACACCACCCGTGACGAAGATGTAGCGCGTCATGAAAAACCCTAGAAGTCTGCGTTTAAGCGGTCAGTGCCGCCGGGGAAAGCGAAGGAGCGCCATCGACAACACAATGGCAAGCTCGCCAAGCTCCCTGAGGGAGTCGGCAAAAGCTGTATTAAGACGGGAGCGTAGTCTACCCGAAAGGCCTTACCAGCTCAAACCTTGCGCGCCGATAGGCGGCGACCAGTGCAGATGCACCCCGCAGGTCTCTATTCCCGGCGCTTGCGTCAGATTCGCTATCGCCATCAGTTCATCGCCATCGAACAGCAGCGGCAGACGCGGACGGACGAATGCCGGCACGCGCATTTCATTGAGCAGACGCTTGAGGTCCCGCCTGCCACGCTCCGCCAACTGCAGCGACTCGCCACCCCGACGGTAACGCAGATGCCAGCGACCAGGCGGCAGCTCACCAGACAGATGCACGCGACCGTTGCCAGGCAGCTCGACCGGTCCGGCAAGCGGACCGACGGGTAGATCCAGCGGCTGCGGCGGTATCAGCCAGTCACCACTGAGCCACCACAAGCGACCATCGGCGCGGTGCAACTCACCCTCGGCCAGCTTCCAGATCGGTGTCGCATCCGTGGCCGCATCACGCAGGTCATACCAACCAGCCCAGTGATCGCTATCAGGCATTCGGCTCAACGGTGCCAACCAGTGCCTCAATAGATTGCGTTGCCGCGCATCACTCAGCGCGGCGACAGCCGCAAGATCCAGAGAGGGCAGCGGCAACCAGGGAAAGGCCGACTCGCCACGCGCTGTCGCCATATCCAGCAGCGCCAGCTCATCCAGCAGTTGCCCAGCTTCGCTCAGGTGACCGGCGCTGCGCGCAAAGTTTGCAGTGACCTGAGGCCAGCGCTCAGCCAGCAGCGGCATTACCTGCCTGCGCAGAAAATTGCGGCTGAAACGCTGGTCGGCATTGCTCGGGTCCTCGACCCAAACCAGACCATGACTTTGCGCATAAGCCTGCAACTCGGCGCGCGAGCAGTCGAGCAGCGGCCGCACCAGCACGCCTTGTCCCAGTGACCGACTGGCCGGCATGGCAGCCAGCCCGCGCACACCCGCACCCCGCAGCAAACGAAACAGCAGGGTTTCGGCCTGATCGTCACGATGCTGGGCGCCAAGCAACACTTCGCCCTGCCCCAGCCGATCACTGAATGCCGCGTAACGCGAACGCCGCGCGGCCTGCTCCATACTCGCGCCTGGCACCACTTGGACCCTGACGATTTCCAGAGGAATGTCCAACTGCTCGCAGACGCGCTCGCAATGCCCTGGCCAGGCATCGGCCGCCGCTTGCAGGCCGTGGTGAACATGCACGGCACTGAGCGGCGGCAATTGTTCCTGTCGCGCCCAGTCGGCGAGCAAATGCAGCAGCACGCTGGAATCCAGGCCACCGGAGAATGCGATACGCCAGGCAGGAACCGTACGCCATGGCTGCAAAGCCTGGCGCAGGCGTAGTTCGAGAGCAGTCATTGTTCAAGCTTAAACAACAACGGGCCCGAAGGCCCGTTGAGATGTGCACAGAACGACTCAGGCGATGCCGTAGCTCATCAGGCGATCATAACGGCGCTTGAGCAGTGCATCGGTATCATGCTCCTGCAGACTGGCCAGCTGCTTGATCAGCTCCTGACGGATCGACTCCGAGGCTGCGGCCGGATCACGGTGCGCGCCGCCCAGTGGTTCGGCGATAACCTGATCGACAATGCCCAGGTCCTTCAAACGCTCGGCAGTGATGCCCATGGCCTCGGCGGCATCCGGCGCCTTTTCGGCGGTACGCCACAGGATCGAGGCACAGCCTTCCGGCGAAATCACCGAATAGGTGGAGTACTGCAGCATGTTCAGCTGATCGCAGACGCCGATGGCCAGCGCACCGCCGGAACCACCCTCGCCGATCACGGTTGCGATGATCGGGGTTTTCAGACGCGCCATCACCCGCAGGTTCCAGGCAATGGCCTCGCTCTGGCCGCGCTCTTCGGCATCAATGCCCGGATAGGCGCCGGGAGTATCGATGAAGGTGAGAATCGGCATCTTGAAGCGCTCGGCCATTTCCATCAGACGGCAGGCCTTGCGATAGCCCTCGGGGCGCGGCATACCGAAGTTGCGGCGCACCTTCTCGCGCACTTCGCGGCCCTTCTGGTGACCGATGATCATCACCGGCTGATCACCCAGGCGCGCCACGCCACCAACGATGGCGGCGTCATCGGAGAAGTGACGGTCACCGTGCAGTTCATCGAACTCGGTGAAGATGTGCTGGATGTAGTCCAGGGTGTAGGGGCGGCGCGGATGGCGCGCGAGCTGCGCGATCTGCCAGCTGGTCAGATTGCCGAAGATGCTTTCGGTCAGGGCGCTGCTCTTGTCCTGCAGGCGGGCAATCTCGTCGCCGATGTTCAGCGCGTTGTCATTACCAACCAGACGTAGCTCTTCGATCTTGGCTTGCAGGTCGGCGATCGGCTGTTCGAAATCGAGGAAATTCGGGTTCATAGTCATCCGTCTTGCGTCGACGGCCAAGTGGCCGGGGAGCTGTATCCATTGGGCGCCCTACCTTAAGGGATAGGGCGCAGCGGGTCGACACCCTCGGGTGCCTCTGCTGTCACGAAGAGGAATTTTCCTCTCAGATATCAGCGGTAGTGCAAAAAGACGTTGTCGCGCCCGAACTGGTCACGCAATGCCTGAATCAAAGTGTCCGCCGGGTCGATTCGCCAGGCATCGCCGAATTGAAGCAAGGCGCGGGCCTCCTCGCCACTGTAGTCGACGGTCACCGGGCAGGCGCCCTTGTGCTTGCTGCACAGCTCGGCCAACCAGCGCAGGCGATCACCCTTGAGCGCGTCGCTTGCCACCTTTACCCGCAGGCTGTCAGCCAGACTGGTACGCGCTTCTTCAAGGCTCATCACGCGCTTGGCGCGCAGACGCAGGCCGCCGGAAAAGTCGTCATTGCTCACTTCACCCTCGACCACCACCAGCGCGTCGTTCTGCAGCAGAGCCTGGTTACTGGCGAAAGCATCGGCGAACAGCGACGCTTCGATGCGGCCGGAGCGGTCGTCGAGGGTAATGAAGCCCATCTTGTCGCCCTTCTTGTTCTTCATCACCCGCAGGTTGACGATCATCCCGGCAATGGTCTGGGTATCGCGCGCCGGCTTCAGCTCGACAATGCGCTGACGGGCGAAACGACGGATCTCGCCTTCGTATTCGTCGATGGGGTGACCGGACAGGTAGATGCCCAGGGTGTCCTTTTCGCCTTTCAGACGCTCCTTGATCGGCAGTTCGCGAGCCTTGCGGTGGTTGGCGTAGACGTCTGCCTCGGGCTCGGCAAACAGGCCGCCGAACAGGTCCATGTGACCACTTTCGGCGCTACGAGCGGTCTGCTCGGCAGACTGCACGGCCTCCTCCATGGAAGCCAGCAGCACGGCGCGGTTCTTGTCCACGCTGGCCTGGTAGGCCTTGAGCTCGTCCTGGTAATACGGACCCAGGCGATCCAGCGCACCACTGCGAATCAGCGCTTCCAGGGTGCGCTTGTTGATGCGCTTGAGGTCGACGCGGTTGCAGAAGTCGAACAGATCCTTGAACGGCCCGCCTTCAGCACGGCATTCGACGATGGCCTCGACCGGCCCCTCGCCCACACCCTTGACCGCGCCGAGACCGTAGACGATACGACCATCGTCATTGACGGTGAACTTGAACTCGGACACGTTCACGTCCGGCGGATCGATGCGCAACTTCATGTTGCGACACTCCTCCACCAGGATCACCACCTTGTCGGTGTTGTGCATATCCGCCGACAGCACCGCAGCCATGAATGGTGCCGGGTAATGCGCCTTGAGCCAGGCAGTCTGGTACGAAACCAGGCCGTAGGCGGCGGAGTGCGACTTGTTGAAGCCGTAACCGGCAAATTTTTCCACCAGGTCGAAGATGTTGCCCGCCAGCTCGGCATCGATGCCGTTGTTCGCGCAGCCCTCGATGAAGCCGCCGCGCTGCTTGGCCATCTCCTCGGGCTTCTTCTTGCCCATGGCGCGGCGCAGCATGTCCGCACCGCCGAGGGTGTAACCAGCCATCACCTGAGCGATCTGCATCACCTGCTCCTGGTACAGGATGATGCCGTAAGTGGGCTTGAGCACCGGCTCCAGGCCGGCGTACTGATAGTCCGGGTGCGGATAGGACAGTTCGGCACGGCCGTGCTTGCGGTTGATGAAGTCGTCCACCATGCCGGATTGCAGCGGACCGGGGCGGAACAGAGCCACCAGTGCGATCATGTCTTCCAGACAGTCGGGCTTGAGCTTCTTGATCAGTTCCTTCATGCCGCGCGATTCAAGCTGGAAGACTGCAGTGGTCTCCGCCTTCTGCAGCATGTCGTAGGTTTTCTTGTCATCCAGGGGGATAAAGTCGATGTTGACCAGTTCCTCGTCCGAGGCGCCATCGCGCTTCTGGATGCGATGAATGGTCTCCATCGCCCACTTGATGATGGTCAGGGTACGCAGACCGAGGAAGTCGAACTTGACCAGGCCGGCCTGTTCGACGTCGTCCTTGTCGAACTGTGTCACCAGACCACCACCCTCCTCGTCACAGGCGATTGGCGAGAAGTCGGTGAGTTTGGTCGGCGCGATCACCACGCCACCGGCGTGCTTGCCGGTACCGCGGACGATACCTTCGAGCTTGAGCGACATGTCCCAGATTTCCTGGGCTTCCTCGTCGTTCTTGAGGAACTCGCGCAGCGGCTCCTCCATCTCGTAGGCCTTCTCCAGAGTCATGCCGACTTCGAAGGGAATCATTTTCGACAGGCGATCGGCCAGGCCGTAGGACTTACCCTGCGCGCGCGCCACGTCGCGCACCACGGCCTTGGCCGCCATCGAGCCGAAGGTGATGATCTGACTCACCGCGTTGCGCCCGTATTTCTCGGCCACGTAGTCGATCACCCGGTCACGACCATCCATGCAGAAGTCGACGTCGAAGTCGGGCATGGAAATACGTTCAGGGTTGAGGAAGCGTTCGAACAGCAGGTCGTAGGCCAGCGGATCGAGGTCGGTGATCTTCAACACGTAGGCCACCAGCGAGCCGGCACCCGACCCCCGGCCAGGACCGACCGGCACGCCGTTGTTCTTGGCCCACTGGATGAAGTCCATAACGATCAGGAAGTAACCGGGGAAACCCATCTGGATGATGATATCGAGCTCGAAGTTGAGACGGTCGACATAGACCTGCCTCTTCGCCTCGTAGTCCGGCGTGTCCTTGGGCAGCAGTACCTTGAGACGCTCTTCGAGGCCCTCGAAGGAGGCATGACGCAGGTAGTCGTCGATACCCATGCCATTGGGCGTGGGGAAATCGGGCAGGAAGTATTTGCCGAGCTGCACTTCGATATTGCAGCGTTTGGCGATCTCGACGGTGTTTTCCAGCGCCTCCGGCAAGTCGGAAAACAGCTCCCACATTTCTGCGGCGTTTTTCAGGTACTGCTGATCGGAGTAATTGCGCGGCCGGCGCGGATCGTCCAGGGTGCGGCCTTCACCGATACAGACGCGCGTTTCGTGCGCTTCGAAGTCATCCTGCTTGATGAAACGCACATCGTTGGTGGCTACCAGCGGCGCCTCGACACGATCGGCCAGGGCCACGGCCGCGTGCAGGTATTCTTCATCACCGACACGACTGGTGCGCTGCACTTCCAGATAGAAACGGTCCGGAAACGCCGCCATCCACTCGCGCAGGCGCGTTTCGGCCAGCGCCTCATCACCGGCCAGCAACGCCTGGCCGACCTCGCCCTCCCGCGCACCGGACAATGCGATCAGACCCTCGGCAGCGTCCTTGACCCAGTCGCGCTGGATGATCACCAGATCGTTGCTCTGCCCTTCGGCCCAGCCGCGGGAGATCAGCTCGGTAAGATTACGGTAACCCTTGGCATTCATCACCAGCAAGGTCAGGCGAGTCAGCGGGCCGTCTTCCTCGGCGCTGGCCATCCAGATATCGGCACCGCAGATGGGCTTGACGCCGGCGCCCATGGCGGCCTTGTAGAACTTCACCAGCGAGCACATGTTGCTCATATCGGTGACGGCCACCGCCGGCATGCCGGCCCCGGCGACAGCCTTGATCAGCGGTTTGACCCGTACCAGACCATCGACCAGGGAGTATTCGGTGTGCAGACGCAGGTGGACGAAAGCTTGGGTCATGGGCGGCCTTGCAGGTGAAAACGACAAAGCGCCGATTGTAGCCTAAGAGGGTCTGGCTTAGGGCCAGAGGTTCAGATCGCAGCGACGATGCAATTTGCGGCCGCAGGCTCGAGCAGCGCGCGTACCGGAGCGAAGGAACGCCGATGGATGGGCGTCGGCCCCAGACGCTGCAGCGCTTCGAGATGAACGGGAGTGGGATAGCCCTTGTGACCGGCGATTCCGTAGCCGGGGTAGAGACGGTCCATCTCGACCATCTCGCGGTCTCGGCTGACCTTGGCCAGGATCGAGGCGGCGGCAATGGCCGGCACCCGACTGTCGCCCTTGACCACCGGAGCACTGGGTACTGCAAGCTTGGGGCAGCGATTGCCATCGATCAGCGCCAGTTTCGGCATCACATTCAAACCCTCGACAGCCCGCTGCATCGCCAGCATGGTGGCATGCAGGATGTTCAGGCGGTCGATTTCCTCCACTTCGGCGCGGGCGATGCACCAGGCCAGGGCCTTCTCGCGGATCTCGTCGAACAGCACTTCGCGGCGCGCTTCGGTGAGCTTCTTCGAGTCGTTCAGCCCCATGATCGGCCGCGCCGGATCGAGAATCACCGCCGCCGTCACCACGGCGCCACAAAGCGGGCCACGGCCGACTTCGTCAACGCCGGCGACCAGCTCTTCCACCAACGTGAAGTCGAGTCCCAGCTGCATCAGGCTCGCCCAGCCAGTCTGAGCACAGCGTCAGCCGCCGACACCGAAGCGTCGCAGCGCAATGCACGATGGATCACATCGAAACCCTCGGTCTGCACCTGCCCCCCGTCGATCAGCGGCGCCACGGCCTGAGCCAGCGCATCCGGCGTGGCCGCGTCCTGAATCAGCTCGGGTACCAGCAAACGCTCGGCCAGCAGGTTGGGCAACGAGATATAGGGACTTTTCACCAGACGCTTGAGGATCCGATAGGTCAGCGGCGCCACGCGGTAGGCCACCACCATCGGACGCTTGTACAGCAATGCCTCCAGAGTCGCGGTACCGGAGGCGATCAGCACCGCATCGCAAGCGGCCAGCACCTCATGGGATCGACCGTCGAGCAGCGTCAAAGGCAGGTCACGCCCGGCGAGCATCTGCTCCAGTTGCGCGCGGCGTTCGGGCGTGGCGCAAGGCAGGAGGAAACGAACACCGGGGCGCAGTGCACGCAGGCGGATCGCGGCGTCTAGAAACAGCTCGCCGAGGCGCGCAACCTCACCGCCGCGACTCCCCGGCATCAGGGCGATCACAGGCTCATCCTGCGGCAGATCCAGCGCTTCGCGCGCAGCGGCACGGTCCGCTTGCTGCGGTATCGCGTCGGCCAGCGGATGACCGACGAAGCGCACCGGCACCTGATGCGCATCGTAGAACTGCGCCTCGAAGGGAAACAGGGTCAGCATCAGGTCGCAGGCTTCACGAATCTTCAGCACCCGCTTCTGCCGCCAGGCCCAGACCGAAGGGCTGACGTAATGCACGGTCTTGATACCGGCACGGCGCAGCTTGAGTTCCAGGCCCAGGTTGAAGTCGGGCGCATCGATGCCGATGAACACGTCCGGCTGCGCCGCAATGAGGTCACGAGCGAGCTGACGGCGGCGACCGAGCAGTTCAAACAGCCGGCCGAGCACTTCGACCAGCCCCATGACTGCCAGACGCTCCATGGGGAAGTAGGATTTCAGCCCCTCGGCCTCCATGCGCGCGCCACCGACGCCGATGAACTCGGCATCCGGATAGCGTTGCTTGATGGCCTGCATCAGGCCTGAGCCGAGGATGTCACCGGACGCCTCACCGGCGACCAGTGCGACGCGAAGGGGTCTGGCCATAGGAATCAGCGGGTGATGCCGCGGGTGGAAGCCTGGACGGAGTCACGGAAGATCGCCACTTCCGGGAATTGCGCAGCGGACTCGGCCAACTCATTCAGCGCCTGTTCCACCGTCAATCCCTGGCGATAGACCAGCTTGTAGGCCTTGCGCAAGGCGGCGATGGCTTCAGCGGAAAAACCGCGGCGGCGCATGCCTTCGAAGTTCATGCTGCGCGCCTCGGCCGGGTTGCCGAATACCGTGACGAACGCCGGAACGTCCTTGCCGATGGCGGTGCCCATGCCGGAGAAGCTGTGCGCGCCGATACGGCAGAACTGATGCACCAGGGTATAACCGGACAGGATGGCCCAGTCGTCTACCCAGACATGTCCGGCCAGCGCCGTGTTGTTGACCAGGATGCAGTGATTGCCTATCACGCTGTCATGGCCGATATGGGCATAGGCCATGATCAGGTTGTGATCACCAACGGTGGTTTCGCTGCGATCCTGCACGGTGCCACGGTGAATGGTGACGCCTTCGCGGATCGTGTTGTGATCGCCGATCACCAGTCGCGTCGGCTCCCCCTTGTACTTCAGATCCGGGGTGTCTTCACCAATCGAGGAAAACTGGTAGATACGGTTGTGCTTGCCAATCACGGTCGGCCCTTTGAGCACTACGTGCGGGCCGATGACTGTACCCTCGCCGACTTCCACATCGGGCCCGACAATGCTCCAGGGGCCGACGACGACGTCGTCAGCCAATCTGGCACTGGGGTCGATGATCGCTCGAGGGTCAATCGAACTCATAGCTTGCGTTCCGCACAGATGATTTCAGCAGAGCAGACTTCCTTGCCATCGACGGTGGCACGGCACTCGAATTTCCAGATGCTGCGACGGTCGCTCAGATACTTCGCCTCCAGTACAAGCTGATCGCCAGGAGTCACGGGTGAACGGAAGCGCAGCTTGTCGGAACCGACGAAGTAGTACAGGGTGCCATCGGCCGGTTTGACGCCCATCATCTTGAAGCCGAGGATACCGGCAGCCTGCGCCATGGCTTCGATGATCAGCACACCCGGCATGATCGGGTGTTCCGGGAAATGTCCGTTGAAGAACGGCTCATTGATGCTGACATTCTTGTAGGCGCGAACAGTCTTGCCTTCGACGTCCAGGTCCACCACACGATCCACCAGCAGGAACGGATAGCGGTGCGGCAAATATTCACGAATTTCGTTGATGTCCATCATGTCCGGTTTAGCCTGTATGAAAAGAAAAGAGCACGGTCACGCCGTGCTCAGGCATCAGATGAGACGTTTGCCGTCTGGGTCACGGCGGCCAGCTGTTTTTCCAGCTCACGCAGACGCCTGGCCATCTCGTCCAGCTGACGAATGCGGGCTGCGCTCTTCTTCCACTCGCCTGCCGGCTGCATGGCGGTACCGGAAGAATAGGCGCCCGGCTCGGTGATGGAACGGGTCACCATGGTCATTCCGGTGACGAACACGTTGTCGCACACCTCGATATGACCCACCATGCCCACACCGCCGGCGATCATGCAGTTCCTGCCGATCTTGGTGCTGCCGGAAATGCCGCAGCAACCGGCCATGGCGGTGTTGTCACCGACCTGCACGTTGTGCGCGATCATGATCTGGTTGTCCAGCTTCACGCCATTGCCGATCAGGGTGTCGGACAACGCACCGCGATCCACCGTGGTGTTGGCACCAATCTCGACGTCGTCGCCGATGGTCACCCCACCGATCTGCGCGATCTTCTGCCAGACGCCCTTTTCGTTGGCAAACCCGAAACCTTCACCGCCAATCACCGCACCGGACTGGATCACCACACGCTTGCCGATCCGTACGTCGTGGTACAGCGTCACGCGCGGAGCCAGCCAGCCGCCATCGCCGATCACGCTGCGAGCGCCGATCACGCAATGGGCACCGATGCTGACCTCAGCACCGATGCGTGCACCGCTCTCGATGACCGCATAGGGGCCGATGCTGGCACTCGGATCGACCACGGCATCCTCAGCCACCTGAGCAGTGGCATGAATGCCGGCGGCAGCCTTGGGCTTGCGATCGAACAGGTGGGAAAGCTGAGCGTAGGCGAGATAGGGATTGGCAACGATCAGGGCATCACCAGCGTAGCCTTCGGCGTCGGCTGCGGTCAGCAACACGGCGCCGGCCTGGGTCTGCGCCAGGTACTTGCGGTACTGGGCGTTGGCCAGGAAGCTCAATTGCTCGGGCCCGGCCTCCTGCAAGGTGGCCAGGCCCGTGATGACCTTGGCTTCAGCGCCACGCAAGGTGGCGCCAAGGCGCTCGGCCAGCTGGCCGAGAGTAACTGTCACACTCATACTCAGCGCATCTGGTTCATGCGCTCGATGACTTGGCGAGTGATGTCGTACTGAGGTTTGACATCGATCACCGCACCGCGCTCGAGCACCAGGTCGAAGTTGCCGTTCTTGATCACTTCCTCGACGGCCTTGTCCAGGTTCGGCTTGAGCTTGGCCAGCATCTCGCGGTCAGCGATGGCCTTGGCTTCGTTCAGCTCCTTGGACTGGAACTGAAAGTCACGGGCCTTCTGCTTGAATTCGAGCTCGAGGCGCTCGCGCTCGGCCTGCTGCATTTTCTCGCCGTCTTTTACCATGCGATCCTGAATGCGCTTGGCGTCGCTTTCCAGGGTCTTGAGCTTGTTCAGCTGGGGACCGAATTTCTTTTCGGCATCCACCGCATAGCGCTTGGCCGCATCCGACTCGAGCAGCGCCATCTGATAGTTCAGCACGGCCACCTTCATCTCGGCGAACGCCGGAGTGGCGATCAGAGCGGCGGTGAACAGAACCAGTTGAGTCAACTTACGCACAATGCACTCCTGCAACAAAACTGTTGGCTTTCGGTGAATGACTTTTAGAAGGTCTGGCCCAGGGAGAACTGGAATACCTGGGTATCGGCATCATCCGGCTTCTTGATCGGCATGGCCAGACTGAAACTCAGCGGGCCAAGCGCGGTGATCCAGGTCAGACCAACACCCACGGAGCTGGCCAGGTTGCTGAAATCGATGTCGCAGCTGTCGCTGAGCTTCTTCTGACTGGACGAGCAGTTGGTGTCGAACACGTTACCCACGTCCCAGAACAGCGCGGTACGCAGCGAACGCTGATCCTTGACGAATGGCAGCGGGAAGAGCATCTCGACACCGCCCTGCACCAGAACGTTACCACCGAACGGCAGCGGGTCTTGATCCGGGTCACGCAGGGTGCCTGGCTTGGTGCCGGTGCTTGGCGTGCTGCGCGGGCCGAGGCTGCTGTCCTCAAAGCCACGCACCGAATTGAAACCACCTGCGTAGTAATGTTCGTAGAACGGCAGTTCCGCAGTGCTACCGTAACTTTCGCCATAACCCAGCTGAGTGTGGAAGCGCAGGGTGTAGTTGTCGCTGATCGGGGTGAACACCTGGCCGCGGTAGTCGAGCTTGTAGAACGACAGGTCGCTACCTGGCAAGGTGGTTTCAAATACCAAGCTCTGCGAATGGCCGCGGTTGGCCAGAACGCCACGGTTCAGGGTCGACTCGGACCAACCGATGGAGCCCTTGAAGTTCAGGTAGTTGTCACCCTCGGCATCGATGAAATCGAAGATTTCGTCAACGGTATAACGACCGGTATCGATACTGTCCTGCTGCACGGTCAGGCCGTAGCTCAGACGCGAGGTCTCACTGATCGGGTAACCGATGTTGATACCGGCACCGAGGCTGTCCACCGAGTAGCTGGATACGTCGACATCGAGCTCGTCGTAGTCGGTGGTGCGGTAGAAAGCGTTGTAACCCAGGCTGACACCATCGACGGTCCAGTAGGGGTCAACGAAGCCGAAGCTGTAGCGGGTCTGGTATTCACTGCGGGTCAGACCGATGCTGACCCTGTTACCGGTACCCAGGAAGTTGTTCTGACTGATCGAACCACCCAGAATCAGACCGGCGTTCTGGGCGAAACCGACACTGGCGGTGATGGAGCCGGACGGCTGCTCTTCGACGCTGTAGTTGACGTCGATCTGATCGTCGGTACCCGGTACCTGCGGGGTTTCGACGTTGACTTCCTTGAAGAAGCCCAGACGCTCCAGACGAACCTTGGACTGGTCGATCAGGTAGGTTGAAGCCCAGCCACCTTCCATCTGACGCATTTCACGGCGCAGCACCTCGTCTTCGGACTTGGTATTGCCGCGGAAGTTGATGCGGTTGACGTAGGCACGCTTGCCCGGGTCGACGAAGAAGGTGATGGAGACGGTGTTGTCCTCGTCGTGCGCTTCCGGCACGCCGTTGACGTTGGCGAAGGTATAACCCTCGTTACCCAGGCGACGGGTGATCAGTTCGCTGGTGGTGGTCATGATCTTGCGCGAGAAGACCTGCCCTTCCTTGACCAGCAGCAGTGCACGCACGTCCTCTTCCGGAACCTTGAGATCACCGGACAGTTTCACGTCGCGGACGCTGTACTTCTCGCCCTCTTCGACGTTGACGGTGATGTAGACGTGCTTCTTGTCCGGGGTGATGGATACCTGGGTAGAGCTGATATCCATGTTGATGTAGCCGCGGTCCAGGTAGTAGGAACGCAGACGCTCCAGGTCACCGGACAGCTTCTCGCGGGCGTACTTGTCGTCGTTCTTGAAGAAGGACAGCCAGTTGGTGGTCTTCAGCTCGAACAGATCCACCAGGTCTTCATCGGAGAATACGGTGTTGCCGACCACGTTGATGTGGGAAATGGCTGCCACGGTACCTTCGTTGATGGTGATCTTCAGCGCCACGCGGTTACGCGGCTGCGGAATCACTTCGGCCTCGATCTCGGCCGAATAGCGGCCTTGGGCAACGTACTGGCGTTGCAGCTCGTTACGCACACCTTCGAGGGTGGCGCGCTGGAAGATCTCGCCTTCGGCCAGACCGGACTGATTCAGGCCCTTGAGCAGATCTTCGGTGGTGATGGCCTTGTTGCCTTCGATCTCGATACCGGAGATGGAAGGACGCTCGACCACGGTGACGACCAGCACGTCGCCATCGCGACCAAGCTGGATGTCCTGGAAGAAGCCGGTGCGGAACAGGGAGCGGGTGGCATCGACCAGCTGGCGATCATCCACCTGCTCGCCCACGTTGAGCGGCAGCGCGCCAAACACGCTGCCCGCAGACACCCGCTGCAGGCCATTGACGCGTATATCGGAGATGGTGAAGGACTCAGCGTGAACTTCGGCGATCATCAATGCGGACAGTACCGCAGGTAGCAGCAGACGTTTCATGAAGTCCTTTCTTATTCCAACTGACGATAAAAACTGCCGCCTGAGCGACACTTCTTTAAATCTCAAAGAACGTATTCAGCAATGCTTACAGACGGCTGAGATCGTTGACCAGGGCAAGCAGCATGACCCCGATGACCAGACTGATGCCGATCTGCATCCCCCAACCCTGAACCCGCTCAGACAAGGGGCGACCACGCACCCACTCGACCAGATAAAACAGCAGATGCCCACCATCCAGTACGGGAATGGGAAGCAGATTGAGAACCCCCAGGCTAATACTCAGATATGCAAGGAATTTCAGGAAATCCCCCAGCCCTGACTCAGCTGAAGCGCCCGCCACTTTAGCAATGGTTATCGGCCCACTCAAGTTTTTTACCGAGAGCTCTCCGAACAGCATTTTCTTCAGCGAATCGAGGGTCAGCAGGCTCATGGCCCAGGTCTGACGCATACCTTCGAAGACACCTTCGAGCGGGCCGTAACGCACCTCGCGGAGCATTTCCGGCGGCCATTCGACACCCTGAACGCCGGCACCCAGGTAGCCACTGCGGGCCTCACCCTCCCCTCGCGACGCCAGGGTCAGGCGTACATCCTGAACCTGCCCGTCGCGCTCGAAATGCAGCGCGACCGTCTCACCCGGCAACGCACGTACGCGGTCGACCAGGTCCTGCCAATCGGCCAGCGGCTGGTCGTCGAGCGCCAGCAGACGATCACCCGCCCGCAGCCCTGCGGCGTGGGCCGGCCCCTTGGGGTCGACTTCAGCCAGCACCGGTTCCAGCACCGGACGCCAGGGACGAATACCCAGCGAGCCGATCGGATCGGGCTCATCGACACCACGCAGCCAGTTGTCCAGTTGCACCTGCCTGGGCGTTTCGGCGGTGGAACCCGGCTCGGTCACCCGCAGCTCCAGCGTGCCACTTTCGCCCAGACGCCGTACCAGCTGCAGATTGACCGCTGCCCAACCGCTGGTGGCCTGACCATTGACCGCGACGATTTCCTGCCCCGCGCGCAACCCGGCCGCTTCCGCCAGGCTCTCCGGCTGCACCGCACCGATGACCGGACGCACCTGCTGGCTACCGAGCATGGCCACGAACCAGAAGAACAGCAGCGCCAGCAGAAAATTGGCCGCCGGGCCGGCGGCGACGATAGCGATGCGCTGGCGCACGCTCTTGCGATTGAAGGACTGCTCGACCAACTCGGGCGGAACATCGCCTTCACGCTCATCGAGCATCTTGACGTAGCCACCCAGCGGGATGGCGGCCACGACGAATTCCGTGCCGTGGCGATCATGCCAGCGCAGCAGCGGCGTACCGAAACCGACGGAAAAACGCAGAACCTTGACGCCGCAGCGACGGGCCACCCAGAAGTGTCCGTATTCGTGAAAAGTCACCAGGACACCCAGCGCAATCAGGGTGCCAACCAGCATATACAACCCACTCATTTCACTTTCTCCAGCCCCATGGGCCGCTCAGGTTCTGGCACACGCCGCTGCGACGGCAGTCCCATCAACGGCCCGCGAGCCACTGACCGGCCAGCTCACGCGCCCGTGCATCCGCCTCGAATACCGCGTCGAGCGCTTCGACAGCCTGCGACGGCTGCGCGTTCAGCACGGACTCGATCATACCTGCGATATCGGTGAAGCGGATGCGCCGCTGCAGGAAAGCCTCCACCGCCACCTCGTTGGCCGCATTGAGCATCGCCGGTGCACTGCCCCCAACCTGCGCCACCTCGCGGGCCAGGCGCAGACAGGGAAAGCGCTGCTCGTCCGGACGCTCGAAATCCAGGCGACCGACGGCGAACAGGTCCAGAGGCGGCACCCCCGACTCGATACGCTCCGGCCAGGCCAGAGCATGAGCAATAGGCGTACGCATGTCCGGATTGCCCAGCTGGGCGAGGACCGAACCGTCGACGTAATCGACCAGGGAATGGATCACGCTCTGCCGGTGGATGACCACCTCGATCTGCTCGGGGCGGGCATCGAACAACCAGCAGGCCTCGATCATCTCCAGCCCCTTGTTCATCATGCTCGCCGAATCAACCGAGATCTTGCGCCCCATCGACCAGTTCGGATGCGCACAAGCCTGTTCCGGCGTGACACGCTCCAGCTCGGCAAGCGGCGTCTGGCGAAACGGACCGCCGGACGCCGTCAGCAGCACGCGACGCACGCCAACAGCCTGCAGCCCGCGCGCATAGTCTCCCGGCAGGCACTGGAAGATGGCGTTGTGCTCACTGTCGATCGGCAGGAGGGTGGCACCACTCTCCCGCACCGCCTGCATGAACAGAGCGCCGGACATCACCAGCGCCTCCTTGTTGGCCAGCAGCACCTTCTTGCCAGCCTTTACTGCTGCCAGCGTCGGCTTGAGCCCGGCAGCCCCGACTATGGCAGCCATCACGCAGTCGACAGCCGCATCGGCAGATACCGAGCAAAGCCCCTCTTCGCCGACCAGCACTTCAGTGACAAGCCCGGCTGCACGCAACTCGGCCTGCAGGGCGCGCGCCGAGTCGCTATCTGGTACTACCGCGTAGCGTGGCCGATGCTGCAGGCACAGCGCCTGCAATTGCGCCAGTCGGGAAAAACCGGTCAGAGCGAAAACCTGGTAGCGTTCCGGATGGCGGGCGATCACATCCAGCGTGCTGAGACCGATGGAGCCGGTAGCCCCCAGCACGGTGACCTGCTGCACTGCGCTCACAGCGAACCCCAACCAGCCAGCCACAGCAGCGTGGCGAACACGGGAATGGCCGCGGTCAGGCTGTCGATACGATCCAGCACGCCCCCATGACCCGGCAGCAGGTTGCTGCTGTCCTTGATTCCGGATTGACGCTTGAACATGCTCTCGGTCAGATCACCGACCACGGAGATCAGCACCACCACAGCAGCACCGGCCATGGCAAGAAACAGCCCCTTGCTCGACCAATCCTGCTGCAGCCCGACCGCCAGAGTGATCAGCAGGCTGGCCGCGAGGCCACCATACAAGCCTTCCCAGCTCTTGCCCGGGCTGACCTTGGGCGCCAGTTTGCGCTTGCCGAAGGTTTTGCCGGCGAAGTAGGCACCGATATCCGCCCCCCAGACCAGCGCCATCACCGCGATAATCAGCCCATTGGCCTGCGGCCATTGCTTAAGCAGAACCAGCCCTTGCCATGCCGGCAGGAGAATCAGCAGGCCGATCAGCAAACGACCCGGCACACCACCCCAGTAACGGCTGCTATCGGGATAAGTCAGCACCAACAGGGTCGCGACCAACCACCAGAGAACTGCCAGCACCAGCAGAACCGGAGCGACAGCCGGGAGCAGATGGAGCAAGCCGAGCAGCGCAGCCACGACCACTGCGTAGACCACACGCAGCAACTGCGCCTCGAACCCTGCAAGACGCGCCCACTCCCAGGCACCCAGAGTGACCACCGCACCGATGAACAGCGCGAAAGCACCGCCGTCGAGCAGGAAAAACCCACCCAGAGCGATGGGTAGCAGCACCAGCGCCGTAATGAATCGTTGTTTGAGCATTAAGAGCGCGCCTCAGCTTCCACCTGCTCGCTGGTCTTGCCGAAGCGACGCTGGCGGGTAGCGAAATCGGCCAGCGCCTTGCGCATGGCCTCGTGCTTGAAGTCCGGCCAGTAAAGGTCGGAGAAGTACAGTTCGCTGTATGCCAACTGCCACAGAAGGAAATTGCTGATGCGGTGCTCGCCACCGGTGCGTATGCACAGGTCGGGCAAAGGCAGATCACCGGTAGCCAGACACCCCTGAAGCAATTGCGGGGTGATGTCTTCGGGCTGCAGATGCCCCGCCTGCACCTCACGCGCCAGGCGCTGAGCGGCCTGAGCGATATCCCACTGCCCGCCGTAGTTGGCCGCGACCTGCAGGGTAAAGCGACGGTTTCCTGCGGTCAGCTGCTCCGCTTCACGCATGGCAGCCTGCAGCTCGGGATGGAAACGCGAACGGTCACCAATGATGCGCAGGCTTATGTCGTTGTCGAGCAAACGCTTCGCCTCGCGCCGCAAGGCGCCGAGGAACAACTCCATCAGCGCACCGACCTCTTCGGCCGGGCGCTGCCAGTTTTCACTGGAGAAGGCGAATAGGGTCAGCACCTCGACGCCCGACTCGGCACACACCTCGATCACCGCGCGAACCGCATCGACCCCGGCCTTGTGCCCAGCCACACCCGGCAACAGGCGCTTCTTCGCCCAACGGTTGTTGCCATCCATGATGATGGCGACATGCCGCGGCACCGCCCCCTGCTTGTTCTTGTCCATGTGGGTGCCCAGCCGTCAAACGGCCATCAGGTCCGCTTCCTTGACCTCAAGAGCCTTGTCCACCTCGGCAATGAACTTGTCGGTGATCTTCTGCAGTTCGTCAGCGGCGCGACGCTCTTCGTCCTCGCTGATTTCCTTGGCCTTGGACAGCTTCTTCAGCTCGGCCAGAGCATCACGGCGCACGTTGCGCACGGCAACCTTGGCATCTTCGGCAACGCCACGCGCCTGCTTGGTGTAACCCTTGCGGGTTTCCTCGGTCAGGGCCGGCATCGGTACACGAATGGTGGTACCGGCACTGCTCGGATTCAGCCCCAGATCGGAAGTCAGGATGGCCTTCTCGATGGCTGCACTGAGGTTCTTGTCGTGAGCGACGATCTTCAGGGTACGCGCATCTTCGACAGTGATCGCAGCGACCTGATTGAGCGGCATGTCGCTACCCCAGGCCGGGACCTTGACGCTATCGAGAATGCTCGGATGGGCACGACCGGTACGAATGGAAGCCAGGTTGCGGCCCAGCGCTTCCAGGGACTTGCTCATGCGTTCCTGAGCGTCTTTCTTGATGTCGTTGATCATTGTGCATCCTCCTCGATCAGAGTTCCTTCAGCGCCACCCACTACAACGTTCAGCAGGGCGCCGGGCTTGTTCATGTTGAAGACCCGCAGCGGCATGGCGTGATCACGGCACAGGCAGATGGCGGTCAGATCCATCACGCCCAGCTTGCGGTCGAGCACCTCGTCGTAGGTCAGGCGCTCGAATTTCTCGGCATGCGGGTCCTTGAACGGGTCGGCAGTGTACACGCCATCGACCTTGGTCGCCTTCAGAACCACGTCGGCATCGATCTCGATGGCACGCAGACAGGCAGCCGAATCGGTGGTGAAGAACGGGTTGCCGGTACCGGCAGCGAAGATCACCACCTCACCGGTCTTCAGATGACGCATGGCCTTGCGACGGTCGTAATGGTCGGTCACACCGACCATGGAAATCGCCGACATGACCAGCGCCGGAATGTTCGAGCGCTCCAGCGCATCGCGCATGGCCAGCGCGTTCATCACGGTCGCCAGCATGCCCATGTGGTCGCCGGTGACGCGATCCATGCCGGCAGCGGATAGTGCTGCGCCGCGGAACAGGTTGCCGCCACCGATCACCAGACCGACCTGCACGCCGATGCCGACCAGCTGACCGACTTCCAGCGCCATGCGATCGAGCACCTTGGGATCGATGCCGAAATCTTCCGAGCCCATCAGGGCTTCGCCGCTAAGTTTGAGCAGAATGCGTTTGTAGCGAGGTTGGCGACCAGTCGTCTGCTGAGCCATTGCAAGTCTCTCCTGCGGCGATATGAAATTCTTCTGTAACACGCTTGCGCGCTGCAATTATCCGGCACTTCGAACGTGCCGGCGACCGTAGGTTGCACGGCCGCTTGTATATTTGTCGCCCCTTATTCGGCAAAGAGGCCGCACGCGCAAGCGGGCAGCCTCTCTGGGACAACTGGCCTAACCGCCGATTACTGCTTGCTGGCAGCAACCTGAGCGGCAACTTCGGCAGCGAAGTCGGTCTCGGCCTTCTCGATACCCTCGCCCACTTCGTAACGAACGAAGGAAACGACTTCGGCACCGGCTTTCTTCACCAGCTCACCGACCTTGACTTCCGGATCCATGATGAAGGCTTGCTCGACCAGGCTGGCTTCGGCCAGGAACTTGGCGATACGGCCTTTGACCATGTTCTCTACGATGTTTTCCGGCTTGCCGGCGATCTTCTCGGCGTTCAGCTGCAGGAAGATTTCCTTTTCCTTGGCAACCAGCTCTTCGGAAACCTGGTCCGGCGATACAACAGCCGGGTTGGAGGCAGCGATGTGCATGGCAACGTGCTTGGCCAGTTCATCGTTGCCGCCTTTCAGGACAACCAGAACACCGATGCGGTGGCCGTGCAGGTAGGCACCCACGGTTTCGCCGGAAACAGCGGTCAGACGACGGATGTTGACGTTCTCGCCGCACTTGGCAACCAGAGCTTCACGAGCCGATTCGCGGGAAGCGATCAGCGGAGCAGCGTCGGCCAGGTTCTTGTCGAAGGCTTCGTCGAGGCTCTCTTTGACGAAAGCCTTGAAGTCGTCCTGCAGAGCCAGGAAGTCGGTCTGCGAGTTGACTTCGATGATCACGCCACGGCCACCTTCAACGCGAACGGCGATGGAGCCTTCAGCGGCGATGTTGCCGGCCTTCTTGGCAGCCTTGATGGCACCGGAAGCGCGCATGTCATCAATGGCTTTCTCGATGTCGCCACCAGCAGCAACCAGGGCCTTCTTGCATTCCATCATGCCTTGGCCGGTACGCTCGCGCAGTTCTTTAACCAGGGCTGCAGTAATCTCTGCCATCTTGAAAATCCTCTCGGTAGGTCTTCAACCAAATCAAATCTTTGAGTGGCAAAAAGGGGGCCTAGCCCCCTTCTTGCACAGCGCATAACGCTAAATGCTTGGCGTTACCGCTTAGCCTTCGGCGCTCTCGGCAGCAGCTTCTTCGACGAACTCTTCAGTCGCGCCGCCAGCGTTGCTGCGACCACGGATCACGGCGTCGGCCATGGCACCCATGTACAGCTGGATGGCGCGGATGGCGTCGTCGTTACCCGGGATGATGTAGTCAACGCCTTCCGGGCTGCTGTTGGTATCGACAACGCCGATAACCGGGATGCCCAGCTTGTTGGCTTCGGTGATAGCGATGCGCTCGTGGTCAACGTCGATCACGAACAGAGCGTCCGGCAGACCGCCCATGTCCTTGATACCACCCAGGCTGCGATCCAGTTTTTCCAGATCACGGGTACGCATCAGGGCTTCTTTCTTGGTCAGCTTGGCAAAGGTGCCGTCCTGGGACTGGGTTTCCAGTTCGCGCAGGCGCTTGATCGAAGCACGAATGGTCTTGTAGTTGGTCAGCATGCCGCCCAGCCAGCGGTGATCGACGAACGGCGAGCCGCAGCGAGCAGCTTCTTCACGAACGATCTTGCCAGCGGAACGCTTGGTGCCGACGAACAGGATCTTGTTCTTGCCAGCAGCCAGCTTTTCAACGAACGACAGAGCGTCGTTGAACATCGGCAGGGTTTTTTCGAGGTTGATAATGTGAATCTTGTTGCGCGCGCCGAAAATGTACTTACCCATTTTCGGGTTCCAGTAACGGGTCTGGTGGCCGAAGTGCACACCGGCCTTCAGCATATCGCGCATGTTGACTTGGGACATGATAGTTCCTTGATAAGTCGGGTTAGGCCTCCACGCATCCCAGCTTCCAACCCTTGCGGGCACCCAGGAAACCGTGTCGATACGTGTGTGGGTTTAAGCCTTCGGGCGCTATGCCCGTAAAGCGGCGCGTTTTATACCACAGAAAGCCGGCACAGGCTACAAGAGCACGCAAAGAACCCGACTACGTCATACCGACCAGGTGCGACAGGCCTTTGGGGCTGGCGTGGCGAAGCTGCTAAGATAACGCCCTTTCCCGTTCGCGCTCGAGAACTCCTATGACCGTCACCATCAAATCCGCCGAAGAAATCGAGAAAATGCGCGTGGCTGGCCGCCTGGCCGCCGAAGTGCTGGAGATGATCGGCGAGCACGTCAAGCCGGGCGTGACCACCGAAGAGCTGGACCGCATCTGCCATGACTATATTATCAACGTGCAGAAGGCCATCCCTGCCCCGCTCAACTACAAGGGCTTCCCCAAGTCGATCTGCACCTCGATCAACCACGTGGTATGCCACGGCATCCCCAACGAGAAGCCATTGAAGGATGGCGACGTGCTGAACATCGATATCACCGTGATCAAGGACGGCTACCACGGCGATACCAGCAAGATGTTCATGGTCGGCAAGGTCGCCGAATGGGCCGAGCGCCTGGCCAAGGTCACTCAGGAATGCATGTATAAAGGCATCGAACTGGTCAAGCCGGGCGCCCGCCTGGGTGACATCGGCGAAGTAATCCAGAAGCATGCCGAGAAGAACGGTTTCTCCGTGGTCCGCGAATACTGCGGTCACGGCATCGGTGCCGTGTTCCATGAAGAGCCGCAGGTACTGCATTACGGAAAGGCCGGCACCGGCATGGAACTCAAGGAAGGCATGACCTTCACCATCGAGCCGATGATCAATCAGGGTCGCCCGGAAACCCGCCTGCTCGGTGACGGCTGGACGGCCATCACCAAGGACCGCAAGCTCTCCGCACAGTGGGAGCACACCGTACTGGTGACCGCTGACGGCTACGAGATCCTGACCCTGCGCAGCGACGACACCATCGCCCGCACTTCCTCCGGCCACTAAAACGCACCCGGGCGCGCCGCGCCCGCCAGAAGACCGACCGAAAAACCCTATAGAAGAAGGCAACTGCAATGCCGCAGATGGACCCCGAACTGTTTGACCGCGGTCAGTTCCAGGCCGAGCTGGCGCTCAAGTCCAGCCCCATCGCAGCATTCAAGAAGGTCATTCGCAGTGCGCGCGAAGTGCTGGATGCGCGCTTTCTCGCCGGCCGCGACATTCGCCGCCTGGTCGAAGACCGCGCCTGGTTCGTCGACCAGATCCTGCAGGAAGCTTGGAAACGCTTCACCTGGAGCGAGGATGCCGACATCGCCCTGCTCGCCGTCGGCGGCTACGGCCGGGGCGAGCTGCATCCCTACTCGGACATCGACCTGCTGATTCTTCTCGAAAGCAGCGATCACGAGATCTTCCGCGAACCCATCGAAGGCTTCCTCACCCTGCTTTGGGACATCGGCCTGGAAGTCGGCCAGAGCGTGCGCTCGGTCGATGAGTGCGCCGAAGAAGCGCGCGCCGACCTGACGGTAATCACCAACCTGATGGAAAGCCGCACCATCGCCGGCCCGGAGCGTCTGCGTCAGCGCATGCAGCAGGTCACCAGCACAGACCAGATGTGGCCGAGCAAGCACTTCTACCAGGCCAAGCGTGACGAACGCAGAGCGCGCCACGCCAAGTACAACGACACCGAATACAACCTCGAGCCCAACGTCAAGGGCTCGCCCGGCGGTCTGCGCGATATCCAGACCGTACTCTGGGTAGCCCGCCGCCAGTTCGACACGCTCAACCTGCAAGCCTTGGTCGGCCAGGGCTTCCTGCTGGAAAGCGAATACACCCTGCTCTCCTCCAGCCAGGAATTCCTGTGGAAAGTGCGCTACGCCCTGCACATGCTCGCAGGCCGCGCCGAAGACCGCCTGCTGTTCGACTACCAGGCGAAGATCGCCGCCCTGTTCGGTTATCAGGATGGTGATGGCAAGCGCAGCATCGAACACTTCATGCAGAAGTACTACCGCGTGGTCATGGGCATCTCCGAACTATCGGACCTGATCAACCAGCACTTCGAGGAAGTCATCCTGCGCGCCGGCGACAGCAGCCCGGCCACGCCTTTGAACAGCCGCTTCCAGGTGCGCGACCGCTACATCGAAGTCACCCACCCGAACGTCTTCAAGCGCACGCCCTTCGCCATCATCGAGATCTTCGTGCTGATGGCGCAGCACCCGGAGATCAAGGGCGTGCGCGCCGACAGCATCCGCCTGCTGCGCGACAGCCGGCACCTGATCGACGATGACTTCCGCAAGGACATTCGCAACACCAGCCTGTTCATCGAACTGTTCAAGTGCAAGGAAGGCATCCACCGCAATCTGCGCAGGATGAACCGCTACGGCATTCTCGGCCGCTACCTGCCGGAGTTCGGTCATATCGTCGGGCAGATGCAGCACGACCTGTTCCACATCTATACGGTCGATGCGCACACGCTCAACCTGATCAAGCACCTGCGCAAGTTCCGCTGGCCGGAACTTGCCGAGAAGTTTCCGCTGGCCAGCAAGCTGATCGACAAGCTGCCCAAGCCGGAGCTGATCTACCTCGCCGGCCTGTACCACGACATCGGCAAGGGCCGCGGCGGCGATCACTCCGAACTGGGCGCGGTGGACGCCGAAGCCTTCGCCCGCCGCCACCATCTCCCTGCCTGGGACAGCGCGCTGATCGTCTGGCTGGTACAGAACCACCTGGTGATGTCCACCACCGCGCAGCGCAAGGACCTCTCCGATCCGCAGGTCATCCACGATTTCGCCCAGTTCGTCGGCGACCAGACGCATCTGGATTATCTCTACGTGCTGACCGTGGCCGACATCAACGCCACCAACCCCAGCCTGTGGAATTCCTGGCGCGCCAGTCTGCTGCGTCAGCTCTACACCGAGACCAAGCGCGCCCTGCGCCGTGGTCTGGAAAACCCGCTGGATCGCGAAGAACAGATTCGCCAGACCCAGAGCGCCGCACTGGACATCCTGGTGCGCGGTGGCACCGACCCGGACGATGCCGAACAACTGTGGAGCCAGCTTGGCGACGACTACTTCCTGCGCCACACCGCCAGCGACGTGGCCTGGCACACCGACGCCATTCTCCAGCACCCCAACGATGGCGGCCCGCTGGTTCTGATGAAGGAAACCACCCAGCGCGAGTTCGAAGGCGGGACGCAGATCTTCATCTACGCACCGGACCAGCACGACTTCTTCGCCGTGACCGTGGCCGCGATGAGCCAGCTCAACCTGAACATTCATGACGCGCGGATCATCACCTCCACCAGCCAGTTCACCCTGGACACCTATGTGGTGCTGGACGCCGACGGTGGCTCGATCGGCAACAACCCGGCGCGCATCCAGCAGATTCGCGAAGGACTGATCGAAGCGCTGAAGAATCCCGACGACTACCCGACCATCATCCAGCGCCGGGTACCGCGCCAGCTCAAGCACTTCGCCTTCGCCCCGCAGGTGACCATTCACAACGACGCGCAACGTCCGGTGACCATCCTCGAACTGACTGCTCCGGACCGTCCGGGCCTGCTGGCGCGGATCGGACGAATCTTCCTCGAATACGATCTGTCGCTGCAGAACGCCAAGATCGCCACCCTCGGCGAGCGCGTCGAGGACGTGTTCTTCATTACCGACGACAAGGGCCAGCCGCTGTCCGACCCCGAACTCTGCGCACGCCTGCAGGAAACCATCATCCGTCGTCTGTCCGAACCCAGTATCCAGCCGGCCCAATTTTCCATCTGATTTGCGGAAGTACCGATGAACCCAGCTCTCGACCAGCTCCAGCCCTACCCCTTCGAGAAACTGCGCGCCCTGCTCGGCAGCGTGCAACCGCCGGCCGACAAGCGTGCCATCGCCCTGTCCATCGGCGAACCGAAGCACCGCTCTCCGGAGTTCGTCGGCCAGGCGCTGACCGCCAATCTCGACAAGCTGGCCGTCTACCCCACTACCCTGGGTCTGCCCGAATTGCGCCAGAGCATTGCCGGCTGGTGCGAACGCCGCTTCGGCGTCCCTGCGGGCTGGCTGGACGCCGCGCGCCATGTGCTGCCGGTCAACGGCACACGCGAAGCGCTGTTCGCCTTTACCCAGACAGTGGTCAACCGCGACGCCAGGGGCCTGGTGATCAGCCCCAACCCCTTCTACCAGATCTACGAAGGCGCAGCCTTTCTTGCCGGCGCCGAGCCGCACTACCTGCCCTGCCTGGAAGCCCATGGCTTCAACCCGGACTTCGACGCCGTGCCGGCGCAGGTCTGGCAACGCTGCCAGATCCTGTTCCTCTGCTCGCCGGGCAACCCCACCGGCGCGCTGATCCCGGTCGAGACGCTGAAGAAACTGATCGCTCTGGCCGATGAGCATGACTTCGTCATCGCCGCCGACGAGTGCTACAGCGAACTGTACTTCGACGAGGATGCCCCACCACCCGGCCTGCTGACCGCCTGCGCCGAACTGGGCCGCAGCGATTTCAAACGCTGCGTGGTGTTCCACAGTCTGTCCAAACGCTCCAACCTGCCGGGCCTGCGCTCGGGCTTCGTGGCCGGCGATGCCGAGATTCTCAAGGCCTTCCTGCTGTACCGCACCTACCACGGCTGCGCCATGCCGGTACAAACCCAGCTGGCCAGCGTGGCGGCCTGGAATGACGAAGCGCACGTGCGTGCCAACCGCGATCTGTACCGCGAGAAGTTCGACGCGGTGCTGGACATCCTCGCCCCGGTGATGGACGTGCAGAGGCCGGACGGCGGCTTCTACCTGTGGGCACGTACACCGGGTGACGACACCCTGTTCACCCGCGAGCTGTTCGCCAGCGAGCATGTGACGGTGGTGCCGGGCTCGTACCTCTCGCGCGAGGTCAACGGTGTCAACCCGGGCGCAGGCCGCGTGCGCATGGCGCTGGTCGCGCCTCAGGCCGAGTGCATCGAGGCCGCTGAACGCATCGCCCGCTTCCTCCGCAAGGCCTGAATCTGGCGTCAACAACGAACCTCCTGCCCAGGCAGGAGGTTCGCGGTACGCCGTCAGCCCTTGTGCAGGCGGGCCTCGGCGATGTCGAGGTCGCGCAGGATCTCTGCCAGCACGTCGTCGTCCAGCTCGTCCTCCTTGCGCATCCGGTACAGCTCCAGGCGCTGCACGCGCAGGGCCTGCAGACGCAGCCGGTATTCCAGACGATCCATCTCCCGCTGTTGCTCGCGAGCATCGTCGACCTCACGGCTGCGCAGCAGCAGGTCGTGGTACTCGCTCATCAGCTTGGCCTTGATTTCCACTTGAGCGATGGCGCTCTCGGCGTCCACGGCTGGTTCGTCCTCGACGCTCTCCAGATAGCGGATGGCCGATTCCAGCACCTTGGTACGGTGCTGGTTGAGCTCCTGCTCGCGCAACGCGGCGTTGTCCTGCGGCACCAGCGGCAGGATCCGCGGCAGCGCGGCACTGGCCATCAGCAGCGAGAGCAGGATCACCCCGGCCGCGACCAGGATCAGCAGGTCGCGCTCGGGAAACGCCTCACCGTTGTTCAGTACCAGCGGCAGGGACATCACGCCGGCCAGGGTGACCGCACCGCGCACACCGCCAAGCGTCAGTACCCAGCTCAGAGCGATGCGCGACTGCCCGGCGAAGCGCGTCGGCCGGCCACGCCAGCGGCGGAACGCACCGGAGCTGCGCCAGTAGCCATATACCCAGATAAAGCGCAGCAGCATCAGCACCGCATAGATCGCCGCCACGCAGCCCAGGGCCCACAGGCCGTAGAACCAGGGGTCATCGTGCCCGGCCAGCGCGGCTTCGAGGATGTCCGGCAGCTGCAGCCCGAGCAGCAGGAAGATAAGCCCGTTGAAGGTGAACTCCAGCAGGGTCCAGACACTGCGGTTGAGCAGCCGCGTGGTGGTCTGTCTGGGCAGCAGGTCGAGGCGGCTCTGCATCATCCCGGCAGCCACCGCCGAGAGAATCCCTGACAGCCCGAGGTGCTCCGCGGCGACATAGGCGGCAAAGGGCAGCAGCAACAGCAGCAGGACGTGCGGCGCCGGGTCCTCCCAGCCCTGCGCGATCATCCAGCCGCGCAGGCGCCCCAGCAGATAGCTGAGGGCCACCCCGATGGCCAGGCCGCCGAACGCCACCAGCACGAACTGGAAGCCGGCGTCGCCAATCGAGAACACCCCGGTCAGGGTCGCCCCGACGGCGAACTTGAAGGCCACCAGGCCCGAGGCATCGTTCATCAGCGCCTCGCCCTGCAGCAGGTTGTTCAGCGTGCCCGGCAGGCGGCCGTGGGTGATGGCCGAGACCGCCACGGCATCGGTGGGCGACAGCACCGCCGCCAGCGCGAAGCAGGCAGCCAGCGGCACCTGCGGCAGCAGCCAGTGGATGAAGTAGCCGGCGCCGAGGATGGTGAAGAACACCAGGGCGAAGGCCAGCAGCAGGATCGGCGTACGCAGCTTGCGGAACTGCCCCTTGGGCATGCGCCAGCCGTCGACGAACAGCAGCGGCGGGATGAACAGCAAGAGGAACAGCTCCGGCTCCAGTCGCACATGCAGTCCCAGCACCGGCATCGCCAGCAGCGCGCCGATCAGGATCTGCAGCAGCGGCAGAGGCAGGGGAATGAACTGGGCGCTGATACGGGTGCCGCTGACCACGAACAGCATGATCAGGATAGTGTGAAGAAGCTGCATGGGGAGGAACGACCGGCGAAGGCTGTGAGGATTGTCGATTCTAGACGCCTCGAAACCGCCGCGCGACACCGACCGCCACGCCGGCGGACTCCATGGCATAATGTGCAGCCGTTTTTTCGTACCTCCCGGCACGCCATTCATCAGAGGAAGATCAATGAGTTACGTCCTGTATGGGATCAAGGCCTGCGACACGATGAAGAAGGCCCGCACCTGGCTCGACGAGCATCGGGTCGACTATACCTTCCATGACTACAAGACGACCGGGATCGACCGCGCCAGCCTGGAAAAATGGTGCAACGAGCATGGCTGGCAGACCGTCCTCAACCGTGCCGGCACCACCTTCCGCAAGCTCGATGACGCGCAGAAAGCCGACCTCGACCAGGCCAAGGCCATCGAACTGATGCTGGCCCAGCCTTCGATGATCAAGCGCCCGGTACTCGACCTGGGCGACAAGACCCTGGTCGGCTTCAAACCGGACAACTACCAAGCCGCGTTGGCCTGATCAATCTCACCCGATTCGTTGCAAGGAACCCATCTATGAGCACTTCTCTCTTCAGCATCGCCTTCGGCGTTGGCACCCAGAACCGCCAGGGCAACTGGCTGGAAGTCTTCTATGCCCTGCCGGTTCTCAACCCGGCCAGCGAACTGGTGGCCAAGGCCGCCGAGAAGCTGGGCTATACCGGTGGCAACCAGGCCATCGCCTTCACCACCGCGCAGGCGGCCGATCTGGCTGAAGCGCTGAAAGGTGTGGACGCTGCCCAGTCGGCGCTGCTGACCCGCCTGGCTGAAAGTCACAACCCGCTGGTCGCCACTTTTCTGGCCGAGGACACCGCGCTGACCAGCACCCCGGAGGCCTACCTCAAACTGCACCTGCTGTCGCATCGTCTGGTCAAGCCGCACGGCCTGAGCCTGGCCGGCATCTTCCCGCTGCTGCCCAACGTCGCCTGGACCAGCCAGGGCGCCGTCGACCTGAACGAACTGGCCGAGCGTCAACTGGAAGCACGCCTGAAGGGCAAGCTGCTGGAAGTGTTCTCGGTGGACAAGTTCCCGAAAATGACCGACTACGTGGTGCCAGCCGGCGTACGTATCGCCGACAGCGCCCGCGTACGCCTGGGCGCCTACATCGGTGAAGGCACCACCGTGATGCACGAAGGCTTCGTCAACTTCAATGGCGGCACCGAAGGCCCGGGCATGATCGAAGGCCGCGTTTCCGCCGGCGTGTTCGTTGGCAAGGGTTCCGACCTGGGCGGCGGCTGCTCGACCATGGGCACCCTGTCCGGTGGTGGCAACATCATCATCAGCGTCGGCGAAGGCTGCCTGATCGGCGCCAACGCCGGTATCGGCATTCCGCTGGGCGACCGCAATACCGTGGAAGCCGGCCTGTACATCACTGCCGGCACCAAGGTGAACCTGCTCGACGAGGGCAACGCCCTGGTCAAGGTGGTCAAGGCCCGCGACCTGGCCGGCCAGCCGGACCTGCTGTTCCGCCGCAATTCGCTGACCGGCGCCGTGGAGTGCAAGACACACAAGTCGGCCATCGAGCTGAACGAGGCGCTGCACGCGCACAACTAAAAAGTCGCAGCAACGCGACTACGCTTGCCGATACGGCAGCGCGCCGGGAGCGGGCCATAGCGTCCGCCCCGGCGTGTTCATTGCGGCTCACCTGACGCGTTGAACCCGGCTTTGACCGCCAGATACCCTCTGGAAGATTTCATGCCCCTGACCTCCCCCTGGCGCGCCGACTTCCCCGGCATTCTCGCCCTCGAAGCCGAAGGCCAGACCTATCTGGACAGTGCCGCCACTGCGCAGAAACCGCAGGCGGTGCTGGACGCCCTGCTCGGCTACCTGGCCAGCGGCGCGGCCAACGTGCACCGCGCCCAGCACCTGCCGGGCGAGCGCGCCACCCGCGCCTTCGAGGCAACGCGCAGCAAGGCCGCGCAGTGGCTGAATGCCGCCTGCGCCGAGGAGATCATCTTTACCCGCGGCAGCACCGAATCGCTGAATCTGCTGGCCTACGGCCTGGAGCACCTGCTGCAGCCAGGCGAGCAGATCGTCATTAGCGCGCTGGAGCACCACGCCAACCTGCTGCCCTGGCAGCAACTGGCCAGACGCCGCAGTCTGGAACTGGTGATCCTGCCGCTGGATGACACAGGCATGATCGACCTGAACCAGGCCGCCCGGCTGATCGGACCGCGCACCCGCCTGCTGGCGGTTTCGCAGCTGTCCAACGTACTGGGGCGCTGGCAGCCGCTGAGCGAACTGCTGCCCCTGGCACGCGCGCATGGCGCGTTCAGCGTGGTCGACGGTGCCCAGGGTGCGGTGCATGGCCGTCATGACCTGCAGGCGCTGGGCTGCGATTTTTACGTATGCTCGTCACACAAGCTCTACGGTCCGGACGGCGTCGGCCTGCTTTATGGACGCGGCGAGGCGCTGAGCCAGCTGCGGCACTGGCAGTTCGGCGGCGAGATGGTGCTCGACGCTGATTATCAGCAAGCGCGCTTTCGCCCGGCACCGCTCGGCTTCGAGGCCGGCACGCCGGCGGTTTCCGCGGTGATAGCGCTGGGCGCCACGCTGGACTGGCTGAACAGCCTCGATCAAGCGGCGGTGCTGCGTCATGAAGAGGCGCTGCATGCCGAACTGCTGGCCGGCCTGCAGACACGCCACGGCGTTCGCCTGCTTGGCGAACCGCAGCTGGCACTGGCCAGTTTCTGCGTCGATGGCGTACACAACGCCGACCTGGCACAGCTGCTCAGCGAACAGGGCATCGCCGTGCGTGCCGGGCACCACTGCGCCATGCCACTGATGAAAGGCCTGGGCCTGAGCGGTGCGATTCGTGTTTCGCTGGGCCTGTACAACGATGGCAACGACCTGCAGCGATTCTTCAGTGCTCTGGATAGCGCCCTGGAGCTGTTGCGATGACGGCCGAGCTGCCAGCGTCCGCACAGGAAGCCTTGGACGCCTTCGCCTCCTGCCCTGGCTGGGAACAGCGCGCCCGCCTGCTCATGCAGTGGGGCGAACGCCTGGAACCGCTGAACGATGCAGAGCGAGTCGACGAGTACCGCGTACATGGCTGCGAAAGCCTGGTCTGGCTCGTCGCCGAGCGCCGCGACGGGCGCCTGCACTTTCGCGCCAGCAGCGATGCCCGCCTGTTGCGAGGTCTGCTCGCCGTGCTGCTGGCCCGGGTGGAAGGCCTCAGCGATGAACAGCTGGCCGCGCTCGACCTGGCCGACTGGTTCAGCCAGCTCGGCCTGCAACGTCAGCTCTCCCCCTCTCGCAGCAACGGCCTCAACGCCGTCCTGATGCGAATGCGCGAGTTGGCCCGTTAGTCGCCAGCGCCACGCTCGCGCAGCGTCAAACCCCGCAGGAAATTGCGCAGAATCTGGTCGCCACACTCACGGTAGTGCTTGTGGCCCGGGGCGCGGAACAAGGCCCCCAGTTCGGTTCTGGTCATTGGCAGATCGGCCGCCTGCAGAATCGCCTGCACGTCGTCATCACGCAGCTCGAAGGCCACACGCAGCTTCTTCAGGATGAGGTTGTTGCTCAGGCGCTTTTCCACCGGCAAACGCGGCCGACTCTCGTCCCTGCCACGTTTGTGGAAAACCAGACCTTCGAGCACATGAGCCAGCAGGACGTCGCTGCAGGAGCGGTAACCGGGCTCGTCCTCACGCAGCAGGCAGGCCGGGATCAGCCCCGGCTCGACGGGATAATCCGCCAGTTGGCAGAACGCCTCCAGCGTGCCGTCGCTGACGTCCAGCAGATAACGCAGGCTGCGCAGTACATCGTTATTGAGCATGAGGAAACTCTTGAGAAAAGGTTGAAGGACGCGGCTCAGTCCCGCGCCGCCAGAGCCGAAGTGCTGGGTACCCAGTCATCGGCATCACCGGAATTGAGCGCCTGCTGCAGACGCTGCAGGTCGCCGCGCTCGGCGAAACTGCGCAAGCGGGCATTGAACAGGCGCACCAGCCTGATGCCCTCGGGGTCGTCCTTGCGAAACAGCAGGCGCAGCGGCTCGGTATTCAACTGACGCGGGTGGTGGACGATGTTGCCGCCATCCTCCGGAAACAGGCGACGCAGCATGGCGTAGCCCACTGCCCGGTCCTGTGGGTGCAGATCGACGCGCCCCAGTTCCAGGAGGCGAAAGCTGGTGTCCTCCTTGCCGTTCTGCGTGACATTCAGACGTCCGGCCTGCAACGCCTCATCGAACGCCGGCCCATAGGAATAACCGAGCGTGGTGCCGATCCGGTACTTCAGCAGATCCTCCACCGCACTCCATTCGAACGCCTGATCACGCCGATGAAACAGCACGATCTCCCCCCGTACCAGCGCATCGCTGCAGATACCGAAATTGAGCCGGCTGGGCGTGCAGCTATAGGGCATGATCGCGTGCAACTGGCCCTGCTGCAGCATCAGCACATTGCGCGCCCAGGGATGAAAGATGAACTCGACGCGGTAGCCCGCTTCGGCAAAAACCGCGCTGACAAGTCTGGGCAGAGCGCCGCCGTCGCTGCGCGACTGGTCGACGTAAGGCGCCCAGTCGCCGGTACCGATACGCAGCGTCTGCGGTTCGGCCTGAGCCGGCTGCAACGCGATCGATAACAGGGACAGCACCAGGGAAACGAGCATCCGTGCCCAGCGTCTCGTCAACGAAACGCAAATAAACAGGTACGACACAAAGCACCTCAGCTACGGATCATGTTCGACCTGTCCCTGTCTTTCGCTGCACCTCTCCTTCGCACAGCCTGGTCAAGCGCACCATGCGCCTGACTTGTTCAACCTCTGGACTGGCGCTCTGCCGGGCGACGGGCGCCCGCCACCAGCTTGTCCACCAGCTTGGCCGCCGCCGCCATGCCGAAGCTGGCAGTAACCATCATCACCGCGCCGAAACCGCCGGCGCAGTCGAGCCTCACCCCTTCACCGACGAAGCCCTTGGCCTGGCACACCGTGCCATCCGGCTTGGGATAGCGCAGCTGTTCGGTAGAGAACACGCAGGGCACGCTGTAAGTGCGCCCCGGCGTGCGGGAAAAGCCATAGTCACGGCGCAGCATCGAGCGCACCTTGGCAGCCAGGGGATCATTGAAGGTCTTGTTCAGATCGGTGACCTGAATCTGCGTAGGGTCGACCTGCCCGCCGGCGCCCCCGGTGGTGACGATCTGGATCTTGCGCCGCTTGCACCAGGCGATCAGCGCCGCCTTGGCCGGAACGCTGTCGATGCAGTCGATCACGCCGTCGAGCTGCTCGGTAATGTACTCGGCCATGGTTTCACGGGTGACGAAATCCGCCACCGCATGCACCACGCACGCTGGGTTGATGGCGCGGATACGCGCGGCCATCTCGTCGACCTTGGCCTTGCCTACCGCGCCTTCGACCGCGTGCACCTGACGATTGGTGTTGGTGATGCAGACGTCATCCAGGTCGAACAGGGAAATTTCGCCAACCCCCGAACGCGCCAGGGCCTCGGCCGCCCAGGACCCAACACCGCCGATGCCGACCACCGCCACATGCGCCGCGGCCAGACGCTGGTAGCCGTCCTGGCCGTAAAGCCGGGCTATGCCGCCGAATCGCTGATCGTCTGTACTCATCTCACCCCCTGCAGGAAGCCGCGCATTATAGGGATAGCACCTTGCCCACCCAAGCCCGGCATGAGGTCAGCCGTCGGCCCGTCGCAACTGGCCGCATCACAGCGAATGCGCCACACCACGCGCCTGATGACCTGATCGACAACGACTTTTGCTTTAAGATGGCCAGCCTTCACGCCAGCCGCCGTACCGGAGCCGCAATGACCGCCACCCTCACCCCGACCCTGGAGCTCGCCTTCGACCTGATTCGCCGCCCGTCCGTGACGCCGGTCGATGAGGGCTGCCAGGAGCTGATGATGCGCCGTCTGGCCGCCTGCGGCTTCGAAGTCGAGCCCATGCGCATCGAAGAGGTGGAAAACTTCTGGGCCAGACGTGGTGGCGACGGCCCGGTGCTGTGCTTCGCCGGCCATACCGACGTGGTACCCACCGGCCCGCTGGATGCCTGGCAGTACCAGCCGTTCGATGTGTGCATCGATGAAGACGGCATGCTCTGCGGCCGTGGCGCAGCGGACATGAAGGGCAGTCTGGCGAGCATGATCATCGCGGTGGAGCGCTTCGTCGCCGACTACCCGAACCACAAGGGTGCCATCAGCTTTCTCATCACCAGCGACGAGGAAGGCCCGGCGCAGCACGGCACCAAGGCGGTGGTCGAGCGCCTGCGCGAGCGCAACGAGCGTCTGGACTGGTGCATCGTCGGCGAACCTTCCAGCACCACCCTGCTCGGCGATGTGGTGAAGAACGGCCGCCGCGGCTCGCTCGGCTGCACCCTTACCGTCTACGGCAAGCAGGGCCACGTGGCCTACCCGCACCTGGCGAAGAACCCCATCCACCTGGCCGCCCCGGCGCTGGCCGAGCTGGCTGCCGAGCACTGGGACCACGGCAACGACTATTTCCCGCCGACCAGCTTCCAGGTGTCCAACCTCAATTCCGGCACCGGCGCCACCAACGTCATTCCCGGCGAACTGAAAGCGGTGTTCAACTTCCGCTTCTCCACCGAATCGACCGTCGAGGGTCTGCAGCAGCGCGTTGCCGCCATCCTCGACAAGCACGGCCTGGACTACCACCTGGACTGGGCGCTGTCCGGCCTGCCCTTCCTCACTCAGCCAGGCGATCTGCTGGATGCCGTGGCGGCCAGCATCAGGAGCGTCACCGGCCGCGAAACCACGCCCTCGACCTCCGGCGGCACCTCCGACGGCCGCTTCATCGCCACCCTGGGCACCCAGGTGGTCGAACTCGGCCCGGTCAATGCCACCATCCATCAGATCAACGAACGGGTGCTGGCCAGCGATCTGGACCTGCTTACCGAGGTTTACTACCAGACGATGGTGAAATTGCTGGCATGAGCCTGATCTGCCCTATCTGCCAGACGCCGCTTGAGCCCAGCGCCAGCGGCCTGGCCTGCGCAAACCGGCACAGCTTCGACCGCGCACGGCAGGGTTACTACAACCTGCTGCCGGTGCAGCACAAGAACAGCCGCGACCCGGGCGACAACGCCGCCATGGTCGAGGCACGCCGACGTTTTCTCGAAGGTGGTCATTACGCGCCGCTGGCCGCACGCCTGGCCGCACTGGCAGCTCAGTACAGACCTGCGCGCTGGCTGGATATCGGTTGTGGCGAGGGTTACTACACCGAGCAGATCGCCAGCGCCCTGCCCCACGCCGATGGTTACGCCCTGGATATTTCCCGCGAGGCGGTCAAGCGTGCCTGCAAACGTGCGTCGCAGCTGAGCTGGCTGGTGGCAAGCATGGCCCGCGTGCCTCTGGCCGATGCCAGTTGCGAGCTGCTGGCCAGCGTATTCAGCCCTCTCGACTGGAGCGAGGCCAAACGCCTGCTCGTCCCCGGCGGTGGTCTGCTTCGCATGGGGCCGACCCGCGTGCATCTGATGGAACTGCGCCAGAAGCTGTACGACGAAGTGCGCGACTACGACGACGAAAAACACCTGGCGCTGATCCCGGCGGGCATGCAGCTGGCCCACAGCGAGACGCTGCAGTTTCCGTTGCACCTGGCCGATGCCCAGGCCCGTGCCGATCTGCTGGCCATGACGCCGCACGGCTGGCGCGCCAGTGCCGAACGCCGTGAAGCGGTAATTGCCGAGCCCTTCGAAGTTACCGTCGCCATCCGCTACGATTGGATCGTCAAAACTCAGGACTGAATGCCATGCGCCAACCCGACATCGAGATCTACCTGAAAGACGCCGAGCGTGATGCCGTGACGCAGTGGCTGGGTGAGGCCCTGGGCCCGTGCAGCGAGTGGCAGCAGAAGGGCCAGACCTTCAAGTGCAAGGCCGGTGACGTGCCGGTGACCTGGCTGCCAAAGGCCGTGGGCAAATGGCACAGCCTGTACCTGGAAAGCGACGCCACGCCCTGGGCCGATGACCTGGCCTGCGCCCGCGCCGCCCATGCCGCCCTCGGCGTGCAGATCCGCTGCGCTCCGGGCACCTGGGTGGAAGATGAAAGTGACGAAGAGGCCGACCGCTGGATCAAGGTCGATGCCGAGGGTGAAACCGAGATCGTCTGGCGTACCGAATAAAGGCGGTCGCCTCGCCCGCCTGATGAGCAAAGCAGCGCAATTCGACCGCTGCCCGGACTGATCCGGCTACAGAGCCACCCTGCGCCATAAACGAAAAAGGCCCGTCGATGACGGGCCTTTTTTACATTCGAGCTGGAGCTCAGAGTGCGGAGACGTCTTCCGCCTGCAGGCCTTTCTGGCCCTGGGTCACGCCGAACTCGACCTTCTGGCCTTCGACCAGGGTGCGGTGGCCTTCGCCGCGGATGGCGCGGTAGTGAACGAAAACATCCGGGCCGCTTTCGCGCTGAATGAACCCGTAACCCTTGGAATCATTGAACCACTTGACGGTTCCGGTCTCACGATCTGCCATTACCAACTTCTCCAAACTCGCTATTTTTTTTATGTCCCGAAGGCGCTTTGACGGCTCGGTAAAAACGTTCTTCTCAGCATTCGCCACCCCGGCAATCGAGCTTGGAGCAGGTCCAGCGATTCGCGTTCTTGCTACAGCCGAAGGCCGAGTATAAAGCATGAATTGTGACTGAAAAGCACTTTTTTGAAGCCGGCACGAACCCAGAAGTTATAAGGGTTACAGCCTTATTTACGAGCTTTTGGCCAACAGATCTCGCAACTTTATCGCCAGCCGCTGGACCTGTTCATGCTCCAGTCGATAGGCCCAGTCATTGCGCGCACTTACTTCGCCAGTCGAGAACCCTTGGTGCTCGCCAAGCACCAGCCAGTGCTGCTCGCCCTGCTGATACAGCGCACCCTCGAACTTCTGCCCGTCAAACCCCGCGAGACTGAACTGCAGCATCGGCGCCTGTTTGAAACCCACCTGCGCCAAGGGTGCGGCATCGGCGAACTGCAGGTTGGAGAAGACCAGGGCGACGCTATTGGCCGCACCCTCGAAGCTGAGCTTCTGCTCCTTGCGCAGCTCCTCCACGGAGAAGTTGTATTGCTGGGCATCGGCACGCTTCAGCGTGAGCTTTTCACCGTCGGCATAGCGCAACTCCACGCGCGCGATAGCGGTAAAGGGAATATCGCTGATACGCCGGTCCAGCCAGTCCAGCTCGCGAGTCGGCACCTGCAACTGCTGGTCGATCAACCAGACCTGATCCTCGCCGGCACGTCGTACCAGTTGTCCGCTGCCCTGACGCGACGGGTTGCCCAGGCGCAGGCCCAGATCGGGATGCCCCTCGAATTGCAGCTTCAGACGCAACGCCTGCTCCTCAGCCTCGCCTTCCTCGGCCAACCCCAGACGGCCATGCCACTGCGGGTTGGCGGTCTTGGCCTCGATGCTGCGTGCCTCACGCAGCGCTCGCAGCAGTTCCGCCAGCGCTTGCGGTGCGGCCGGATAGTCGGCCTTGGCCGGCACCACCCATTGCTCGCCGCGACGTTCGATGCGCACCGACGGCTGCCCCGGCTGCTCGACCTCCAGCGCCTGCAAGGTGTTCAGGTAGCCCTGTTCGGCCGCCAGCCAAGGCGCCTGCTCGATTTGCGCCACGTTCTGCTGCTGGCTGTGCTGCACGGCCAGGTAACCCAGCACACAAAGCAGCACGATGACGATCAATGCGATCAGACCTTTACGTCCCATACCCATCTCACTGTTGATGACTCGGAAGCGGCGTAGGGTGGATCACGCTTCACCGATCCACCGTTGCGGAGGATGTAAACAGCGACATCCACCCTACGCAAGGTTCGTGGGAGGGGGCTTTAGCCGCAACTGTCGCCGCTGAAGCGCCTCCCACAGGTGATAACCCTCACGCGTGACGACGGCGCCGCCACAGCCACAGCGCCAACACCCCAAGAGTCAGCAGCGCCGGTACCAGAGCAATGTTGATCACCTTGAGCGTACGGCCCAGGGCCTCGATATCGGCGTTGAGCTGGTAGCGCACGTCGCGCAGTTCCTTTCGGATTTCCAGCTTCTGCTGGATGAAGCGCTGCAATGCGCCCTGCTGCTCCGGCGTCAGCTCCAGTGCCTGGTTCGGGTCATCGTTGCGCTGCAACGCCGCCAGTTGCTGCTCGGTCTCGGCCAGACGCGCCTGCAAGGCCTGCTCCTTGTCGCGGAAGCGCTGTTCGGCAGCGCGCTGCAGCTCTTCGACCACCACGAACGGACGACTGAAGCGACCACGCGAACGCACGCTGATCAGCGCCTCGGAGCCGGTCAGGTTGTCCAGCGCATTGATGGTAAAGCTGCCGTTGTCGGCCCAGGGCTGCGGCATGCGCTGGCCAAAGAACTCCTGCACCTGCACCCACATGCGGTCGCTGAGGATGTCGGTATCGGCCACGGCGATCACGTTGATGTTCTCAGCCTGCTTGAGCCCGTCCTTGCGACCTTCGATGCCATCGGGGAAGGCGCTTTGCGCCGGGCCGTCGATGCGCGCGGCGATGGTGTAGCGCTCGCCGGTCGGCTCCAGCTCGCGAATCAGCTCCTCCGGATTGCTGAGCATGGCGAAGCGCTGGGCCTCAAAGGGCATGGCGTACTCGGAGCTTTGCATCAGCGGCGTGAAACGCGTCTTCGCCCCCTCCAGCGGCTCGAGAATGCCGGCAGTGGCCACGGTGACGCTCTCCAGCCCGGCAGTGGCGATATCGGCCTGGTCCAGCGCCTTGCGCGGCAGACTCAACCAGGCAGCATGACGCACCGGGCGCTGCCCCTGGCCACGGTTGACCGACATGGCATAGGAGCCGTCGCCAAGCACCTTGTCCGGCACCATGCGCAGGCCCCAGGCCTTGAACAGCGCCTCGATGTTCGAGCCCTTGTCCACCGCCATCTCGCCCGGCATGTCGCCGCTATCCGCTTCCGCGTAAGGATCAACGAACACCATCAGCTTGCCGCCGCGCAGCACGAACTGATCGATGGCATACAGGGTTTGCTCGGGCAGGTTCTTCGGATGAACCAGCCACAGCACCGAGACCTGCTCGGGAATCTGGTCGACATCGGTCCTGAGGTTCTCGATCTGGAACAACTGACGCACCTGCTCCAGCACCATCCACGGCGGCGTCGGCTGCCGCGCCATCATGTCGAAGCCGCCGGTCATCTGCAGCCCGGAGAGCACCCCGACCACCGGTAGCTCCGGCTTGGCCAGGGTCTGCACCAGCCGGCTCAGCTCATATTCGAGATGTTCCTCCTGATCCAGGGCGAAGAACGGGATCACCTGGGTGTCGTCCAGCGCGTTGGTACCGGCCAGGCCAAAGTAGATCGAGTCACCACCCTGCTGCAGCGGGATGCCCTGCAGGCCGAACTCGGCGGCCTTGTCCTCGTCCTCGGAGAACGGCTCGGGATCGATGATATGCAGGCGGATCTTGCCGTTCGCCTGCGCCTGGTACGCCTTGAGCATTTCTTCCACACGCTGGGCGTAGTTGCGCAGCGCCGGCAGGTCCTTGGCCACCTTGTCCGAGTAGAAGAAGTACAGGTTGACCGGCTCGTCCAGCTCGCCAAGGATCTGCCTGGTGCCGGCGGAGATGGTGTAGAGCTTCTGCTCGGTCAGGTCCAGGCGCGCACCGCCCAGGCCCAGACCGGCCAGCAGGTTGAAGGCGACAAAGGCCACCGCGATCAGCAGCAGCCCGGCGCCGGAATAGATCAGCTTTTTCATGGGCGCTCCTCAGTCGGCTTTCTTCAGGTCGATGACCACAGCAGTGGCGGTCAGCCAGGCGGCGATCAGCGAGAGGAAATACAGCAGGTCGCGCAGATCGATCACGCCCTTGCTGATGGCGTCGAAGCGCACCAGGAAGCTCAGCGAGGCGATGGCATCGACCAGCCACTGCGGCGCCCAGGCGAAGGCGTCGAGCACCATGGGAAAGCCGCTGACGATAAACAGGAAGCAGGCGCTGACCGCGAGGATGAAGGCGATCACCTGGTTCTTGCTCAGCGCCGACATGCACGAGCCGATGGCCAGATAAGCCCCGGCCAGCAGCCAGCTGCCGATATAGCCGGTGACGATGGCGCCGTTGTCCGGCTCGCCCAGGTAGTTGACCGTGATGATCATCGGGAAGGTCAGCAGCAGCGCGATGCCGGCGAACACCCAGGCCGCCAGGAACTTGCCGGTGACCGCCTCGAAGCGGGTGATCGGCAGGGTCATCAGCAGCTCGATGGAGCCGGACTTGCGCTCCTCCGCCCACAGGCGCATGGCAATCGCCGGCACCAGGAACAGATAGAGCCAGGGGTGGAAATTGAAGAAGGCCGACAGATTGGCCTGCCCGCCCTCGAAGAAGCCGCCCAGATAGAAGGTGAACACCCCGGACAGCACCAGGAAGATGACGATGAACACATAGGCCAGCGGCGTGGCGAAATAGCTCGCCAGCTCGCGTTTGAAGATCACGGGCAACTGGGTCATGGCTGCTCTCCCCGGGTCAGTGTGCGGAACACCTCATCCAGGCGGCCGCGTTCCACGTTGAGTTCCTTGACCTTCCAGCCGCGCTCGGCAATCAGCGCATTGACCTGCGGGAAGATCACTTCGCCCGGCTGCGCCAGCACGCTCAGGCTGTGCTCGCGGGCGTTCTCCTCGACACCGGCGACGCCCGGCAGCGCCGCGAGGGCTGCCTGATCCAGCGCTTCATCGGCCACCAGCGTCACCGCCTGGTGATAGCGCGAGCGGCTTTCCAGCTCCAGCGGCGTACCATCGGCCAGCAAGCGGCCCTTGGCGATCACCACTGCGCGGGTACACAGCGCCGTTACCTCTTCGAGAATATGAGTGGAAATGATCACGATCTTGTCGCGGGCCAGCCCCTGAATAAGCTGGCGCACCTGATGCTTCTGGTTGGGGTCGAGGCCGTCGGTGGGCTCGTCGAGGATCAGCACGCGCGGATCATGCAGAATCGCCTGGGCCAGGCCAACGCGGCGCTTGAAGCCCTTGGACAGCGTCTCGATGCTCTGCTCCAGCACCTTTTCCAGCTCCACCTGCTCCACAGCGCGCTGTACGCGCAGCGTCTTCTCGGCACCACGAAAACCGCGCACCTCGGCGATAAATTCAAGAAAGCCACGCACCGTCATATCGCCGTAGCACGGCGCGCCTTCCGGCAGATAACCGATCTGCCGCTGGGCCTTGAGGGTCTGGGTCTGGATATCGCAACCGAGGATGCTCGCCGTGCCGGAAGTCGGCGCAAGAAAGCCGGTGAGCATCTTCATGGTGGTGGATTTGCCGGCCCCGTTGGGACCGAGAAAGCCCAGCACTTCCCCTGGCTGGACCTGGAACGACAGGTCATTGACCGCCGTGTGCTGCGCAAAACGCTTGGTCAGGTTTCTTATTTCGATCATGGCCTCTCACCGTCGCGAAGGGCACTGCGCTCAGCGAAACCACCGCACACGCGCAGGCCGCAAGAACGCCGAGCACGCAAACCACCGGCCCGGACGAGGGCAAGACCGTAGCAAAACTGAAAAGTTCAGTCAGCATCCCGAAACAAGTAGTAAATGGAATATGTGGTCAGCGATCCAGAGGGCTCAACACCGCAAGCCCCCCGCGGTTGAGCACATGGGTGTAGATCATGGTGGTCTTCACATCAGAGTGGCCGAGCAACTCCTGAACAGTGCGAATGTCCTGACCTGCCTCCAGCAGATGCGTGGCAAAGGAATGGCGTAACGAATGTGGCGTCGCATGCTTGATCAAACCAGCACGCCGCGCCGCCTCACGCACAGCCCGCTGGATGGTTTTCTCATGCAGGTGATGGCGATAAATACCGTGCCCGCGAGGATCCTGAGAGCGATTGCTCGACGGGAAAATGAACTGCCATCCCCACTCCTTCACCGCATTCGGATACTTGCGCGCCAGCGCGAACGGCAAATTAGCCTCGCCGAAACCTTCGGCCAGATCCCCCTGATGCACATGCTGCACCTTGTTCAAATGTTGCCGTAACGGCTCGACAACACGCATTGGCAGCATGGTTACCCGGTCTTTCTGGCCCTTACCATCACGCACGATGATTTCCCGCCGGGTAAAGTCGACATCCTTGACTCGTAGCCGCAGCGCCTCAAGCAATCGCAACCCAGCACCATAGAGCAGATTCGCAACGATCCAGCTATCGCCCTGCAGTTGAGCCAACAGGGCGTCGACCTCAACACGGGTTAGTACCACCGGCAGATGCTTAGGTTTCTTCGCCCGTACGACACCCTGCAACCAGGGCAAATCCAGCTTGAGCACCTCCTTGTAGAGGAATAGCAGAGCGGCCAGCGCCTGGTTTTGCGTCGAGGCGGACACGTCGCGCTTAACTGCAAGATGGGTGAGAAAAGCCTCGATTTCCGCCGCCCCCATCTCTGCCGGATGACGGTAGTGGTGAAAGCGGATGTAACGCTTTACCCATTCGGCATAGACAGCTTCGGTACGGATGGAATAGTTTCTGACTCGAATCTGCTGGCGCAGTTGATCCAGCAACTTGGGCTTGCCGTCATCCATGTCGCGTTTCTCCCTGAGTGCTGTCGCGTTTGTCGCGACAACCTTCAAGCTAGACAAGGACTTGCAAGACGACAAGGAAGATTATGCGACAGGTGTCGCGTAGGAACGCGACATACGTGTCGTCTAATTAATAGTTAGGAGTAGCATTAATAATGCTGCGCTCAAACAACATTGAACTGCAATTCAACAGGGCAAGTCTGTCTGACGACGATACCTGTGAGGCGCATCAATATCTGGAAGCCTACACAGAAACTGATCAAGCAATAATAAAACGAGGCCTGATGGTTGCGGCAATTGTTGCCTACTCTCGCCCCTTTTTAAAAAGCGACGGATCGGGCGCCACTCAAAAAGTTTCGCTTAAACTAGAGAAAGATCTTAGCCCTGACGAATATGTACTTCACAATAAAGTTATAAACCTAAGAAATCGTGTCGCCGCACATACAGACTACGATCTAAGGCCTGTGAAACGCATTCCATCAACAAGCACCGGATTCGGTGTCAGTTTCGTCCCTATTGAGCAAGTTCTAGAAGAGCTAGATCACATGGCATTCAAAAATCTTGCTTATAAAACAATGATTTTATGCAAGAAAAAAGCTCGTGCATTAAACGAACAACTCCGCGAAGGCAAATCCTAACAATAGGTTCAAACCGTTCGCTTCGCTCACTGGGACGGGCTAAAGCCCGCCCCTTAACCAAACGTTAGGCTACAAAAACTACCGGAGGCACCCAGTGACAACTCAAGCTATTTATTGCAGCAAATGCCGCGACGCCAATGGTCATCGCATTGCACGAGGGAAAGTCAGCCCTGAGATATTCAGGCGTGTAAGAGTCACTGGTCGCAACAAGAACGGCTCATATCAGTGCGTATGTGAGTGTGGTCATACTTGGCCGTCTAAGTCGAAGGAAGCAGCCACCATTTACCAACAAGCTTCACGTTAGCAGCCTGAAAGTACTGTAGTGCATTAACGCGCGAGGTCACGCATATGGACTGGTTAAAAATTCTTGGCCTCCAGAAAAAAGAGCGCATTTGCGCAGGATGCGGTGAGAAATTTGTATTGCGAGACCGAAAGCAATCGAATGCTCGCCACCCTAATAGTAAACAATATTGGGGATGCCCCTATGGTCCCGGCTTGTACTGCTGTAAACCAGAGAATATCGGCAAAAAGATTGCTATCAACGTATACCAAAAGGGACAAAAGAGATGGCTATGAGAACTAGACGCTCACCACCAAAGCCTATCCTCTTCAGTCTCTACAGAAAGCACCCTGAGGTGTAGCCTAACAATGCGCTCAACTGTCGCTCACTCCGTTCGCTGGACGTCCAAAAGCTGCGCTTTTGGCCGCCCGTTAGCTTAATCGTTATACGCTGGAGACACATGGAAGAACTTCTCAGCCTCGTAGTCCGGTTTTTTGGCTACTTAGTAACGGAAATAATACTTGGAACATTTTTCTACGCCATAGGGTGGCCATTTGTAAAAGTGGCCACTTTTGGGAAATACCCAAAAAACGAGTGGTTAAGCGGCTCCAGAAATGAGGCATATGTATGCTGCGTTGGAATTCTCGTATTTGCCATTTTGCTAATGGCCGTTCTTGGCCAGTTCAGCGCATAACAATGCGCTCAAATCGTTCGCTTCGCTCACTGGGACCGGCTAAAGCCGGCCCCTTAGCTTAATCGTTAGCGGATAGAAGAACTACCCATGCTCGTCGATTGGCTCATTTACGGACTGCTCGTGTTTGGTGCGGCAAAGCTACTGAACGTGACTGCATTTAAGCAGAAGTCGGCGTCTCGCCTGGCTGCATGGTCGTTGACCATTTTGATGTTTATTGTGAGTGTGGTCGCGCTATCGGTGCTGAAGGTGCTCAGGTATCAGGCCATTTCCGATAGCGTCGGC
This sequence comes from Pseudomonas sp. Z8(2022), assembly GCF_025837155.1. Lineage (NCBI taxonomy): Bacteria > Pseudomonadati > Pseudomonadota > Gammaproteobacteria > Pseudomonadales > Pseudomonadaceae > Pseudomonas > Pseudomonas sp. Z8(2022). Next base: position 1,426,153 of record NZ_CP107549.1, on the reverse strand, counting down.
GTGCCGATCAGTCCACAAAACCCACTCGATATGGGGGGCGCATTTGTATTTACTTGGCTGTTTTTCTCATTTCTTAATAGACAAGAGAAAAAGCAACCGCCTAGCGCAGGAGGGGAGCAATGAGAGTGAATATCAAACATCTATTTCTTGCCGCGTTTATTGCCTTAACGCTGCTTGCACATTCAGCATTCGCGCAAGACACTTCATTTCGTAGTGTTCAGTTGGCCTACGGCATCTCACTCGATGTTCCATCTCATTGGACGGTATTGTCTCTGGAAAATCGCAAAAATCTCGGCGCTGCTGGCCAAGCAATGACTGATAATGCCGGCATCGAAGGATCAAGTGGTCGAAAAGAATCCTTGCTGGCGATGAATGCTACGCCTAATCCAACCGGTGCGACGATTCGTGTAAGTGTCACGTCCCCCCCCGATTACACACAATCCGATCTTGCAGCAGCTACCCCCGCAGACCTCCAAGAGGTTGGAACTGAAATGTTAAAAATGTTCAGGCAACTTGAGGCGTCTGGCGGCCCAAAGATAATTGAGATGCAGCCTGTCCGCATTGAGCGGCTCAATAATTACCGAGTGCTCGTAATGCCTTACATTCGCGCGGGGGTTAATGGGCCTTCTCCTTGGCAAGTGACGCAATACAAGATTCCTGTTTCCAATCGTCTTATTGAAATAACCTTGTCGCACAGGCAGTCGGATGCGATTGTATGGCGCCCGATACTTGAGCGAGTCAAACGCTCGATTAAATTCTGATGTATTCCGCTAACAAATCGCTCAACACGGACGTGCAAAAGCGGCGCTTCACTCTGCTTTTGCACGCCGGTTAGCTCAAACGTTAGACCCCAGAGGGAATTATGCGAAAACTTGCAATCCTCCTGAATATTGCGCTCATGGGAATGATTGGCTATCTGATCTACGACAAAGGAATGCCAGGAAAGCATGAGATATTCTTGTTTATCTTACTAATTTCAACACCCATAGTTAGCTTTCTTGCACTTTTGCTCTCTAAAAAAGAATCCGAGCCAGGCCTGATTTCTCTTTATCTTCAGCGCAAAAAGCTAGAGGAAGCACAACGAATTAGCGCCATCAAGAAAAACTTGTAACTGGGGTTTAACAATGCGCTCAAAGCGCTCACTTCGCTCGCTGGGACCGGCTAAAGCCGGCCCTTTAGCTTAATCGTTAGGTACCCATCGAATGCCTACAGGTGTATATAGAAGAGTTTTTATTACATCAAGATGGGCAATAAAAGTGCCTCGAATAAGAAATATTATTCGAGGAGCACGTTGCAATAGATGGGAAGCAGAGATGTGGAGAGAATGGAAGCCAAAATTCGGATGGGCACACTTATGCCCAGTTCGATTCTCCGATCCTCTGGGACTCGTTCTTGTTATGTACAGAGCACTCCAACCAGTAACTTTTGAAGAGATCAAGCTCGCAAACGACGGAGAATATAGCAATTACTACCCCAATCCCGACATGGAGTATAAGCCAGAAAACTGGGGAAAAATTAAAGGCAAAATTGTTTGCTTGGATTACGGTATTGACGAGCCTGAACTAATCACAAAGATCAGGCGTAAATATCGAGAAATGAGTAGCACCTAACAATGCGCTCAAATCGTTCGCTTCGCTCACTGGGACCGGCTAAAGCCGGCCCTTAGCTTAATCGTTAGAGGCGCAAGGAAATCTCATGCAAAACCTCCTCAAGATTTACATTGACTCTTGCGCAATCAACACCCTATGCAAACACCAAGTTAACCTTGCAGAAGAATTTCCAGAAGAAATCTACAAAATAATAATAACCAAAGGTGTTCGACAAGAAATATACGACATCCCCGAAGATAAATCCGTCAAGGCTTACGCATTATCACTGATCGGGGAACAGTACATTAATGAAGCATCATTTTTTGGGTTCAGCGATTTAGAAAACCCTGAAAACAATCTCAGATATATTGGTGGCTTTGATGCCGGGTCTTTCGCCACGGATGAACAACTTAAATTCTTGGAAGAAACACAAAAAAATCTTGGCCCGCCAAGAAAGTCAAAATTAAGGAAAAACGAGACCGACAGAGACCTCCTGGCTTTGGGTCTAGGCTCAATAATTATAACCGCTGAAAACAAGGTTGGCGGCGCCTTGAAAACCGAAGCCGAGAAGCGCGGAACTATAATAATAAACATCGCCAAGTGGCCGCATGACGAAGTTTCACTCAATGACTATGTTGAATTTGAAATAAAACAAAGTATTGCCGCAAATATTTGAGCCTGCACCTCTAACTAGTGGTTCAAGTCGTTCGCTTCGCTCACTCGGGACCGGCTAAAGCCGGCCCCTTAACCAAACGTTAGGCACAATTCAATCAAAGCACGCATTACGCTTGGGGCAGAAATGGAAGTCAGAAAATCCTCTAGATTATTTATCGTGGATAGCGAAGGACGTCTTTTGTTATTTTTATACAAGGACGAGCATCAAGCACCATTCTGGGCAACCGCTGGCGGCGAGCTTAAGTCGGGAGAAAGCTACACCGATGCAGCCGCACGGGAGCTATACGAGGAAACCGGGCTTACTCTGAAAATTGGAAATCTCTTGAAAGAGCGAGATGAAGTATATGCTGTAGCACGTTCAACACCTGCGCGCTGGCTAGAAAAATACTATTTAGTAAAGTGCCCACCAAATTCAAATATATTCGCCGCAGAATGGACCGACGAAGAAAAATGCACTATTCAAAAGTGGAAATGGTGGAGTCTTAAAGAAATGCAAAATGAGAATTCAACCATATTCAAACCCGAGTGGATTCCTGAGCTGTTAAGCGCCGTATTGAGTCAGCGCCAACATTGCGCCTAACAAATGGTTCAAAACGCTCGCTTCGCTCACTGGGACGGGCTAAAGCCCGCCCCTTAACCAAACGTTAGACATTGCAGGAAAATTACGTGAACAACACGACGAAGGATCGTACCACTGCCGCAGCAACACCTCTTATGGTTCTGGCTGCATCATACTTAGTTGCCCCTTGGCTACTCCCAGTCTTACCTGCAATCCTTTACTTCATATACAAGAAGCTATCGCTAAATCTAGCAAAAGACACGACACTAAAGGCCTTTGACCTAATCATTTCACTAATTCTAATAAGCATCGTTATCGGACTAGTAATTGGCTCACTACTAATCGTATCCCGCGATGGAGAGTTCACAATACCACTCGTATCAAGCGGCTTACTCACAAACATATTAATCATAATTTTCGGGCTTTATCTAATATATAGCCTGCTCAGGCTAAGCATCACGTCTTTCAAAGGAAAGACTTACAACCCAAAACTCTCAATGGGTATCTTTGAAGCCCTACGAGGAAAGCGTGCAAGCAACGTCTAACAACTGGTTCAAAACGTTCGCTTCGCTCACTGGGACGGGCTAAAGCCCGCCCCTTAACCAAACGTTATGCACAAGCGCTCAAGGCAGCTATATGGCAAACAGTTGGAACATCCCAAGCTGGCTCGAAAAGGAAGTCCGTGAAAGAGACAAAAAATGCGTTTATTGCGGTGTAGAGTTCACAACCACCAAAGTCTCTAAGAAAACGCGCGCCAGCTGGGAGCACATAATCAATGATGCAAAGATAATTACCCGAGAAAACATCTCGCTATGCTGCTGCTCATGTAATGCGAGCAAGGGGCAAAAGAAATTATCAAACTGGCTTGAGTCAAAATACTGCATTGATCGCGGAATAAACAAAACAACCGTAGCGCCTATAATTCAAAAAGCCATTGCAAATGGGTTGTAGCATGCGCATAACAATTGGTTCAAACCGTTCGCTTCGCTCACTGGGACCGGCTAAAGCCGGCCCCTTAACCAAACGTTAGGCTCTATAAAAATACAAGCTGAGGAACTTAATCATGGACTTAGAGAAAGCCTTCAAAGAAATATCCCCTCAAGACAATGAGGCAAATCAGGTTAACCCGAACAAGGGCACCAGCGGCACAAACCGGCAATACGACCAAGCACAAGGCAATCGAGGAAAGCAGCTGAACCCCAACCAACACCCAATAGCTCACGCTCACGATGAAGATATTGATGAGGGCGATGTTTTTTGGCATGACAACAGCGATTAATTGCCTAACAAGCTGCTCAAATCACTCGCTTCGCTCACTGGGACGGGCTAAAGCCCGGCCCTTAACCAAACGTTAAGTACACATGAACCATTGCAATCTCCGCTTTGTACTCTTCGGTCTGCTGATGGCCGTCGTTCCTCCGATTTCGGCAACCCAGCCATTGGCTGATACGCTGCTTGTTGGAAATGAACTCGGACCGATCCATCCAGAGAAATGCTGCTGGCTTGAGTTACCCAGAACAGAACGCCTGTTTGCCGCAAAGCGGGCTGAAGCCTGCTCTGCTATAGGCGGGCCTGTGGGCCGGTTCGAACTGGTTGACCAGAAAATCTGGTTAGTCGGCTTAAGTCGATGCAGTGGTGATATGCCCTTGGAGCAGGTGTATCCCGAGTTTGGCGACCGCGTTCATGCAGACTGGCTCAGCGGAGTTTTCTTCGCGAGATTTTCGCCTATGTGCACTACTCCAGATGGACAGGAGGTGCATCGCACTGTATTGCGGTTGGAGGTGGATTCTGGAGTTGTCTCTAGCATGCAAAGAAGCGAGCTTGATGACTCTCTATGCGGGAGTGCGCCCTGACAACTCACTCTTCCTGACCCGCTTCGCGGGCCGTCCTAATTCGGGCGTTAGCGGTATATGGGCCTGCTGGAGTGGAGATGGCGCAAGCAGCTGCTAGTGGCGGCCCATATGGAAACTCACACCGGCCTGTCGCTGACCGCTAGCCCCGCAAAACCTCATGCCCATCCATGCGGCAATCCGAGTGGCGTCTTCATCGACTGCATCGAATGCCGCATCACTGCGCTGCCGGCTGTAATGGGCTTTGCCCGGAAATCGGGCTTGCGGCAGACTGCCAGGGCGCCCCGCCATGTCGCGTCGGGCCGCTACCCCACTGCTCCAGTTAGATTTCCTCGACACCGCCTGCCTCAGAGGCCCACTTTGGAAACCACGGTCTTTCTCGCCGTCATCGTCGCCGCTGCCCTGCACGCAGGCTGGAACGCCCTACTCAAGATCGGTTTAGACCGCTTTCTCACCGCCACCCTGATCCAGATCGGCGCTGGCCTGGTGGCGTTCTGCGCGTTGCCGCTGGTGGCGCTGCCGCAGGCTTCGGCCTGGCCGTGGATCGCGCTGTCGGCACTGCTGCATGTCGGCTACAACTTCTTCCTCGCCCGCGCCTATCAGTACGGTGATCTGGGCCAGGTCTACCCGATTGCGCGGGGTAGCTCGCCACTGATGGTCGCCCTGCTCTCGCTGCTGTTGTTGCACGACGGTCTGAGTGCAATGCAGTTGCTGGGGCTGCTGGTACTGGTGACAGGCATCTGGCTGATGGCCCTGCGCGGTGGCCAGCACAAGACGCCGCAGGGAATGATGCTGTTCTGCGCGCTGATGACAGCACTGTTCATCGCCGGCTACACCCTCAGCGATGCCATGGGTGCGCGCAACAATGGCGACGCGCTGAGCTATTCACTCTGGCTGTTCACGGTCAACGGCGTGGTGATGACGGCGGTACTGGCCATCAGCCGTGGGCCACGCGCCTTCCTGCAATTGGGCCCGCACTGGCGCGGCGGTCTGGCTGGCGGAGCGATGTCGATGGCGGCCTATACCATCGTCATCTGGGCCATGACCCAGGCGCCGGTGGCGCTGGTTTCTGCCTTGCGCGAGACCAGCGTGGTGTTCGCCGTGCTGCTGGGGATGGTCTTGCTCAAGGAATCTCTGCGGCCGATTCGCCTGCTGGCCTGCGTGGTGATCGCAGCCGGCGTGGTGGTGATGAAACTGGCCTAGGTATTCGGCCGGCGTAGCGGCGCAGCAACTTCTCCTGGAAGTTTTTTGCCCGGCAGACGGGGTTGCGGCAAACTAGCGCCCTTCCGAGCCTACGCTCGTTCAACTGTTCAAGAGTCCGTATGACCCGCTCCCCTTTCCGCCGCATGGCCTTCAGCGCACTGCGCCGCCTGCTGTACCTCTGGGTACGCTCGGAAACCATCAATCAGTCCGCCTTCACCCTCAAGCTCGACCGCAGCAAGCCGGTGTTCTACGTATTGCAGCAGCCCTCGGTGAGCGACCTGGCGGTGGTCGACCGCGAATGCACCAAGGCCGGCCTGCCGCGCCCGATATTGCCGGTGGCTGTCGGGGAGCATATCGAGCCCGCCGCCTTCTTCTACCTGACGCCGGAGCCGGACTGGTTCGGCCGCCACGACAAGCGCGGCATCTCGCCGACCCTGGATCGCGTAGTCACCGCCCTCAGCCAGCAGGCCGTGGACGACGCGCAGATCGTGCCGGTAAGCGTGTTCTGGGGCCAGTCGCCGGACCACGAGACCAGCGCCTGGAAACTGCTGTTCGCCGACAGCTGGGCAGTCACCGGACGCCTGCGCCGGCTGGTCAGCATCCTGATTCTCGGACGCAAGACCCGCGTGCAGTTCTCCACGCCGATCCATCTGCGCGAGCTGGTCGAGCAGGACAAGGGCCGCGAGCGCACCCTGCGCATGGTGCACCGCATCCTGCGCGTGCACTTCCGCAACCAGAAGGCCGCGGTGATCGGCCCGGACGTCTCGCACCGGCGCAACCTGGTCAAGGGCCTGGTGCATGACCCGATGGTGCGCCAGGCGATTGCCGAGGAAGCCGAGCGCGAGAAGATCAGCCTGGAGAAGGCCGAAGCCCAGGCGCTGCGCTATGGCAACGAGATTGCCTCGGACTACACCTACACGGTGATCCGCTTCCTCGAGCTGGTGCTGAGCTGGTTCTGGAACAAGATCTACGACGGCATCAAGGTGCATAACGTCGAAGGCGTGCGCGATATCGCCCAGGGCCACGAAGTCATCTACGTGCCCTGCCATCGCAGCCATATCGACTACCTGCTGCTGTCCTACCTGCTGTTCCGCAACGGTTTGACGCCACCGCACATCGCCGCTGGCATCAATCTGAATATGCCGGTGATCGGCGGCCTGCTGCGCCGCGGCGGCGCCTTCTTCATGCGCCGCACCTTCAAGGGCAACCCGCTGTACACCGCGGTATTCAACGAATACCTGCACACCCTGTTCAGCAAGGGGTACCCGGTGGAGTACTTCGTCGAGGGCGGCCGCTCGCGCACCGGGCGCATGCTCAGGCCGAAGACCGGCATGCTGGCCATCACCCTGCGCAGCTTCCTGCGCAGCAATCGCCTGCCCATCGTCTTCGTGCCGGTGTACATCGGCTACGAACGCGTACTGGAGGGTCGCACCTACCTGGGCGAGCTGCGCGGCGCGAGCAAGAAGAAGGAGTCGATCTTCGACCTGTTCAAGGTGCTCGGCGCACTCAAGCAGCGCTTCGGCCAGGTCTCGGTGAACTTCGGCGAGCCGATCAAGCTGGCCGAGTTCCTCGACCAGCAGCAGCCCGGCTGGCGTGAGCAGGAGCTGGGCCCGCAGTACCGCCCGGAATGGCTCAACGCAACCATCAACCGCCTGGGCGAACATGTGGCGCGCCACCTCAACGAAGCGGCCTCGATCAACCCGGTCAACTTGGTTGCCCTGGCGCTGCTGTCCACCAGCAAGCTGGCCCTGGACGACCGCGCCCTGACGCGGGTGCTCGACCTCTATCTGGCCCTGCTGCGTGCGGTGCCCTACTCGCCGCACACCACTCTGCCGGAGGGTGACGGTACGGCGCTGATCGAGCACGTCAAGGGCATGGATCTGTTGGCCGAGCAAAAGGACGCGCTGGGCAAGATCTTCTATCTGGATGAGCAGAACGCCGTCCTGATGACCTACTACCGCAACAACGTGCTGCACATCTTTGCCCTGCCGGCGCTGCTGGCGAGCTTCTTCCAGAGCAGCTCGCGGATCAGCCGCGAGCAGATCCTGCGCTATACCGGCGCGCTGTATCCGTATCTGCAGTCCGAGCTGTTCATCCGCTGGGAGCAGAGCGAGCTGGAAGGCGTGATCGACCAGTGGCTGGCGGCGTTCGTCGAACAGGGCCTGCTCAAGGTCGAAGGCGACATGTACATCCGTCCGGCCCCCAGCTCTCGCCAGTTCGTACTGCTGACCCTGCTGTCGCGCTCGGTGGCGCAGACCCTGCAGCGTTTCTACATGGCCATCGCTCTGCTGCTCAACGCCGGGCAGAACAGGATCAGCGCCGAGGAGCTGGAAGACCTGTGCACCACCATGGCCCAGCGCCTGTCGATCCTGCATGGCCTGAACGCCCCGGAGTTCTTCGACAAGAGCCTGTTCCGCCACTTCATCCAGAGCCTGCTGGACCAGGGCGTGCTGCGTCAGGACGAAGCCGGCAAGCTCAGCCATCACCCGCTGCTCAGCGAACTGGCCGAAGGCGCCGCCAAGCGCGTACTGCCGGCGGAGATTCGCCTGTCCATCCGCCAGGTGGCACTGGACCGCAACGAGGACGAACCGGCAGCGCCGTGATGTCCGCACCGGGTGTCGCACGGCCGCCCAGGCCGTGCGCAGCATCCGCTCGGCGCAGTAGCCCGGCACGCCGGTTTCGCCCGGCCGAACCCCTGTCAGGTTTCGTGGTCAGCACTAGGCCACAGACCGGCAGGAGGCCATGGCCATGATCGACTCCCTGATGCTCAGCGCAACGCGCATCTCCACCCTGGCGGCCGGGCAGGTACTGACCAACGCCAGCGGTTTCTTCTTTCAGCGCGACGGCCGTCTGTTTCTGGTCACCAGCCGCCATGTGCTGCTCGACGAACCCAGCGCCCATCGACCTGACGCCCTGCAGATCGAGCTGCACACCGACGCGGAGAATCTGGCCAGCACGGCGGATTTCACCATCGCCCTCTACCAGGACGAGGAACGCCTGTGGCGTCAGGGCATCGATACAGCCGGCGAGATCGACGTGGCGGTGATCGAACTCGATCGTTCAGCGTTGCCACCAGGCAGCGTTTACCAGGCTTTCAGCGAACGGCATCTGCTGCAGGCCGACGAGCCTGTGGAAATCGGCTCGCCCCTGCTGGTGGTGGGCTTCCCGCTGGGCTTTCAGGACAACCTGCACCGCATGCCGGTGGCACGCCAGGCCGGGCTGGCTTCGTCCTTCGGCCTGCGCTTCCACGGGCTCGGCTATTTCCTCACCGATGGCCGCACCCATCGCGGCATCAGCGGCGCGCCGGTGGTCAAGCGCGCCAGCGTCGACGGCGAGCTACCCTGGCACCTGCTCGGCATCCACTCCACCCGCCTGCTCGGCGACCGCGACGAGCAGCAGGACGAGGCTCTGGGCCTGAACTGCACCTGGTATGCCGATATCCTGATGACGCTAAGCGAATGATCATTCCAGCCCTTGGCCGGAGCCGTGGGCTTTGGCAGCAGCCCAGAAGCATCGCGGCTAGGCCGCTCCTGCAAGAGCTGCGCAGCTGCTGCAGGAGCGGCCTAGCCGCGATAGAGGCGGGGTTGCGCGGGGTCAGGCCAGCAGCAGCGGCAACAGCAGGGCGGTGCCGATGCCCAGCAGACTCATCGCCAGGGCAGCGAAGGCGCCGCACTCCTCGCCCTCCTGCAGAGCGTGCGCAGTGCCGATGGCGTGAGCGTTGATGCCGTAGCTCAGGCCGCGGGCAGCCGGGTGGTCCACCCCGGCCCAGCGCAGCAGCAGCGGCCCCATGGCCGTGCCAATCACGCCGGTAAGCATCACCATCACCGCAGCTAGCGACGCCACGCCGCCAATCTGCTCGGCAACCGGCATGGCAATCGGCATGGTCACGAATTTCGGCGCCAGGCTCATCACCACGCTCCAGTCGGCACCCAGTGCCCAGCCGATGGCCAGGGTCAGCGCCACCGACAGGACGCCACCGGCGGTCAGGGTGATCAGCACCGGCCAGAACAGCTGGCGGATGCGCTTGATGTTGTGTTGCAGCGGTACCGCCAGGGCCACGGTGGCCGGCCCCAGCAGCCAGGCCACGGGCTCGGCACCGGCGCGGTAGGTGGCATAGTCGACCCCGCACAGCAGCAGCGTGCTGACGATCAGCGTGACCGAAACCAGCACTGGCTGCAGCACCAGCCAGCCGCTGCGGCGATAGAGCCAGGCGGCAATGAGAAAGGCGGCCAGCGTCAGGGCGATGGCGAACAGTGGGTGGTGAGTGAGCTGGGTCATCCCTTGCGCTCCTGACGGCGGATCAGCGCCTGCAGCAGCCAGCCGCAGAAAGGTACGGTCACCAGCAACGACAGCACCAGCGCCGTGACAATCACCGGCAGCTCGCCGAGCAGCAGATCACTGCTGGTCATGATCCCCGAGGCCGGTACGGCCAGCAGCAGCGGCAGATATGGCAGCAGGCCGCCGGCAGCCTGTTGCAGCGGCTCCGGCACCGCGCCGCGCCACATCAGCCAGACCGAAAGCAGCAGCAGGCCGATGATCGAGGCCGGCAACATCGGCAACAGCCAATGGTTGAGGGCCACGCCGAACAACTGCAGCAATACCAGCCAGAACAGGCCACGCACCATCATGATCTCGATTCCTCCTTATGGCGTCCCCGGCGAAACAGCGGACGCGGTTCGATAGCCGAGCGACCATACAACACACTGAGCCCTTCGAGGCCCTTGATTGCATCTTCCACCGATTTGTCGGCACGCACGGCGAAGGCATCAAAGCCGCATTGACGCATGTGCGCCAGCTGATCACGCAGCACGTCGCCGACCGCGCGCAACTCGCCGCGCCAGCCCAGGCGGGTGCGCAACAGATAGGCCTGGCTGTAGCCACGGCCGTCGCGGAAGCTGGGAAACTCGATGGCGATCAGCGGCAGGCTGGCAAGAAACGGCAGCAGCGCTTCCGGCTCGTCGTCGACCTGCAGCAGCAGGCCATCTGCGCTCATCACCCTGCCCTCCAGCACTTCCACAGGCTGTCGCTCGCGCCAGGCCGCCAGCGGCAGGATCAGCGGCGCGTCCCCTTCAGCGTCGAGTTGCCAGGGATCATCACTGACGATGCAGGCCTGGCCCTCGACCAGGCGAATCAGGTTGTTCATGCCACCTCCTCGCGGCTGTACACGCTCGCCTTGAATGGCTCCAGGCCGATGCGCTGGAAGGTGTCGAGAAAGCCTTCGTTGACCTCCCGCTGATCGACATAGGTGCGCACGATGCGCTCGATCACCTCGGGCACCTGCTCGGCAGCGAACGACGGGCCGATCACCTTGCCCAGCGCCGCCTGCTGGCCCTGGCTGCCGCCGAGGGTGAGCTGGTACCACTCGCTGCCGTTCTTGTCGACGCCGAGGATGCCGATGTTGCCGATATGGTGGTGGCCGCAGGCGTTCATGCAGCCGGAGATGTTCAGGCTCAGCTCGCCCAGATCATGCAGGTAGTCGAGGTCGTCGAAACGCTGCTGGATGGCCTGGGCAATGGGGATCGACTTGGCATTGGCCAGCGAGCAGAAATCACCACCGGGGCAGGCGATGATGTCGGTGAGCAGGCCGGCATTGGCCGTGCCCAGCCCCGCCGCTTCGGCTTCCCGCCATAGCGCGTAGAGGTCGGCCTTGCGTACATCGGGTAGCACCAGGTTCTGTTCGTGAGCGACGCGAATCTCGCCGAAGCCGTAGCGCTCGCTCCAGTCCGCCAGCGCCTCCATCTGCTCGGCGGTGACGTCACCGGGCGGTGCACTGATGCCCGGCTTGGTCGACAGCACCACGCTGAGGTAGCCAGGCACCTGATGCGCCATGACGTTGCGCGAGACCCAGCGGGCGAAGGCCTCGTCGCGCGCCAGGTGGGTGCCGAAGTCGAGGTCGAGGGCGTCCTGCGGCACGTAGGCCGGTTTGTGGAAGGAGGCGGCGACGCGTTCGTACTCATCCTCGGTAAGGCGTGCCGGGCCGTCCTTGATCGGTTGCCACTCGCGCTCCACCTCGGCGGCGAAGTCTTCGATGCCCAGCGCCTTGACCAGAATCTTGATCCGCGCCTTGTACTTGTTGTCGCGCCGGCCATGGCGGTTGTACACACGCAGGATGGCCTCGACGTAGGACAGGCAGTCCTGCCAGTGCAGGCCTTCACGCAGGGTCTGGGCGATGATCGGAGTACGCCCCAGGCCACCACCGACCAGCACGCGCAGGCGCAATTCGCCTGCTTCGTCGCGGTACAGCTGCAGGCCGATGTCATGCACCTGGATCGCCGCACGGTCCTGCTCGGCGGCGCACAGGGCGATCTTGAACTTGCGCGGCAGGAAGAGAAATTCCGGGTTGACCGTCGACCACTGGCGGAGGATCTCGGCCAGCGGGCGCGGGTCCAGGTACTCGTCGGCAGCGACGCCGGCAAACGCCTCGGTGGTGATGTTGCGCACGCAGTTGCCGGAGGTCTGGATGGCATGCATGTCGTGCTCGGCCAGCCAGTCGAGAATGTCCGGCACGCGTTCCAGTTCGATCCAGTTGAACTGGATGTTCTGCCGCGTGGTGAAGTGGCCGTAACCGCGGTCGTACTCGCGGGCGATATGCGCCAGTGCGCGCATCTGCCTGGCCGACAGGGTGCCGTAGGGGATCGCCACGCGCAGCATGTAGGCGTGCTTCTGCAGGTACAGGCCGTTCTGCAGGCGCAGCGGCAGGAACTCCTCTTCGCTCAGTTCGTCGGCCAGGCGCCGCTGTACCTGGTCGCGAAACTGGGCGACGCGCTCGCGCACCAGCGCGCGGTCATAATCGTCGTATTGGTACATGCCGGCAGGCCTCCTGATCACGGGCCGTCGACTATGCCTGCCAGACGTGCACTGAAAACAGCGCCAGAAAAGCCTTAAAAAAACGTATCAGATGACACAACAGTGACCGGTGCTGGGCGCTGACTGGCGCGACGCGATGCCGCAGCAGCATCCGCAGGGTCAGACATCAAAGCCATAAACCCCAGAAACTGCGCGGCTTGGCGGCCCCTACGGCGCTTCCCCTGCACTCCCCGGATCATCTGATCCGCTTTTTATTCGGAAACCTGAGTCTGTTCCGTTATCAGCTGCCCTCGGATCATGGCGCCAGCCTGATTAACGCCTGATGAGGGCAATGAAATGACCGACATGATCCCCGTGCGGAGCCTCGATACCGCCAAACCCATCCGCCTGACACCGGCCCAGGCCGGCGGCCCAATCCACACGCGCAGCTTCACCGGGCGTTTTCGCAACCTGCGCCTGCTCGGTGCCGGCCTGCTGTTCCTGCTGTTCTTCGGCACCGCCTGGATCGATTGGAACGGCCGCCAGGCCGTGCTCTGGGATCTGGATAACCGTCAGTTCCATATCTTCGGCGCGACCTTCTGGCCACAGGATTTCATCCTGCTCTCGGCGATCCTGATCATCGCCGCCTTCGGCCTGTTCTTCATCACCGTGTTGGCTGGCCGCGTCTGGTGCGGCTACGCCTGCCCGCAGAGCGTATGGACCTGGGTGTTCATGCGCGTGGAGCAGATCACCGAGGGCGACCGCGGCCAGCGCATCAAGCTCGACGCCGCGCCCTGGTCGCTGCAGAAGCTGGCTCGGCGCAGCGCCAAGCACGCTCTGTGGCTGGCGGTCAGCCTGGCCACGGCCCTGGCCTTCGTCGGCTACTTCACCCCGGTGCGCCAGCTGACGGTGGACCTGGCGACGCTCGAAGTCGGCGCCACCACGGCGTTCTGGGTGCTGTTCTTCACGGCTGCCACCTATATCAACGCCGGCTGGCTGCGGGAAAAGGTGTGCCGCGACATGTGCCCCTACTCGCGCTTCCAGAGCGTGATGTTCGACAGCGATACGCTGGTCATTTCCTACGACGCCGCCCGTGGCGAAAACCGCGGCCCGCGTCGCAAGGATGCCGATTACAAGGCCGAAGGTCTGGGCGACTGCATCGACTGCACGGTCTGCGTGCAGGTCTGCCCTACCGGCATCGACATCCGCGACGGCCTGCAACTGGAATGCATCGGCTGCGGCGCATGCGTCGATGCCTGCGACAGCATCATGGACAAGCTCGGCTATGCCCGCGGCCTGGTGCGCTACAGCTCGGAGAACGAGCTGGCCGGTGGCAAGACCCACTGGTTGCGCCCTCGTCTGGTCGGCTACGCGGCCATGCTGGCGGTGATGATCGGTGCCTTCGTCTGGGCACTGGCCGAACGTCCGCTGATTTCCCTGGACGTGACCCGCGACCGTGGCCTGTTCCGCGAGAACTCGCTGGGCCAGATCGAGAACATCTACAGCCTGAAGATCATCAACAAGACCCAGCAAGCGCGCAGCTATGTCATCGACCTGGTCGATGCCGGCGCCTTCGAACTGCACGGCCCGAGCACGCTGAACCTGGCGCCAGGGGAGATTCGCGACCTTCCGGTAAGCGTCGCGCTTACGGCCTCGCACAACGCTGCCGGCCCGCAGACCCTGCGTTTCGAGGTACGCGACCAGGCCGATGCGGACAGTCGCGTCAGCACCCGGAGCACCTTCCTCGCGCCGCTGCGCTAGCACTTCGCCCCGCGGCGAATGGGCGCGCAGCGTAGCCCGAACCTGTGGGAGCGGCTGGGCGGCATTCCGCTTCAGCCGCGAAACCGCTGCGCCGCATTCATCGCGGATGAATCCGCTCCTGCATCCGATGTACGCCCTCCCCTTCACGAGGCACTGCCATGTCTGCCGTTCACCCCGTAAAGTGTTCGCCCGTACCCTTTGCGGCGGTGAACCAGGACAGGATGAAACGCTACGAAAAATTTGCCGACGAGATCGCCGAGCTGATCCGTACCGGCGTGCTTGGCCCCGGCGAGAAGGTGCCCTCGGTACGCCATGCCAGCCGCACCTATGGCGTCAGCCCGTCCACCGTATTCCAGGCCTACTACCTGCTGGAAGACCGCGGCCTGATCCAGGCCCGCGCCCGTTCCGGCTATTTCGTGCGCGAACACGCCAAACGCCCGCTGCATGAGCCTGAGCTGACCGGCCACGCCGCGCAGACCACCGAGGTCGACGTCAGCGAGCTGGTGTTCTCCGTGCTCGCCTCGCTCAAGGACCCGCACACCGTGCCCTTCGGCTCGGCCTTCCCCAGCCCCGACCTGTTCCCGCTGCCGCGCCTGGCCAAGAGCATGGCGCACGCGCTGCGCATGCTCTCGCCGCACGAGATCATCGCCGACATGACCGCCGGCAACGCCGACCTGCGCCGACAGATCGCCCTGCGCTACATGGTCAGTGGCGTGATGCTGCCGATGGAGGAGCTGGTGATCAGCAACGGAGCCATGGAGGCGCTCAATCTCTGCCTGCAGTGCGTGACCCAGCCGGGCGATCTGGTGGCCATCGAATCACCAACCTTCTACGCCTGCCTGCAGGTGCTGGAACGCCTGCAGCTCAAGGCCGTGGAAATTCCCGTACACCCGCGCGAAGGCATCGACCTGGGCGCCCTTTCCGACAGTCTCAGGCAACTGCCGATCAAGGCCTGCTGGTTCATGAGCAGCCTGCAGAACCCGCTCGGCGCGAGCATGAGCGAGGCCAGGAAGCAGGCGCTGTACGACCTGCTGGTCGAACATCAGGTGCCGCTGATCGAGGACGACGTGTACGCCGAGCTGTACTTCGGCAGCCACCCGCCCAAGCCGGTGAAGAGCTTCGACCGCGAAGGTCTGGTGATGCACTGCGGCTCCTTCTCCAAGAGCCTGGCGCCGGGCTATCGCATAGGCTGGGTGGCTGGCGGCCGTTATGCCGAGCAGATCGCCCGGCTCAAGCTGATGACTACCATCTCGCCCTCGGTGCCAGCCCAGGCAGCGCTGGCCGATTACCTGCAGCACGGCGGCTACGACCGTCACCTGCGCAAGCTGCGCCATGCCCTGGAAATGCAGCAGAGCGCCATGCTCGCCTCCGCCGCCCGGCACTTTCCCGCCAGCACGCGGGTCACGCGGCCGTCGGGCGGCTACTTCCTCTGGTTCGAATTCCCCGAGCGTCTGGACTCGCTGCAGTTGCTGCGCCTGGCCCTGGCTCAGGGCATCAGCCTGGCGCCGGGGCCGATCTTCTCCGCCAGCCAGGGCTTTCGCCACTGCGCACGCCTGAACTACGGGCACCCGTGGAATCCGCGCAGCGAGCAGGCCATGGAAGTACTCGGGCGTCTGGTGGCGGGCCTGCTCTGACGCCGGTGCGCACGACGCGCCTTACGTGCGGATGAAATCCGGGGCCGGTGCATCAATCACCCCGGATTGCATCAGGGCTACGGTTCTGGCGGCGCGGCAATGCGCTTCGCAGGGTGGATGGGCCCTTTTCATCCACCCTGGCAGCCACGGTGGATCAGTGAGGCGCGATCCACCCTACCGACTGGCTACTTCCACCAGTATTCGACCTGCACGCCGAAGTTGGAGCCGTGGCGGGCGCTGCCGAAGGCGCCGTTCTCGGACAGGGCCGAGCCGTCGGCCAGCAGATTGGCGGCCTGCTGCGCCGCGCGGTTCCAGCTGGCGTAGGTGTAGTACAGGCGGATTTCCGGGCGTTCCCAGAAGCCGGGGCCGGCGGGCGACCAGGTCGGTGCGATGGTGAACTTGGTTAGCTTGCGCGTGCCGCCGGGCGCCTCGACCTGATCGCGGCCGATCTCGCCGACCAGTTTGAACTGCTCGGTGAAGGCGTAGCTGGTACGGCCGCCGATGGACAGCCAGTTCTGATCCGCGCCATCCGGGCGCTTGTCCTTCTGATAGACCAGCTCGACCTGGCCGCCGAGACGTGGGGTCATCTGGAAGTCGAAGAACTCCACCAGGCGCCAGCTGCGGTTGCTGCTGTCGAGAGTCGGATCACCGGTGTAGCCCAGACCGGTACCCGGCCCGCGCCCGTACTGCAGGGCGAAGGTGTTGACCCCGCCGAGGAAGTCCTGCTGCTTGTGCTGCGCTGTGACCGCCCAACCGCTGTGGCTGTCGGTGCTGTCCGGTTTGTCGATGTAGCTGACGCCCACTTCCAGCTCGCCACCCGGGTTGACCTGGAAACCGCCGACGTTGAAATCGTGACGGTTGATGTAGGGCTCCTGATCGTAGTTGTCCTTGCGCGAGAACACGTAGCTGTACTTCAGATCGCCGATCTTCATTTCGTCGATACCGAAACCGGTAGCGCTCTGGTTCCAGTAGTAGAAGTCGGAGATATGGATGTCGTTACGCTTGTAGAAGCGCCGCCCGGCCCACAGCGAACCGCCACCCAGCGCCGGCATGTTGCTCCACTCCGCGTACATCTGGTTCATCCGCGCGAAGCCGTAATCGCCGGTGAACTTCGGGGTATGGCCGTACTGATTGTAGAGCTGGGCCATGCCCTCGACGCTGATCACCGAGCCGTCATCCAGGCGAAACAGGTCCTGGCGCAGGTCCAGCTCGATGTACTGCTCGCACTCGTTACCCAGGCGGTACTTCGACTGAGCGCCGGGCAACTGGAAACACTGCTGCGTGCCGCCGGTATCCGCACCACCGATACCGCTGCGCACATAACCGCTGAACTCCAGGGCCTGCGCCTGCGGCGTGGCCAAGGCCAGTGCCAGCAGGCAGGGGGCACCGAGCGAACAGGTGAGGGTTTGCTGTGTGGTCTTCATCGTTGCTCCTGATTGTTTTTATTGAGCGATGCTGCGGATAACCGCCGCAGCGACGGGGTTTCGTTACCTTGATGCGCTGTAGCCCGGATGAAATCCGGCGAGGTTGGGCAATCCCCGGATTTCATCCGGGCTGCATGGCTAAACAGCCTTGAACTGGGCCACCTTGTTGTCAGTGGCCTGGTGCTTTCCCGGGCGCAGGCGCTCGCCGCTGCTGGCGTCGAACAGCAGCACGCGCGCCGGATCGAACTGCAGGTCGAGGCTGCTGCCGGCCTGCGGCGCGGCATCCGGCGCCAGGCGGCAGCACACCTTGGTCTGGTTGAGGCTGACGAACACCAGGGTGTCGGGGCCGGTCGGCTCGACCACCTCGACCTCGGCGCGCAGGCTCGGCAGCGCCGCGGCGGCGCCGGCCAGCTGGATCTGCTCGGGACGCACGCCGAGGATCAGCTCGCGCCCTTCCAGCTCCGCCGCCGCGCCCAGCGGCAGCTCGCAACGCGCCTGCCCAGAATCGAGCAGGCCAAAGCACTGGCCCTCACGCACCTGCACACGCAGCGGGACGAAGTTCATCGGCGGCGAACCGATGAAGCTGGCGACGAACTGGTTGGCCGGGTCGTTGTAGATTTCCTGCGGGGTACCGAACTGCTGGATGATGCCGTCCTTCATCACCGCCACCTTGTCGCCCAGGGTCATGGCCTCGATCTGGTCATGGGTGACGTACACCGTGGTGGTCTTCAGACGCTGGTGCATCAGCTTGATCTCGGTGCGCATCTCCACACGCAGCTTGGCATCGAGGTTCGACAGCGGCTCGTCGAACAGATAGATCTTCGGCCGCCGCGCCAGCGCCCGGCCCATGGCCACGCGCTGCTGCTGGCCGCCGGACAGCTGGCCGGGCTTGCGCCCCAGCAGATGCTCGATCTGCAACAGCTTGGCCACCCGTGCCACCTCGGCCTCGATCTCGGCAGGCGGCAGCTTGCGCATCTTCAGGCCGAAGGCGATGTTGTCCTGTACCGTCATGGTCGGGTACAGCGCATAGGACTGAAACACCATGGCGATGTCGCGATCCTTCGGGCTCATGCCGCTGATGTCGGCGCCATCGACCAGGATCGCCCCGCCGCTGATGTCCTCCAGCCCGGCGATGCAGTTCATCAGGGTGGATTTTCCGCAGCCGGAGGGGCCGACGAGGATCAGGAACTCGCCGGAGTCGATGGCCAGTTCGATGTTCTTCAGGGTGTCCGCCAGGCCGCTGCCGTAGGACTTGTTGACGTTGCGCAGTTCGAGGGTAGCCATGTCATTTCTCCAATCTTGAAGGCATCAGCCTTTCACCGCGCCGGCAGTGAGACCGCGCAGGAAGTACTTACCGGCCAGGACGTAGACCAGCAGGGTGGGCAGCCCGGCGATCATCGCCGCGGCCATGTCGACGTTGTATTCCTTGGCCCCGGTGCTGGTGTTGACCAGGTTGTTCAGCGCCACGGTGATCGGCTGGGTGTCGCCGCTGGCGAACACCACACCGAAGAGGAAGTCGTTCCAGATCTGGGTGAACTGCCAGATCAGGCAGACCATGATGGTCGGCACCGACATCGGCAGCAGGATGCGCGCGAAGATGGTGAAGAAGCCGGCGCCATCCAGACGCGCAGCGCGCACCAGCGCCTCGGGAATGCTCACGTAGAAGTTGCGGAAGAACAGCGTGGTAAAGGCCAGGCCGTAGACCACGTGCACCAGCACCAGGCCCTCGGTGGTATTGGCCAGGCCGAGCTGGCCGAGGGTGAAGGACGCCGGCAGCAGGATCACCTGGAACGGCAGGAAGCAGCCGAACAGCAGCAGACCGAAGAACAGCTGCGAACCGCGAAAGCGCCACATGGCCAGCACGTAGCCGTTCAGCGCGCCGAGCAGCGTGGAGATCAGCACCGCCGGGACGGTGATCTTCACCGAGTTCCAGAAGTAGCCGCCGACACCGTCCCAGGCCTTGAGCCAGCCGATCAGGGTGAACACGTCCGGGATCGACAGCAGGTTGCCGCTGCGGATGTCGTCGGGGGTCTTGAAGCTGGTCAGCAACATCACCAGCAGCGGCACCAGGTACACCGCGCAGGCCAGGATCAGGGTGGCGTGGATGGCCAGGCGGCTGAGGCTGAAGGCCCTCACCCGAGACACTGGATGTGGCGCCAGACGCGCATCGAGCACGGAATCAGTCATGGCGTTTGCCTCGCAGTTCGGAATACAGATACGGCACCAGGATCGCCAGCACCGCGCCGAGCATCAGCATCGCGCTGGCGGCGCCGAGGCCCATCTGGCCTCGGGTGAAGGTGTGGGCGTACATGAACATCGCCGGCAGGTCGGAGGCGTAGCCGGGGCCACCGGCGGTCATCGAGGCGACCAGGTCGAAGCTCTTGATGGCGATGTGGGCGAGGATCATCAGCGCACTGAAGAACACCGGTCCGAGGCTCGGCAGGACGATGCGCAGGTAGATGCTCGGCAGGCTGGCACCGTCGACCTGGGCAGCGCGGATGATCGATTGATCGACGCTGCGCAGCCCGGCAAGGAACAGCGCCATGACGAAGCCCGAGGACTGCCACACGGCGGCCATCACCAGGCAGTAGACGACGCGATCCGGGTCCACCAGCCAGTCGAAGCGAAAGCCCTCCCAGCCCCAGTCGCGCAGTAATTTGTCCAGACCCAGACCGGGGTTGAGCAGCCACTTCCAGGCGGTGCCGGTGACGATCATCGACAGTGCCATGGGGTAGAGAAAGATGGTGCGGATAAAGCCTTCGCGGCGGATGCGCTGGTCCAGCAGCACCGCCAGAAACACACCGATGACCAGGCTGATGGCGATGAACAGGCCGCCGAAGACCAGCAGGTTCTGGCTCGCCACCCACCAGCGGTCGTTATCCCACAGGCGCATGTACTGCTGCAGCCCGACGAAGTTGTAGCTGGGCATGAAGCGCGAGTTGGTGAACGACAGCAGGAAGGTCCAGCCGATGTAGCCGTAGAAGCCCACCAGCACGATGACCATGCTCGGCGCCAGCACCAGCTTGGGCAACCAGCGCTGCAGGGCATCGAGCGGTGAGGCTTTGGCGAGGACTGCATTTGAACTCATGGATCACTCCGTCATTGCAGATTGCGCCGCTGCCAATCCCTACAGTAGGGAAACGCGGCGCGGCCGATCCCGTGATGCATGCCTGGAGACATGCGCCCGGGATGGAAGGCTTGAAAGCGGCGGGCTATGCCCGCCTTGTACACCGGGCCACGTGGGCGGCCCGCAGACTCACTGCACCGCCTGGATCGCCGCGGCCAGTTGCTGGGCGGCGCGCTTGGGGTCGGCCTTGGGGTCGTTGAAGAAGTTGGTCACCACGTCGAACACCGCACCCTGCACATAGCTGGAGGCGGCCATGCCGTGGGCCAGGCTCGGCTGCAGACCACCATCGGCAGCGGCTTCCTTGAAGTCGGCCATGGACTTCTGCGCGCAGGCGTCGAAGCTGCTCATGTCCTGGTCCATGCGCACCGGGATCGAGCCCTTGTTCTGGTTGAAGAACGCCTGGAACTCGTTGCCCATCACCGTGCGCGCCAGGTCTTCCTGGGCCTTGCGGTTGTCGGCATTGCTCAGTTTGAACATGGCCAGCGAGTCGATATTGAAGGCGAAGCTGCCCTGGGTGCCGGGGAAGGCCAGGCATTCGTAGTCCTTGCCGGCGACCTTGCCGGCAGCAGTCCACTCGCTCTTGGCCCAGTCGCCCATGATCTGCATGCCGGCCTTGCCATCGATCACCAGACCAGTGGCGCTGTTCCAGTCACGCCCGGCGGCGTCGGCGTCGATATAGCCACGCAGTTTCTGCAGGGCTGCGAACACTTCGACCATCCTGTCGCCGGTCAGGGTGTCGCGATCCTGTTCGACGAAGGCCTTGCGAAAGCCCTCGGGGCCGAGAATGCTGAAAGCCAGGTCTTCGAACACGGTGCCGTCCTGCCACGGCTGGCCACCATGGGCGATGGCGATGAAGCCGGCCGCCTTGAGCTTGTCGGCGGCGGCGAAGAATTCATCGAGGGTGGTCGGCGGCGTGGCGCCGGCCTTTTCGAATACCGCGGGGTTGATCCACAACCAGTTGACCCGGTGCACGTTGACCGGCACCGCCACGTAGTCGCCCTGGTACTTCATCACCTCGACCACCTGCGGTGGCAGCAGGTCGTCCCACTTCTGTTCGGCGGCAACCTCGTTGAGGTCGGCAAGCAGACCCAGCTCGCCCCACTCCTGAATATCCGGGCCCTTGATCTGCGCCGCGGCGGGTGGGTTGCCGGACACCGCACGGGTCTTCAGCACGGTCATGGCCGCTTCACCACCACCACCGGCAACGGCGAAATCCTTCCATTTGTGGCCCTGGGCTTCGACCAGTTTCTGCAGGGTGTCGGCGGCGCGTTTTTCCCCACCGGAGGTCCACCAGTGCAGCACTTCGACTTCACCGGCAGTGGCGGAAAGGGGCAGCAGGACTGCGAGGGAGATGGCACAGGAGAGGCGAGAGATCGCTTTCATGGAATGAGACACCTTGTTGTTGTTATTCGCGAGCAAGTCGTGGTGCTTGCATTGCGAACGAGTCTACCCAGCCCCCGCTACGGCGGGGGTAACAAAGGGTATTGGATGGTCACCAGGCTGTTACAAAGCGGCGCCGGCAGGTTACATGGGGCGGCATGCCGCGCATTCTGCAGTTCAGATCGAGGGGTCACGGACACAGATTCAGCGGGGTTGACGCGGCAGCCAGAGGGTCACGCGCAGCCCTCCGTCACGCAGGTTGCGCAGACTCAGCTCGCCGCCGTGGCTGTGCGCCAGGTTGCGGGCGATGCCGAGGCCCATGCCGTAGCCCTGCTGCTGGCTGGCAAGGCGAAAGTGCGGCTCGAACACCTGCTCGAGCTTCTGCTCGGGCACCCCCGGCCCCTCGTCGTCGACATGCAGGACGAAGGCTTCGTCATCGTCCTCGATATGCAGGTGTGCGCGCTCGCCGTACTTCAGGGCGTTGTCCAGCAGGTTGCCGATGCAGCGACGCAGAGCCAGCGGCTTGCCCGGATAGGCCGCCAGTGCGGCACCATCGAGGGTCACCCGGCCCGAACCGAGATAGGGCTCGATCAGCCCATGCAGCAGGTGATTGAGGTCGACCGGCTCGATGTTCTCGTGGATGTCGGTGTCCTTCACGCATTGCAGCGCGCCCTTGACCAGCAGCTCCAGGTCATCGAGATCACGGCCGAACTTGCTCTGCAGGCTCTCGTCGTCGAGCAGTTCGACGCGCAGACGCAGGCGCGTGATCGGTGTGCGCAGGTCATGGGAAATGGCGCTGAACAGCTGGCTGCGCTCGGTCAGGTACCGGCTGATGCGCTCGCGCATGGCGTTGAAGGCACGCGCCACCTCCACCACCTCGCGACCACCGCCTTCGGCGACCGGCTCCACTTCCGCCCCCAGCGACATGTGCCGGGCAGTACGCGCCAGGCGCTTGAGCGGACGACTCTGCAGATGCACCAGCAGGCCGATGAATACCAGCAGGAACACACTGGTCAGGAGGATGAACCAGATCTGCTGGGTGGGCAGGAAAGGCTCTTCAAGATTGGTGTAGGGCTCGGGCAGCAGCGAGGCGATATACAGCCACTCCCCCGGCGCCAGCTGGATCTGCGTCACCAGCACCGGCGGGTTGAGCGGCTCCAGGGTCAGCGCATAGTGCGCCCAGGATCGTGGCAGCTCGTCGAGTTTCAGGCCGCCGTTGAAGATCAGCAGGTCGTCCGGCTTGACGAAGGTCACCGAGATGTCCGCTGCATTGCCCAGCGCCTGACGCAGCACCTCGGTCACAGTCTCGGTCACCGCCTGCTTGCGCGGCGTGGCCGGTAGCAGCTTCATCTGCAACGGGCGGTCGTTGAGGCTGACCACGAAGCGCGTGCCGCCCATGCTGCGCAACTGGTCGAGCACCAGCGGCCGGTAGTTCACCGGCAGGGAACGGAAGTAGCGCACGCTGGCCGACATCGAATGACCCAGGCTGCGCGCCGTGGTCACCAGGCCTTCGAGCTGGGTAGCGCGCAGCTGCGACAGCCAGATGACGCTGGACAGCGTCTGCGCCGCAAGTATCGCCAGCAGGGTGAGCAGCAGCATGCGCCCGAGCAGCGAGCGCGGCAGCGGCAGCCAGCGCCGCGCTTCAGCGGCCATCGCCGGCCTGCGCGCTGACGGTCGCCGCCAGTTGATAGCCGCTGCCGCGCACGGTGCGGATCAGCCGCGGCGGCTTGTCGGTATCGCGCAGGCGCTGGCGCAGGCGGCTCACCGCCATGTCGACGATGCGTTCCAGCGGCATCACCTCGCGGCCACGGGTGGCATTGCCGATGGTGTCGCGGTCGAGGATCTGCTGCGGGTGATCGAGAAACAGCTTGAGCAGGGCGAAATCGGCGCCGGACAGGAACACCTCCTCGCCGTCAAGATGAAACAGGCGGTGGCTGACCATGTCCAGGCGCCAGTCGTCGAATGCCAGCACCTCGCCGCTGCGCTCCTGGGTGAACTGCGCGCGCCGCAGCAATGCCTTGATTCGCGCCAGCAGCTCGCGCGGGCTGAACGGCTTGCCGAGGTAGTCGTCGGCACCCAGCTCCAGGCCGATCACCCGGTCGGCCTCGTCGGAACTGGCGGTGAGCATGATGATCGGCACCTGGGCGAAGCGCTGATGCTCGCGCACCCAGCGGCACAGGCTGAAGCCATCCTCGTCGGGCAGCATCACATCGAGAATCACCAGATCGGCCGACTCGGCGCAAAGGCTCTGGCGAAAGGCGCCACCGTCGGCAACGGCACGCACCTGAAAGCCGACGCGGCTCAGGTAGGTATCGAGCAGTTCACGTATTTCCTGGTCGTCATCGACCAGCAGAATCGACTTGCCGGGCTGGCTCATGGTCCGCCACCTTTCTTGTTATGGCTGTGTAGCCCGGATGAAATCCGGGGGTCTATCAAGGGTTCTTCCGGGTTGACTCCGGGCTACGCTCCGACGCCTGTTGCAAGGCCACGCCGGCGCCGGTCAGACCGGGATACTCGGCCGTCACCAGCCACACCGGAATGCCGTCAAGGTAATGGCTCATGCAGCCCTTGTCGCGGAAGCTTGCGACAAAACCGCTGGCGAGAAAGCGTTCGGCAAAACGCGGCACCACACCACCGACGATATATACGCCGCCGCGTGCGCCCAGCGTCAGCACGTTGTTGCCGGCAACGCGCCCGAGCCAGCAGCTGAACTGCTCCAGCACCTCGGCGGCGACGGGTTCGCCGGCCAGGCCGGCAGCGGTGATCTCAGCCGGCGTCCGGTGTTGCTGCCGCTGGCCGTCCAGCTCGCAGATGGCGCGGTACAAAACCAGCAGTCCATTGCCGCTGAGCACGTCCTCGGCCCTTACGTGGCCCAGTTGCCGATGGAGAATCTGCCACAGCTCGGCTTCGCGCGGACTGCCGACAGGCAGGTCGACGTGCCCGCCCTCGCCTGGCAGCACCAGCCAGCGACCGTCGGCCTGCTCCAGCAGCGTACCGACACCCAGCCCGGTACCGGCGCCGATCACCAGAACCGGCCGCTCTGCCTGCGCCTGCCCCTCGCACACCACCATCCGCTCGCGCTCGGTCAGGCGCGTCATGCCCAGCGCCATGGCAGAGAAATCGTTGATCAGCAGCAGCTCGTCGACCTGCAACCTCTGGCAGAAGGCGGCGCGATCGATGCTCCAGTGATTGTTGGTGAAACGAAACAGATCTCCGCCGACCGGCCCCGCGCAGGCCAGGCACACCGAGCCGATGGCCCCCGGCGGCAGGCCCTGGGCTTGCAGATAGGCCATGATGGCCTGCTCCGGCCCGGAAAAATCGGCGGTCGCCAGAACCTGTACCGCCTCCAGATGATCGTCACGCCACAGGGCGAAGCGTGCGTTGGTACCACCGATGTCGCCGACCAGCGCCAGTTTCACCTGAATGCCTCCATGACGAGGACAGGTCGCGCAATGGCAATCGCAGAAAAGCGAGGGGACATGCTATCGACTCCAAAACTCGATTTATTTTTGTAGTTTAGACAACGCGAAACACAGTAAACCCGAAAATTACGCCTATCAACCGGGACAAAGTAGTAATAACAACAATATTTGTTAGACAGCGCCAGCCTGTGTCGCGCTGTGGGAGGCACATCACACCTTCGACATGATCCCGGACAATAGTTGCAAGCCACCAGCCGCCTAGACTCGGGCCTTCCCGAGTTCGCACGGAGAGCTGCAGCATGTCACCCGATATCGTCATCGTCGGCGCCGGCCCGGCCGGTCTCTGCCTGGCCCGCGCCCTGTCCGGGCACGGTCTGTCCATCGTCGTGCTGGAGCGTCAGGCCGAGCAGGCAGTGGCCGAACCGGCCTTCGACGGTCGTGAGATCGCCCTCACCCATGCCTCGCAGGCGCTGCTCGAACGCCTCGGCCTGTGGGCACGCCTGCCGGCTGACGACATCGCCGTACTGCGCGATGCACAGGTATTCAACGGTCCCTCGCTGTTCGCCCTGAAGATCCGCGCCGAACAGGCCGGTGCCGAACGCCTCGGCCACCTGGTGGCCAACCAGGCCATTCGCCGCGCTGCCTATCAGGCGGTGAGCGAATGCGCCGATGTGCAACTGCTGTGTGAAACCAGCGTGCGCGCCATCGAGCAGCCCCCCAACGAGGTAAAGCTGGTGCTGGATGACGGCCAGGTGCTGCAACCACGCCTGCTGGTCGCCGCCGACAGCCGCTTCTCCGAGACCCGCCGCCAGCTCGGCATCGGCGCACAGCTCAAGGACTTCGGCAAGACCATGCTGGTGTGCCGCATGCAGCACGAAGAGGATCATCGGCAGATCGCCTGGGAATGGTTCGGCTATGGCCAGACGCTGGCCCTGCTGCCGCTCAATGGCCGGCAATCGTCGATGGTGCTGACCCTGCCGCCGCGCGAAATCGAGCGCCTGCAGAAACTGGACGAAGCGATCTTCACCCGCGAGATGGAGAAGCGCTTCGACCACCGCCTCGGCGCCATGCAGCTGGTCAGCAGCCGCCACGCCTATCCACTGGTTGGCGCCTACGCACGACGCATGGTCGGCAACCGCTGCGCCCTGCTCGGTGATGCCGCCGTGGGCATGCATCCGGTCACCGCACACGGCTTCAACTTCGGCCTGATCGGCGTGCAGCTGCTCAGTGACGCGCTGCTCGCCGCGCGTGGAAAACCTCGGGACGTCGGCGCTGCGGCACCGCTGGCGCGTTACGAGCGCCAGCTGCGCATGGCCACCTGGCCGCTGTATCAGGCCACCAACCTGCTGGTGGAGCTGTACACCAACGATCACCTTCCCGCGCGTCTGTTGCGCGGCGCCGGTCTGCGCGTGGCGCAGGGCCTGCTGCCGCTGAAGAAGGGCATCGCCCGCCACCTGACGGCTCGCGCCTGAGTCTGCCGCCTCTGCTGTATCAAAGGCAGCAGAGGCGGCGCGGGCTCATACCCACTGATCGTTACGTTTGCGTCGTACGCGCAGCATGGTCGGCAGGATCAGGCCGAGCAGCAGCCCGGCGCCGGCGATGCTGCCGCCATAGGCCATGTAGCGCATCAGCACCTGCTGCTGTTCGTTACCCAGTTGCGCCTGGGCATCGCGCAGCTGCGAACGGGTGGTGGTCAGCTCGGCATCCAGCGCACCACGCGCAGCCTGCAGCTCGTCGATCAGTTTCTTGCGTGAGTCCAGGGTTTCCTGCATGCCCTGCACGCGCACCTCCCAGGCATCGTCGATGCCCTTGAGTTCGGCGCTGAGCTCCGCGACCTTCTGCTCCAGCTGCGGCAGGCGCTCGGCCTGGCCGGGCACCGACTGCAGGTCGCGGCTGGGAATCCATACCGTGTTGCCGCTTTCACTGCGCACCTGGCTGTAGTCGCCCTGAGTGCGCACCAGCTCCACTTTCTCCCCGGAGGTCAGGGTGCCAACGATGCGGTAGCCGTCGGTGGGGCCGCTGCGCACGTAGGTGTTGAGGCTGTCGCTGACCCAGCGCTGATTGCTCGGCGCGTCTTCGGCAAGAACAGGCTGTACGCTGCCGAGCAGGCCACCGAGCAGTAGGCAGGCGCCGAGAATGCGGGGTTGGAGAGGAACATGACGAAATAAAAACATGGGGCGATCTTCACGTGGCAGTCAGACGAACCCGGCGAACGGGATGAACGTGCCGGCCACGCGCTCGAAAGCATGCTCAGGCATGATCCAGGCAGAATCCGCGACGAAGACGCCACACTAGCGGCAAATAGCCATCCATTCCTGCCGGTGCGGGCCGACAGCAGACAGACATTGCAGCCTGGCTCCGAGTTCACTCGGAGCCGGCGATGATGGATGGACGGAACGCCGATTCAGGCATTGTGGCGCTACACGAAGGCGCAGAAATCCGCCAGCGGCATCGGCCGGCCAAGCAGATACCCCTGAAACCGGGTGCAGCCGTTGTCGGCCAGAAAGCGCCGCTGCGCCCCGGTTTCCACCCCTTCGGCGATCACCGTCATGCCCATGCTCCGACCGAGGGCGATCACGGTGCGCACGATGGTTTCGCTGTTGGCGTCGGTGAGCACATCGCAGATGAACGAGCGGTCGATCTTCAGCTTGCTCAGCGGCAGACGCTTGAGATGGCTGAGCGAAGAAAAACCGGTACCGAAATCATCCAGCGAAAAGCGCACGCCCTGCTCGACCAGTGCCGTCATCTTGCGTGCCAGGTCCTCCAGATCACGGACGATCAGTGTCTCGGTCAACTCCAGTTCCAGGCGCTGGGCATCGATGCCATGGCGCTCGATCAGGCCGAGAATCTCGGCGACGAAGCTGGCCTGGCTGAACTGTTTCTGGCTGATGTTCACTGCCAGACCGAGATCGCGATACAGCGCATCATCCTTCCACTGCCGCAGTTGCGCGGCCGTCTGTTCCAGCACCCATTGGCCGATGGGAATGATCAGCCCGGTGTGCTCGGCGTGATCGATGAACTCGCCGGGTGCCAGCAGCCCGCGTTGCGGGTGCAGCCAGCGAATCAGCAACTCGGCGCCCGTCACCCGCCCGTTGTCATCGAGTTGCGGCTGGTAATACAGCACGAACTGCTGCTCGCGCACCGCTGCACGCAGGTCATGATCCAGCTCCGAGCGCTCGGCCGTGTCGGTTTGCAGGATATGCAGCAGCCCGAAGAACAGTGCCATCGCCACCACCCCCTGCAACCAGGAGCCGATTACCCGAACGTCGTCCGGCAAGGCATGCAGGTCGGTTGGTCGCCAGTTGGAAGCAGCCAGCCCCAGGAACAGCAGGAGGCTGAGCAGGGATATGCCGTAACGCAACCCCAGCGGCTCGTCGCGAAAGGCCATCAATGCGCCCACGGCGACCGGCAGCAGATACAGATGCGTGGCGCGCGGCGCCGCTAGCGTGGGAGGGTCGAGCAGCAGCGTCGAGGCGGCGATGAGCAGGATCAGCGCACTGAACAGGATCAGGTTGGCCGTGCGCACGCGGTGGCGCAGGGTCAGCCAGAATACGGTGAGACCGCTGAGGATGATGACCACGTCCATCACCACGATGGCCCAGTAGCCGCGGAAAGAAAAGAAGAGTCCCCAGAGCAGACCCATGCTCACCATGACCAGGCTCGCCAGCAGACGCATGCGCCGCTCGCGCTGCTGGCCGACCAGTGCCAGATCCGCACCTTGCCAAAGCAGGCGAACGCGTTTGCCGAAGGTCGAGAGTGCTGACATGGAAAGGTCCTTGTCCGATCACTCTCAATTGTTGAAGAGGTCTGCCCAAATGCAAGCCGCTTCTAATGCGGCCAGTACGCTGCACTGGCCAGCCGCTCGGCCAGGAAGTCCAGCAGCAGACGCATCGCCGGCAGCATCTGCCTGCGCGTGCCGTAGAGCGCATGGATGCCCAACTCCGGCGGCTGGTAGTCGGCCAACAAACGTACCAGGCGACCTTCACGCAGCAGTGCATCCACCGAATAGAGAGGTTGCAGGCTGATGCCGGCACCTGCCAGCGTCGCCTCCAGCAGCACCATTGACTCGTTGGCGCTGAGGTTGCCGGATACCGAAACAGCGCTCGCCTCCCCCTGATGCTCGAACTCCCACAGGCTGCGGCCGAAATAGGCGTAGGCCAGGCAGTTGTGCCGCGCCAGATCTTCCGGGCGCTGGGGCGTACCGTGCCGCGCCAGGTAGTCCGGACTGGCGCAGACCGCCGAACGGCAGACAGCCAGGCGCCGGGCAATCAGGTTGGGGTCGAGCTGATTGGTGATGCGCAGCGCGAGGTCGATACGTGCCTCCACCAGATTGACCGCCTCGCTGCCCACCAGCAGGTCGACACTGACCCGCGGATAACGCTCGGTGAAGGCTTGCAGTGCATGCACCAGCCAGGCCTGGGCAAAGGATTGGCTGCAGGTGATGCGCAAGGTACCGCGCGGGGTGTCATCCAGTCCCTGACCAAGGGCCTGCATGCGCTCGGCCAGTTCCAGCATTTCGCGGCACTGCGGCAGCATCTGCTCGCCGGCCGCGGTCAGGCTCAGGCGCCGCGTGCTGCGGTGCAACAGACGCACGCCGGCCCAGCCCTCCAGCTCGGCGAGATAGCGCGAGACCATCGCCCTCGACATGTCCAGAGCTTCGGCCGCGGCGGTCTGACTGCCGCGCTCCAGCACTTCGACGAATACTCGTGCCGCCGTCAGTCGATCCATGGTTATTCGCTCGATTTACGCAATGAATATGGCCATCTTACGGGGCTTTTTGCTCACCTGGCAGTGCATAAGATGCGCTCACTCGCACCTACCTGGAGATCGTCATGTCTTTCACTACCCGTTTGATCGCCGGCCTCGGCCTGCTCGCGGCTGCCGGCGGCGCGCTCGCCCAGCCGCTGACCTTGGAAACCTACAACCCTCGCGAAACTGCCGTATTTCCGGTCAGCTCGACCCTGATCAGCGGCGAGAAGGACGCGATTCTGGTGGACGCCCAGTTCTCCAACCAGCAGGCCGAGGCGCTGGTCGAACGCATCCGGGCCAGCGGCAAGCGCCTGACCACCATATTCATCAGCCATGGCGACCCGGACTTCTACTTCGGCCTCGACGTGCTCACCCGCGCCTATCCCGAAGCCAGGGTCCTGGCCACCCCGGCCACGGTCGCCTACATCGAGAAGACCCGCGCGCCCAAGCTGGCCTACTGGGGGCCGATTCTCAAGGACAGCGCACCGTCGCGCACCCTTGTCCCGGAGCCGCTGCAAGACAACCTGCTGCAACTGGAAGGCCAGCGCATCGAGGTGGTCGGCCATGACCCGCAGCACACCAGCCTGTGGCTTCCCGGCATCAAGGCCGTGGTCGGCGGCGTGCTGACCAGCGCAAACATCCATCTGTGGGTGGCCGACGCACAGAGCGTCGAGGCCAGACAGAACTGGCTGAAGTCGCTGGATGAACTCGAAGCCCTGCAACCGGCCACGCTGATTCCGGGCCACTACCTGGGCGAAGCGGCCATGAATCTGGACGACCTGCGCTTCACCCGCGACTACCTGCTGGCACTGCAGCAGGAACTGCCCAACGCCAAGGACAGCGACGCGCTGATCGCGGCGATGAAGGCGCGCTACCCGGACCTCGAGGATGACAGCAGCCTGGAACTGAGCGCCAAGGTGCTCAAAGGTGAAATGCAGTGGCCGTGAAACACGAGCTCTGATCGGCGGCGCGGCCTGCGCCCGCTCTCGATTGCCAGAGTGATTCGCTGGTGCGCAACGCACTGCCCCACGCCCGGCCATGTCGAACATGTGCCGGGCGTTTTCATCTCCGGATCCGATAGAACCTGTACAACCTGCACAAGAAGCGCCGTGACGCAGCAGTCAATGCACGAACGCACAGACAAGGACTTGCAAAAGGGCATATATAGCTATACAAAAACTGTACACACATCAACCTATGTACAGCTATAGGTAAATCACCATGCCGTCTTACCGTGCTCCGCTACGTGATATGCGCTTCGTCTTCGAAGAACTGCTCGACGCCTATACCCAGCTGCAAACCCTGCCTGAACATCGCGAGTTCAGCGCCGACCTCGGCGCTGCGATTCTCGAGGAGGCAGCCCGGCTCGCCGAGAACGTGCTCGCACCAGTCAACGGCCCCGGCGACAAACAGGGTTGTCAGTACGATCCGGTGACACACAGCGTGAGTACCCCGGACGGATTCAAGGCCGCATACCGACAGTTCGCCGAAGGCGGCTGGACGGCCCTGGCATGCTCCCCGGCGTTCGGTGGCCAGGGGCTGCCGCACGTGCTGAACATGCTGGTGGAAGAGATGACCTGCTCGGCCAACCTGTCGCTGGGCATGTACCCGGGGCTGACCCATGGCGCCATCAACGCCCTGACCAGCCACGGCACAACCGAACAGCAGCAAACCTATCTGCCGCGCCTGATCAGCGGCGAGTGGACCGGCACCATGTGCCTTACGGAACCGCAGTGTGGCACCGATCTCGGGCTGATACGCACCCGCGCCGTGCCGCAGGCCGACGGCAGCTATGCGCTCAGCGGCACCAAGATCTGGATCACCGGCGGCGAACACGATCTGGTCGACAACATCGTGCATCTGGTGCTGGCCAAGTTGCCGGATGCCACTGACAGCGTGAAAGGCATCTCCCTGTTCCTGGTGCCCAAGCTGCTCGAGGACGGCAGCCGCAACCCGGTGTTCTGCGGCGGCCTAGAGCACAAGATGGGCATCAAGGGCTCAGCCACCTGCGTAATGAACTTCGAGGGTGCCAAGGGCTGGCTGATCGGCGAACCGAACAAGGGCCTGAGCTGCATGTTCACCATGATGATCTCGGCGCGCCTGATGGTCGGCATGCAGGGTCTGGGCGTGGCCGAAAGCGCCTACCAGATCGCCCTCGGCTTCGCCCGCGAGCGCCTGCAGAGCCGTTCGATCTCAGGGCCCAAAGCAGCCGACAAACCGGCCGACCCGATCATGGTGCACCCGGACGTGCGGCGCATGCTGCTGCGGCAGAAGGTGATGATCGAGGGCTGCCGTGCCCTCGCCTACTTCGCCGGCCTGCAACAGGACATCGCTCACGGCGCCGAGGATACCGAGGCGCGCAGCCGTGCCGATGATCTGGTGCAATTGCTCACGCCGGTGGTGAAGGCCTTCCTCACCGACGAAGGCTTCAGTTGCGCCAACGAGGGCCTGCAGGTACTTGGCGGTTCGGGCTTCACCGAAGACTGGGGCATCGAGCAACTGGTACGCGACAGCCGCATCACCCGCATCTACGAAGGCACCAACGGTATCCAGGCGCTGGATCTGGTGGGCCGCAAGCTGTCCCTTGGCGGCGGCCGCGCGGTAAGGGAGTTCTTCGCCCTGGTCGAGGACTGGCTCGGGCATAACGCCGAAGCGCCGCACACCGCGGCCGTGACCCGGGCGTTGAAACAGCTGCAACAGGCCACCCTGTGGCTGGCCAGCGAAGGCAGCAGGGACCCTGAGCAGGCGGCCTCTGCGGCGACGCCCTACCTGCGCCTGTTCGGCCTGACCACCCTGGCCTGGCTGTGGTCGCGTCAGGCGCATCTGGCTCGGCGCCAGCTGGATGCCGGCAGCACGGAAACCCACTTCTATGCCGCCAAGATCAAGTCCGCCGACTTCTTCATGGCCCGCATTCTTCCGGAAAGCGACGCCCTGCTCAGCGAGATCAGGGCAGGCAAGGCGACGCTGATGGCCTTCAGCGATGAGGAGTTCGCCGCCTGATCAGCGGCGGCAGACGAACTGCGCAATCCGGCAACCCACTTCTCCCCTTTTTGGTTGCCGGATCTTTTTATTCGCCACCCGCGGCCAGCACTGGCCGCGCGCTCCCGTTGCGGAGGATGCTTCATGGCAACCCTGAGATCGCGCCTCTGTACTCCCCTGCTGCTGGCGATACTGCTCGGCAGCCCCCTGGCGCAGGCCAACGACAACCAGGACGGCTGGCGCGAACAGCTGCCCGAGGCACGCCTGATCGGCAGCGGGGATTTCAGTTGGTTCGGCTTCCCGGTGTACGGCGCCAGGCTGTGGAGTGCGACACCGCAAGCGGATTTCTCACACCCCTTCGCTCTGGAGCTGACCTACCGCCGCTCCATCAGCCGGGAAACCCTGGTCGACACCAGCCTCGACGAAATTCGCCGGATCAGCGCCGCGCCACTCGCACGCCAGCGAGAGCAAGACTGGGCGCAACAGATGCGCCAGGCCTTCGTCGATGTCGCAGACGGCACGCGCCTCACCGGTGTCTTCCTGCCTGACAGGGGCTGCCGGTTCTACGTCGACGGCAAGCTGCAGCACGTCATCGACGACCCCGAATTCGCCCGCGCCTTCTTTTCCATCTGGCTCGACCCGCAAACCCGCAGCCCGAGGCTGCGCACTGCGCTGCTCGGCCTCAACCCGTGAGGTACGTCATGAAAGCCCTGATCATCCTGCTGAGCAGCCTTATGCTGATCAGTTGCGGCCAGGTGCCGGTCGAGCGTTACGCCAACGAGAAACCGGCGCTCGATCTGCCCACCTTCTTCTCCGGCCCGGTACAGGCCTGGGGCATGTTTCAGGATCGCTCCGGGGAGGTGATCAAACGCTTCCACGTCGATATCCAGAGCCGTCGCGATGGCGACAGGCTGATCCTCGACGAGCGCTTCCTGTACAGCGACGGCACCCGCCAGCGCCGGGTCTGGACCCTGACCCCGGATGGCGCCGGACGCTGGGTGGGCACCGCCGATGACGTGGTCGGCCGCGCCACCGGTGAAGTGGCCGGCAACGCCCTGCGCTGGCGCTACCACCTCAACCTGCCGGTGGACGGCAGCACCTACGTGGTCTATTTCGACGACTGGATGTACCTGATGGACGACGACACCCTGATCAACCGCTCGAGCATGAGCAAGTTCGGCATCGAACTGGGCCAGGTGACGCTGTTCTTCCGCCGCGCTGCCGCGCAGCCATGACGTGACGAGGATCGGCGCCAGCGGTGCTGCCGGCCCGCGCCCCGGCTACAAACTGCCGAACAGGTCGAAGGAATCGAGCAGGCGCCAGGCGATTTCCGGGTTCTTCTCCATGGCCCGGCGGATCGCCGCCGGGATGCCCTGCCGGGTCTTGCGACACAGCCCCGGATGCGCGTCGAACTGCATGTGGATGCCGCGCATGCTGCGTACCTCGCCATGCGCGGGCTCGATATGCAGGCGAATGCCCAGCTGCTCGTACATGCGCTGCTGCATGCGCTGCAGATCCTCCAGACTCTGCAGGTTCTCCAGGCGCTCGAGCAAACGCTGTTCCTCGTTGCGCGTCAGCAACAGGATGCGCGTATCGGCACCCGGCCTGTCCAGCAGCTCGTCGCGCTGACAGTCGCAGGCACCCGGTGGGCATGGATTACGCAGGGGCAATGGTGAATTCATGACCCTGATCATAGCCATAGCCATGCGCGCTGCCCATCCACTCCCATCGCCTGGCTTGTCAGCACCGCAGACTCGGTTAAGCTGACGCCATTACCCACGATGCAAGGATGAACACCATGCTGCGCCTCACCACCCTCGCCGCTGGCCTGCTGCTTTCGGCCAACGTTTTTGCTTTGTCTCTTTCCGACCTGAGCCAGCAGGATGCAAGCGGTGGTCTCAAGGACGCACTCATCCAGGGTGCCCAGGTAGCGGTCAAGCAGCTGGGCACACCCGGCGGCTTCAGCAACAACCCGGACGTGCGCATCGAGCTGCCGGGCAAACTCGGCAAAGCCGCCAAGACCATGAAGATGATGGGCATGGGCGCCCAGGTCGACCAGCTCGAGGCGAGCATGAACAGGGCTGCAGAGGCAGCCGTTCCCGAGGCTCAGGCGCTGCTGATCGACGCGGTGAAGAAGATGACCGTGGCCGACGCCAAGTCGATTCTCAGCGGCCCGCAGGACTCGGCCACCCAGTACCTGAACAAGAGCAGCCGCGAGCAGATCCGCGCCAGGTTCCTGCCCATCGTCAAGCAGGCCACCGACCAGGTCGGCCTGGCCCAGCAATACAACGCCTTCGCCGGCCAGGCCGCCAGCTTCGGCGTGGTCGACGCCAAGAGCAGCACGGTGGAAAGCTACGTGACCGAGCAGGCACTCGATGGCCTGTTCGAGATGATCGCCAAGCAGGAAGCCAGTATCCGTCAGAACCCGGCCGCTGCCGCCACCAGCCTGGCGAAGAAGGTATTCGGCGCCCTCTGAGTGCCGCACGGCGGCAGCATCCTGCTGCCGCCCTCCTCTCAGCCCGCCTCGCTGCGGGCGGGAAAGAACAGCTCGAAACAGGTCACCCCATCGGCACTGCTCACCGCATAACGGCCCTGGTGCAGCTGCATGATGGTCGCCACGATGGAAAGCCCCAGCCCACTGGATTGCGCCGAACTCTCACGCGAAGCATCGACCCGGTAGAAGCGCTCGAACAGCCTGGGCAGATGCTCGGGGTCGATGCTCGGCCCGTGATTGATCACCGCCAGGCGTGTCCCGCCCTCATCGCACTCGGCGCAAATGAACAGCTCGGAATCCGCGGCGCCATAGCGGATGGCATTGGCGCACAGATTGGCCAGCGCGCGACGCAGCAGCATCGGCTCGGCCCAGATCGCCCCCGTTCCCGTGCAGCGGATGCTGATCCCGACGTCCGCCGCCGGCCCCTCGAAATAACTGGCGATCCGCTCCAGTTCGTCGGCAGCGTCCAGCAGCTGACGCTGGCGCAGCGCCTCGGCCGGGTCGGTCCGGGCGAGAAACAGCATGTTCTCCAGCATCCGCGCCAGTCGTTCGAGTTCCTCGACGTTGGAAGCCAGCAACTGCTGGTAGTCGTCCACGCTGCGGTTCTGCTGTAGAGCTACCTGGGTTTCGCCGAGCAGGTTGTTGATCGGTGTGCGCAGCTCGTGGGCCATATCGGTGGAAACCTGGCTGAGCTGGGCGAAGCCGCGAGCCAGGCGTTCGAGCATGGTGTTGAAGGCCTCGATCATCGGTCGCAGCTCCAGTGGCGCGCCCTGCTCATCGAGTCGCTGACCGAGGTTGCCGACGCCAATGCGACGGGTGTGTCGAGCCAGCCGCGACAGCGGTCGCAGGCCCCGGTGCAGTAGCACGTAGCCACACACGGCCAGCAGCAATGCGGCGAAGCCGGCAAGCACAAAGACCGTCAGCCGGTAGCTGGCCAGCACCGCAGTACGCTCGTTCATCAGACGCCCGGTGATCACCTGCAGCCGGCCCAGTTCACCGGCCTCGATGCTCACCGCCAGGGCCGACATCGGTACACCGTCCACACCTGGCAGGTGGTGGACGTCGTCCAGTTGCAGCGAACGGCTCACGTCCACCGCAGGCAGATCCGGCACCTGCAGCCCGCCGGGGTTCACCAGCAGCAACGGCGGCTGACCCGCCGCCCCTACCAGCAGCAGGGACTCGTGATTGCCCAGCATGTTCTCGAACAGCGTCGGTCGGGTGCGCAACAGGTCCAGAGTGCTGCCGTCGGCGAGAAACCGCCGCAGTTGCTCGACGCGGTACACCAGCGCGGCATCGTCACGGCGCATCAGCTCGCGCTCCAGGCCGTGGTAGAGCGCCACGCCGAGGCCGGCCAGGGCAGCGAAACTGAGCAGGGCAAACAGCAGCGCCAGGCGCAGGGTCAGCGAATGCCGTACCGCAGCGAGCCTCGCGAGAATGCTGGCGGGCTTCATGGCTGCAGGTCGAAGCGGTAGCCGATGCCCCGCACACTGTGGATCAGCCGGCTGCCGAAAGGATCGTCGACCTTCATGCGCAGGCGGCGCACGGCGACATCGACGACGTTGGTATCGCTGTCGAAGTTCATGTCCCACACCCGTGAAGCGATCAGGGTGCGCGACAGCACCTGTCCCTGATGGCTGGCGAACAGGTGCAGCAGAGCAAATTCCTTGTTGGTCAGATTCAGGCGCACACCGTCGCGGCTGACCCGCCGACGCAACACGTCGATCTGCAGATCGCCGACCTGCAGGAACTCCTCCTCGCGCAGCGGTCCGCGGCGGTTGAGGGTGCGCAGGCGGGCCACCAGCTCGGCGAAGGAAAACGGCTTGACCAGGTAATCGTCGGCACCCAGTTCCAGCCCCTTGATGCGATCGGCGACATCGTCGCGGGCAGTGAGGAACAGTACCGGCGTGTCGGTCTGCCTGCGCAGGCGGCGCAACACTTCCCAGCCGTCCAGTGCCGGCATCATCACATCCAGAACGATGACGTCGAAGGGGTTCTCCAGCGCCAGGTGCAGACCGTCGAGGCCGTTGCGCGCCAGACTGACCGAGTGCCCCAGTTCCTGCAGGCCGTTGCACAAGTAGTTTCCGGCCTTGATCTCATCTTCGACGACGAGGATGTTCATCGTT
Organism: Pseudomonas sp. Z8(2022); assembly: GCF_025837155.1. Classification (NCBI taxonomy): domain Bacteria; kingdom Pseudomonadati; phylum Pseudomonadota; class Gammaproteobacteria; order Pseudomonadales; family Pseudomonadaceae; genus Pseudomonas; species Pseudomonas sp. Z8(2022). The sequence goes on along the minus strand of NZ_CP107549.1, from coordinate 1,388,398 downwards.
GTTCACCTTGTCTCGCGATGGCGCCGGGGCGCCCGCCCGCTGCGGCAGGACGGTCACCCGGGCATCTGCTCTCAATGGTCGCTGCAACCGCCACCCAGCACCTGATAATCCAGTACGTGCTCGCGCCCCTGGTGGTCCAGGTAGCGTAGCTGCGCCGGCACCACGCCGCAGCTCGAGGACACGTCGGAGGTCGACAGTACCTTGTCCACGTCCAGGTGGACAAAGAAGCCGTCCTTGTCGTGGATGACCGGCGCATGCGACGGGGTGCCAGCAAAGGCGGAACCAGCGGCGAGCAGCATGGCGGTGGCGAACAGGAAGTTTTTCATTTCGGTTACCTCGGTAGGAGTCGTGGCGGCGCGGCCGCCCTTGGGTCATTCGACGGAAAGGATCAGGGTTGGCGACCGGCGGCCTGCAGGATCAGATCGGCCACCTCATCGGCGTGGGAAACCAGCGACAGGTGGCTCGACGGCAATTCGATGGTGCTGGCGCCCATGCGCCTGGCCAGAAAACGCTGCAGGTCCGGATTGATGGTCTGGTCGTTGCTGGAGACCGCATACCAGGACGGCTTGTCGTGCCAGGCCGCGGCATGGGTGCGCGCGGAAAACAGGGTCTTGGCAATGGGTTGCTGCACGGCGTAGAGCGTCAGGGCCTTGTCACGCGGCACGTCGCTGGCGAAGTACTTGAGGAAGGCGTCCTGCTTGAGCGTGACGAAGCCGTCGTGCTCCTGGGTACCGGCGCGTACCGGCATGGTGGGATAGCGTGCCGACAGCGCGACGAAATCCTCGTTGGCGTCCGGTGCCCGCGCTGCCACGTAGACCAGCGCACTGACCTTGGGATCGACACCCGCCTCGCTCACGACAGTGCCGGCATAGGAATGCCCTACCAGCACTGTCGGGCCGTCCTGCTGGTCCAGCACGCGCTGGGTGGCGGCCACGTCATCGGCCACGGAGGTCAGCGGATTCTGCACCGCGGTGACATTCAGCCCGGCCGCCTGCAGCCGCGCGATCACCTCCGACCAGCTGGAGCCATCGGCCCAGGAGCCGTGCACCAGCACCACGTTGTTGGCCTTGACCGGCGCCACATCGGCGGCCATCACTGCCCCGGCACTCATCATCAGCAGCGCACCCGCCGCCAGCCAGCTACCCATCTTGTTCATGGCATTGCCCTCGCATTCGTCTGTGGTTTGAGCCACCCATCCGGGTGGCCGACGATGCAAAGGTACGCAGCCGCTACCAACGCCAGGCTGACAGGAGCATTACAACTTTGTAATGCACCGGCGGAATGAAAAAGCCCCGCCGGGCTTGTGGCCGGGCGGGGCTTTTCGGTGCTTGGCCGATCAGGCGCAGGCGGATTGCATCTGCTTGTGAGTATCGATGAGGTGCTGCACCACACCGGGATCAGCCAGGGTGGAGATGTCGCCGAGTGCATCGTATTCGGCGGTTGCGATTTTGCGCAGGATACGGCGCATGATCTTGCCCGAGCGGGTCTTGGGCAGGCCCGGCGCCCACTGGATCACGTCCGGAGTGGCGATCGGGCCGATCTCCTTGCGCACCCAGTTCTTCAGTTCCTGACGCAGCTGCTCGGTGGGCTCCTCGCCGGCGTTCAGGGTGACGTAGACGTAGATGCCCTGACCCTTGATGTCGTGCGGCACGCCAACCACTGCGGCCTCGGCCACTTTCGGGTGGGCGACCATGGCGCTTTCCACTTCGGCGGTACCCATGCGGTGGCCGGAAACGTTGAGCACGTCGTCCACGCGTCCGGTGATCCACCAGTAGCCGTCCTCGTCACGACGCGCACCGTCACCGGTGAAGTACATGCCGCGGAAGGTCTTGAAGTAGGTGTCGACGAAGCGGTCGTGGTCGCCGTACAGGGTACGTGCCTGACCCGGCCAGGAATCGATGATCACCAGGTTGCCCTCGGCAGGGCCTTCGATGATGTTACCCAGGTTGTCCACCAGCGCCGGCTGCACGCCGAAGAACGGCCGTGCGGCGGAGCCCGGCTTCAGGCCATGGGCGCCCGGCAGCGGGGTCATCAGGCAGGCTCCGGTTTCGGTCTGCCACCAGGTGTCGACGATCGGGCAACGGCTCTGGCCGACGTTCTCGTAGTACCACTGCCAGGCTTCCGGGTTGATCGGCTCGCCGACCGAACCCAGCAGACGCAGGCTGGAACCATCGGCACCTTCGACCGCAGCCTTGCCCTCGGCCATCATGGCGCGAATGGCGGTCGGGGCGGTGTAGAGGATGTTGACCTTGTGCTTGTCGACGATCTGCGCCACGCGGCGCACGTCCGGATAGTTCGGCACGCCCTCGAACATCAGAGTGGTGGCGCCGTTGGCCAGCGGCCCGTAGACGAGGTAGGTGTGGCCGGTGACCCAGCCGATGTCGGCGGTGCACCAGAAGACCTCGCCCGGACGGTAGTCGAACACGCGCTCGTGGGTCAGCGAAGCGTAGGTCAGGTAACCGCCGGTGGTGTGCAGCACGCCCTTGGGCTTGCCGGTGGAGCCGGAGGTGTAGAGGATGAACAGCGCCTCTTCGGCGCCCATTTCCTTCGGCGCGCAGACGCTGCCGGCAACCTTCATCAGGTCTTCGTACCAGATGTCGCGATGCTGGTTCCACTTGATGTCGGAGCCGGTGCGCTTGACCACGATGATCTTCTGCACGCTGGCGGTTTCCGGGTTGGTCAGCGCATCGTCAACGTTGGCCTTCAGCGGCACCTTGCGGCCGCCACGCAGGCCTTCGTCGGCGGTGATCACCACCTTGGACTTGCAGTCGATGATGCGGCCGGCCAGCGCTTCCGGAGAGAAGCCGCCGAAGACCACGGAATGGATGGCGCCGATGCGCGCACAGGCCAGCATGGCCACCACGGCTTCGGGAATCATCGGCATGTAGATGGTGACGACGTCACCACGGTGCACGTCCTGGCCACGCAGGGCGTTGGCGAACTTGCTCACCTCTTCGTGCAGTTGGCGGTAGGTGATTTCGCGGTGCTCGGAAGGATCGTCGCCTTCCCAGATGATCGCTACCTGATCGCCGCGCTCTTCGAGGTGGCGGTCCAGGCAGTTGTAGGAGACGTTGAGGGTGCCGTCGGCGTACCACTTGATGTCGACGTGGTGGTCGTCGAAGGTGGTCTGCTTGACCTTGGTGTAGGGTTTGATCCAGTCGATGCGCTTGCCCTGCTCACGCCAGAAACCCTCGGGGTTGACCACCGACTGTTGGTACATGGCCTTGTAGGTGGCCTCGTCAGTGAGGGTCCGCGCGGCCACCTCGGGACGCACAGGGTAAATAGACGCAGCACTCATGGAATCACCTCGGTGGGTAGTTGTTTTTGTATGGTGCCTTTTGTATCCACCGACCCTTCGTGTGGCCATTCGACCATGGTCTTACCGCTCTAAGACCATGGTCTCGAGGCCCTGCCCAGCGCCTTCCAAGCCAATTTTGCAGCGCCATGCAGACGTCGCGGCGCACGGATAAAAAAGCCCGGCACAAGGCCGGGCGCAGAGGTAGACACGGTATCAACGGTTGTCCTAGCTCATCCCCAGCCAGTTCGGCAGGGCCAGGGATACCGCCGGCACATAGGTGATGATCACCAGGAAACCGAGCAACAGCATCAGCCATGGCATCGCCGCGCGGATCACTGCCGTCAGCGGCATACCTGTCACCGCCGAGGTGACGAACAGGTTCAGCCCCACGGGTGGTGTGATCAGACCGATTTCCATGTTCACCACCATGATGATGCCCAGGTGGATCGGGTCGATGCCCAGTTGCATGGCGATCGGGAACAGGATCGGTGCGAGGATCAGGATGATCGCCGACGGCTCCATGAAGGCACCGGCCACCAGCAGCACGATGTTCACCACCAGCAGGAACTGCCAGGGCTGCAGGCCCAGATCCACCACCCAGGCGGTGATGGTCTGCGGGATCTGCTCGGTGGTCAGCACGTGGGCGAAGAGCATGGCGTTGGCGATGATGAACATCAGCATGATGGTCAGCTTGCCGGACTCCAGCAGCACTTTCGGGCACTCGCGGATCTTCAGGTCCTTGTACACGAACAGGGCGACGAAGCCGGCGTAGACCGCCGCCACGGCCGCAGCCTCGGTCGGGGTGAACATGCCGCTGTAGATGCCGCCGAGGATGATCACCATCAGCAGCAGGCCCCAGAACGCTTCACGCGCGGCGCGCAGCCACTCGCGGAAGCTGGCGCGTGGCAGGGCCGGCAGCTTCTTGATGCGCGCGACGATGTAGATCGCCACCATCAGCACCACGCCGAGCATGATGCCGGGGATAACACCAGCCATGAACAGCTTGCCCACCGACTGCTCGGTGGCGGCGGCGTACACCACCATCACGATCGACGGCGGAATCAGGATGCCCAGAGTACCGGCGTTACACACGATGCCAGCACCGAACGCCTGCGGGTAACCAGAACGCACCATGCCGGCGATGGCGATGGAGCCCACGGCCGCTACGGTGGCCGGCGAGGAGCCGGACAGCGCGGCGAACAGCATGCACGCCAGCACCGCACCGATGGCCAGGCCGCCACGGATGTGGCCGACGCAGGCGTTGGCGAAGTCGATCAGGCGCTTGGCCACGCCACCGGTGGTCATGAACGCACCGGAGAGCAGGAAGAACGGGATCGCCAGCAGGGTGTAGTGCTCGGAGGTCTCGAACAGCTTGATCGCCAGCGAGCGTACCGAGTCCGGGCTGAACAGCATGATGGTGATCGAGCCGGCCAGGCCGAGCGACGCGGCGATCGGCACGCCGATGAACATCAGCAGGAACAGCAGCAGGAAGAGGAACAGAACGGTCATTATTTGGCCTCCTCGTGCTCATTGATTTTCAGCGCATCGGCGGCTTCGTCAGCCAGGCCGAGGCCGGTCTGCTCGTTGCGCAGGATACGGACGAAGATTTCCAGGAAGCGGATGAACACCATGGCGTAACCGAACGGCACGATCATACCGATGTGCCACTGCTGGATGCCGTAGTGGCCGAGGTCTTCGGCGCCGATACCGGCCTTGAACAGGGTGCTGACCCAGTCGAAGCTGCCAACGGCGATCAGGCCGGCGTAGCCCAGGCAGGCCGAGCAGGCGATCACACCGATCACGCGCTGCACACCGCGCGGGGCGAGTTTGACCAAGGCGTCGACGCCGATGTGGCCGGCGGTGCGCACGCCATAGGCCAGGCCGAAGAAGATCAGCCAGCCGAACAGGGCTTTGGTCAGGGCATTGCTCCAGGTCATCGCCTGGGCAAGGTCGAGAATGAAGTCGCCGATAGCGAGCAAAGCCTCGTTACCGCCGAAGAAGTCACCCAGCCAGTAGAACAGGGTGTAGAAGTTGTTGAGGATCACGTAGACGAAAGTGATCAGCGTCATGGTTGCCAGGAGGAAAGCGATGAAGCCTTCCTCGAAGTGCTCCCAGACGCGCCGCAAGGCGTTCATGGCATCTCCGCGAGGTTCTTGTGATTGTCAGGAGTCGGACGAATCTAACCGAGCCTGGAACGGGGCGATATTCGTTATTGGCAAACGCCGCCTTAGGCGACGGCGAATGAAAGACCGCCCCGGATGCGTGGCCCGGGGCGGTCATGGGCTCACTGCTGATTCGCGGCTTGCGCAGCTTCGATCAAGTCGGCGCCGATATCGGCTTCGAACTTCTTCCAGGCCGGACGTACCGCGTCACGCCAGGCGGCACGCTGCTCGGGCGTCAGGGTGATGATCTCGCTCTTGCCGGTAGCGAGGATGGCCTGACGCGCTTCGGCGTTGAGCGCCTCGGCCTGCTTGTTCACCTCGACGGTCACCTCGTCGACGATCTGTTCCAGCTCGCTGCGGATATCCGCCGGCAGGCCGTTCCAGAACTTGGTGTTGGTGATCAGCAGGTAGTTGCCGATGGCGTGGTTGGACTCGGTCATGTACTTCTGCACCTCGAAGTACTTCTGCGAGTAGATGTTCGACCAGGGGTTGTCCTGGGCATTGACCACACCGGTCTGCAGCCCCTGATAGATCTCGGCGAAGCTCATCTTGCGCGGCACCGCGCGCAGGGCGCTGTACTGCGCGGCCTGCAGGTCGGACGGCTGTACGCGGAACTTCTGCCCACGGGCATCGCCGGGCTCGACCAGTGGCTTGTTGGCGGTGAGCTGACGCATGCCGTTGAGCCAGTAGGCCAGGCCGGTAATGCCCTTGCTCTCCATCGACTTGAGCAGCGCCTTGCCCTTGTCCGAGGACTGGAAACGCTGCGCAGCGGCCACGTCATCGAACAGGAACATCATGTCGAACAGCTGCAGCTGCTTGGTGTACTGCTCCAGCTTGGACGGTGCCGGCGCCAGCATCTGCACTTCGTTGAGCAGCAGGGCTTCCATTTCCTTGCCATCGCCATACAGCGAGGAGTTGGCGTAGACATCGACCTTGACCTTGCCGGCCAGGCGCTCCTCCACCAGTTTCTTGAACATCAGCGCGCCCTGGCCCTTCGGCGTGCTGTCGGCGGTGATATGGGAAAACTTGATCAAGATCGGATCGGCTGCGTGTGCCGAGAGTGCGCCAAGCAGTGCGCAACCGGCGAGCATGCCGGCCACCCCACGACGGACGAATGAGAACTTCATGGAAGGCTCCTGTTGTTTTTGTCTGAGCGTCGAGGGAAAAACCCCTTCGATTGCCCCGGACTCTACTCCGCCCTCCCCGCCGGCTGAAATTCACATTTGAACAACCGAGCCTTCGGCATTCACGAAGGCAGCGCAGAATCCACCTCTGTCTCCCCACTGTTACGCAGATGATCGAGCATCTGCTTCGCGGTCAGCGAAAGGTTGTCCTGATTTCGTACCGCCACCTTGAGTTCGCGCCGGGCCCAGGGGTCGTGCAGCGGGATCACCCGCACATCGAGCGACGGCAGGTAGGTACGTACCGCCTGATCAGGCAGCACACCGACGCCCATGCCGGTGTGAATCATCCGGCAGATGGCTTCGAAGCTGCGTACCTGGATGCGCAGGCGCAGGGCCACGCCCTGGCTGTGCGCCGAGTGCTGCAGCAGGCTGTGCAGGGAAGCGTCCTGCTGCAGGCCGATAAAGTCGAAGCCCACCGCCTCGCGCAGGAACAGGCCATCGCGCTCGGCCAGTGGATGCTCGCGCGGCGTCACCAGCGCCAGCTGGTCGTGGCGGTAGGTGAACACCTGCAGATCCTCGGCCGGTACGTGCCCGGCGAAGATGCCGATATCGGTCAGACCTTCGCGCACGGCGCGAATGGTCTCGCTGCTGACCCGCTCCTCCAGATCGATCTTCACCTGCGGGTGCAGGCGGCTGAAGCTGGCCAGATCCTCGGGCAGGAACTCGATCACGGCCGAGGTGTTGGCATGGATGCGCACATGCCCCTTGACCCCTTCGCTGAACTCGCTGAGGTCGGCGTTGAGCTGCTCGAGGTTGTCCATCATGTTGCGCGCATGGTGCAGCAGCGCATGCCCGGCCGGGGTCAGCTCGACGCCCTTGGGCTGGCGATAGAGCAGCGCGATGCCGAGCTGGTTTTCCAGGTCGCTGACGCGCTTGCTGACCGCTGCCAGGGCCAGATGTTCGCGCTCGGCGGCGCGGGTCAGGCTGCGCTCGTCGGCAATGGCGACGAACAGCTTGAGAGTGACGAAATCGATACGGCGCATGATGAGTCTCCATTTCGTGCCTGGCGAAGCGAGGCTGCCATAAAGCTGATTTACAGCATGCCACTTCGTGATACGCGAAGCCTAGCTTGGCCATTGAGCAATTGTCGGCACCGCGCCGCTGCGCCATTCTGCGCTGCACAAGAAACGCACAGGCAAATCGGGTGCAGCCATGACTCAGAGCAACAACAGCAACATGGCCCTGCAGGGGCTCAAGGTGATCGAGATGGGCCAGCTCATCGCCGGTCCCTTCGCCAGCAAGCTACTCGGCGAATTCGGCGCCGACGTGATCAAGATCGAGCCGCCGAGCGTCGGCGACCCGCTGCGCAAGTGGCGCAAGATCAAGGACGGCACCTCGCTCTGGTGGCACGTGCAGTCGCGCAACAAGCGTTCGCTGACCCTCGATCTGAAACAGACTGAAGCCCAGGACATCGTGCGCAAGCTGGTGGCCGAAGCCGACGTGCTGGTGGAAAACTTCCGCCCCGGCACGCTGGAAGGCTGGGGCCTGGGTTATGACGCGCTGAAAGCGATCAACCCGCGCCTGATCATGCTGCGCATCTCCGGCTACGGGCAGACCGGTCCCTATCGCGACCTGCCCGGTTTCGGCGTGATCGGCGAAGCCATGGGTGGCCTGCGCCATCTGTCCGGCTACCCGGGCCAGGCACCGGTACGCGTGGGTATCAGCATCGGCGACTCGCTGTCTTCGCTGTATGGCGTGATCGGCGTGCTGCTGGCCCTGCAGGAGCGCAACCGCAGCGGCGAGGGCCAGGAGATCGACGTGGCGCTGTACGAGTCGGTGTTCGCCATGATGGAAAGCCTGATTCCGGAATACGACGCCTTCGGCTACATCCGCGAGCCGGCCGGCAGCGCCCTGCCCGGCATCACCCCGTCCAATTCCTATCCCTGCAAAGACGGCAGCTACGTGCTGATCGCCGGCAATGGCGACAGCATCTACAAGCGCCTGATGAGCCTGATCGGCCGCGACGACCTGGGCAATGACCCACGCCTGGAGCACAACGACGGACGCAGTCAGCACGCCGAGCTGATCGACGGTGCCATTGCCGAGTGGACCGCGCAGCGCGGCCGCGACGAAGTGATCGAAGCGCTCAAGGGTGCCCGCGTACCCGCCGGTTACCCCTACACCGCCGCTGACATCGTGCAGGACCCGCACTACCTGGCGCGGCAGATGATCGAGCAGGTGCAGACCAGCGTCGGCCCGCTCAAGGTGCCGGGCGTACTGCCCAAACTCAGCCGCACGCCTGGCCGCATCGGCACCGGTGGCCCGCAACTGGGCGAGCACAGCGACGACATCCTCGCTGGCCTCGGCCTGAGTGCGGAGCAGGTCGCCGGTCTGCGCGAGCGCGGGATCATCTAGCCAGATGGCTCCCACGCCCCGCGTGGGAGCCCCCGGGATGCTGCGCATCCATCCGTACCAGCAGCCGGCGCAAGCGCCGCCAGATGCGTTCCCGCGCAGAGCACGGGAACGCCCGGAGATTGAGGATTCCCATGAGCAAACGCCTGTACATCCAGGACGTCGCCACCCGCGACGGCTTCCAGATCGAAGCCACCTTCGTCCCGACCGAGGACAAGATCGCCCTGATCGACCGCCTGTCCCACACCGGCCTGGCCAAGATCGAGGTGACTTCATTCACCTCGCCCAAGGCCATCCCCAACCTGCGCGACGCCGAGGAGGTAATGCGCAGCATCCAGCGCGTGCCCGGCGTCGAGTACACCGTGCTGGTGCCCAACGTGAAGGGCTGCGAGCGCGCACTGTCGTGCGAGGTGGACGAGATCAACCTGGTGATGTCGGCCAGCGACACCCACGGCCTGGCCAATCTGCGCATGACGCCGGAGCAGTCCCTGGCGCAGTTTCGCGAGATCATCGAGGTTACCCGCGGCAGCGACGTATTCATCAACGCCTCGCTGTCGACCACCTTCGGCTGCCCGTTCGAGGGCGAGGTGCCCGAGGCCCGTGTCCATGAACTGACCGAGCGCCTGCTGGAGATCGGCGTGCAGGGCGTGACCCTCTGCGACACCACCGGCATGGCCGACCCGGCGCAGGTCGAGCGCATCTGCCGCGAAGCGCTGCAGCGCTGGCCGGAAGCGGTGTTCACCGCGCACTTTCACAACACCCGCGGCATGGGCCTGGCCAACGCCCTGGCGGCACTGAATGCCGGCATCGACCGCTTCGACGCCTCGCTCGGCGGCCTCGGTGGCTGCCCCTACGCGCCGGGTGCCAGCGGCAATATCTGCACCGAGGACCTGGTGCACATGTTCCAGCGCATGGGCCTGGAAACCGGGGTGAATCTCGACGCGCTGCTCGAAGCCGCCGCCACCCTGCCCGGGCTGATCGGCCACGACGTACCGGGCGCCATTCTCAAGGCAGGCAAGTCCGACCGTCGTTATCCCAAGCCCAGGTGGATGCAGGAAGCCGGGCTGTGAGGCTCGGCAGCAAGTCGCGGCCAAAGCCCTCCCACAGGATGACGCTGGTCTGAGGGAGGGCTGAGCGGCGTGCAGCTTTAGCCATACCCCAAAGGCTACGCTCTTCCAATGTTGCGGGAGGGACTTTAACCGCGACAAAAAAAGCCCGGTGCAAGCACCGGGCTTTTTCATTTGCAGCACAACATCACTGCTGGTTGGACTTCTCCGCCGCCTGGATCAGCTCGGCGCCGATCTCATTCTCGAATTTCTTCCACACCGGGCGCATGGCTTCACGCCATTCGGCGCGCTGCTGCGGGGTCAGCTCGATGATCTCGGTGGTACCGGCCTTGGCGATGTCCTGCTTGGCCTTGCGGTTCAAGTCATCAGCCTGCCTGTTCACCTCGACGGAGACCTCGGCCATGATGGTTTCCAGCTCGCTACGCACGTCATCCGGCAGGCCCTTCCAGAACTTGGTGTTGGTGATCACCATGTAGTCGATCAGGCCGTGATCGGACTCGGTCATGTGCTTCTGCACCTCGTGCACCTTCTGGCTGTAGTAGTTCGACCAGGTGTTCTCGGTGCCGTTGACCACGCCGGTCTGCAACCCCTGATAGACCTCGGCAAAGCTCATCTTGCGCGGGTTGGCGCGCACCGCCTTGAACTGCTCCTCGAGCACCGCCGAAGCCTGTACACGGAACTTCAGGCCACGCGCGTCGGATGGCTTGCGCAGCGGCTTGTTGGCCGACATCACCTTCAGCCCGTTGTGCCAGTAGGCCAGGCCGGTGATGTTCTTGTCCTCCATGGAGGTCAGCAGGCCGCGCCCCTCGGGGCTGGCCTGGAAGCGATCGACTGCCTCCATGTTGTCGAACAGAAATGGCAGATCGAAGATCTGCACCGCCTTGGCGTACTGCTCGAACTTGGCCAGCGACGGCGCCAGCATCTGCACCTCGCCGAGCAGCAGCGCCTCCATTTCCTTGCCATCGCCGAACAGCGAAGAATTGGGGTACACATCCACCTTGACCCGCCCGGGCAGGCGCTCCTCGGCCAGTTTCTTGAACAACAGCGCGCCCTGTCCCTTGGGCGTGTTGTCCGCCACCACATGGGCGAACTTGATGAGGATGGGCTCATTGGCAGCCTGTACCAGGCCGGCGCAGGAGAGAATCGCGGCGCAGGCGAGCGCCTTGGCGGTGAGTTTGAACATGACGTTACCTCGTTGTTTTTGTAGGTCGGTACGTGGGAGGAAATGACCGGCGACGCAACGCCGCCGGCCGGTATTCAGGCCGGGCTCTCCCCGGCGCGTAGCAGCAGGCGGCGGGCACGGCCCAGCACCGGGGCGTCGACCATCTGGCCGTCGACCACGAAGACCCCTTCGCCGCTGTTGGCCGCCGCCATCACGCGGCGCGCCCAGGCCAGCTCTGCGTCGGCCGGGTGCAACGCACGATGGATGACTTCGACCTGCGTCGGATGGATGCACAGCAAACCGTCGAAGCCCATGTCGCGGGCATCGCGCGCGGTGCGGGCCAGGCCTTCGCGGTCTTCGATGGCCGGAAACACGCTGTCCAGCGGCGCCGCCAGACCGGCAGAGCGCGAATGCAGCAACAGGGCGTAGCGAGCCTGATCGAGCATGCGTTCAGCCGCGGCGCTGCCGCTGCTCAGACCAAGATCCAGGCCCAGATCGAGCGCACCGAAGGACAGGCGCTCGACACCCGAGGCCCGTGCGATGTCTGCCAGTTCCAGCAGCCCCGCCGCACTTTCGATGATCGGCCACACCGGCTTGCCGCAAGCGGCCACCGTGGCGACCTGGGCCGCGCTTTCGACTTTCGGCAGCAGCACGCCGATGACACCGGGATGACGGCCGCAGAGTTCGATATCGGCCGCGTGCTCGGCGTGCTCGGGGGCGTTGATGCGCACCAGCAGGCGCGCCTCGGGGTTGTCACGCAGGAAGGTATCGAGATTGCCCCGTGCCTGGACCTTGAGGCTTTCCTGCACGGCATCTTCCAGATCGACGATGACCGCATCGGCGCCCACGGCGAGCGCCTTGGGGATGCGCTCCGGCCGGCTGGCCGGCACGAACAGGGCACTGCGAATGATGGACTGACTCATCACACGGCCCCCTGTTGATGCAGGCGCTGAATGTCACCGGCGCCGTAGCCCAGTTCCGCAAGCAGCGTATCGGTGTGCTCACCCAGCGCCGGAATGGCGTCCATGCGCGGTTCGAAGGCGTTGTTGCGCCCTGGCGGCAGCAGCGCCGGCAGACTGCCACTGGGGCTGTCGACCTGACGCCAGCGCTGACGCGCCTGCAGTTGCGGATGAGCCCAGACGCCGGCCATGTCGTTGACCTGGGCATTGGCGATCTGCGCCAGCTCCAGACGTTCGATCACCTGCGCCGTGCTCATGCGCGAGAAGGCTTCGACGATCAGCGCGCGCAGTTCACCGCGATTGGCCGAGCGCTTGAAGTTGGCGGAGAAACGCTCGTCGTCGGCCAGTTCCGGCTGCTCCAGCACCTTGGCGCAGAACGCCTGCCATTCGCGCTCGTTCTGCAGGCCGAGCATCACTGTGCCGCCGTCACCGGCGGGGAACGGGCCGTAGGGATAGATGGTCGAGTGCGCGGCGCCGGCTCGCGGTGGCGGCGTGTCACCCTTGTAGGCGTAGTACAGCGGGTAGCCCATCCACTCCACCAGGCTCTCCAGCATCGACACGTCGACGCGGCTGCCGACGCCGGTCTTGCCGCGCAGCATCAGCGCCGACAGCACACCGGTGTAGGCGTACATGCCGGCAGCGATATCGGCGATGGAGCAGCCGGCCTTGGCCATCTCCTCCTCGCCCGGCCCGCCGGTAACGGAGAGGAAACCGCCCTCGCTCTGGATCAGCAGGTCGTAGGCCTTCTTCTGCTCGTAAGGGCCGCCTTCGCCGTAGCCGGAGATGTCGCAGACGATCAGTTGCGGGAAGCGCTCGTGCAGCGCTTCGAACGACAGCCCCATGCGCGCGGCGGCGCCCGGTGCCAGGTTCTGCACCAGCACGTCGGCCTTGGCCAGAAGGCTGCCGAGCACCTGCATCGCATCGTCCTGCTTGAGGTCGAGGGTCAGGCTTTCCTTGGAGCGGTTGGTCCAGACGAAGTGCGAGGCCAGGCCATCGACGCGCTCGTCATAGCCACGGGCGAAATCGCCGCTGCCGGGACGCTCGACCTTGATCACCCGCGCGCCGAGATCGGCGAGCTGGCGGGTGCAGAACGGCGCGGCGATGGCGTGCTCCAGGCTGACCACGGTGATGCCGTCCAGTGGCCGGATTTGTTGTGCGTTGTTCATGTCCGTGTCCTCGGTCAGGCCAGCTGGCTCAGGTCATCGGCCTCGCGCAAACGCCAGACCCTTTCGATCAGCACACCCGCCTCGTCGCTGCTGCGCTTGCCGGCAAAAGCCAGCAGGCGGCGGAACTTGTCTTCCAGCTCGGCGCGGCTGAGGCTGTTGCCCGGGTCGCCCTTGGGCTCGTCGATGGCGCCACGCAGGGTGCGACCGTCGGTGGTAATCACCTCGACGCGGCCCAGCCAGCGCGCCGGATAGGCGCCGTCGACCTCGGGATCGAGGCGCATGCTGACCCTGTCGCGGAAGGCGGCGACATCGGCGTCGGTAAGCGCCAGGTTCTCGAACTCGGTGAGTTGGGCCTTGCCATGCACGGCGATCAGCCCGAGCACGGTGCCCATGGAGAACTTGGCCTGGTGCACGGTCTGCGGCACCACCACGCGGCCGAGCACGTCGATGGCGCCCTGGTGCACGTGGGTGATGACCTGGGCGATGTCGCTGTGACGCAGGCCCTCGCGCCACATCAGATCGAGCAGCGCATCGGCGGCCGGATGGGTGTGGCGGCAGGAGGCGTGGAACTTGAACGAGGTTTCCACCAGCGCCCAGCGGCTGCCGAGGCGGTCGGACAGCGCGGCCGGATTGGCGTCGCTGGACATGCCCGCAGCCATGCCCTGCTCGCCTTCGAGAATGTTCTGCGCGCCGGTCAGGCCCTGCTCGGTGAAGTACGCCGCGAGCAGGCCGTCGGCCGCCGCCTTGGCGGTGTGCAGCTGCTTGGAGTCAGCGGCGTCACGCAGGAACTCCCACAGACCGGCGGCCTGGGTGCCGGCGTTGCCGAGCAGATGGACGAACTGCTTCTGGTCGAAATCCAGCAGCTTGCCCACGGCCACCGCAGCGGCCAGCGTGCCCACCGTGGCCGTGGTGTGGAAGATGCGGTAATGCGAGCGACCGAGGAACTCACCGATGCGGATGCCCGCCTCGTAGCCGGCAACCGAGGCCAGCAGCAGCTCACGGCCGGACTTGCCGAGATCCTGCGCGGCCGCCAGGGCTGCTGGGAATACCACGGTGGCCGGGTGCAGCACCGAGCTGTTGTGCAGGTCGTCCTGTTCCACCAGATGCGAAGAAGCGCCGTTGACCAGCGCGGCGAAGTACGCCGAGGTACCGCGACCGTTGACCAGGATGCGCGCCGGACCATCGGCCGGGCCCATCTTCTGTGCGTAGGCCTCGAACAGCGGGATCGGCCGCGCGCCCTCGCTGGCCAGGGCCGAGCCCAGCCAGTCGAGGAACAGGTCTTCGGTGCGATCCAGTACGTGGGCCGGCAGATCGTCGTAACGCAGCCCGGCGAGGAAGGCCGCGAGTTTCCGGGTATCCGTGCTCATGACAGGCTCCTCAGAACGAACGCGGCAGCTCGAGCAGGTGCTCGGCGACGTACGACAGGATCAGGTTGGTGGAGATCGGCGCCACCTGGTACAGACGGGTCTCGCGGAACTTGCGCTCGACGTCGTATTCGTTGGCGAAGCCGAAACCGCCGTGGGTCTGCAGGCAGGCGTTGGCCGCTTCCCAGGAAGCCTTGGCCGCCAGGTACTTGGCCATGTTGGCCGCGGCACCGGCATTACGCCCGGCGTCGTATTCCTCACAGGCGCGCCAGCGCATCAGGTCCGCCGCTTCCAGCTCGATATGGGCTTCGGCGATGGGGAACTGCACGCCCTGGTTCTGGCCGATCGGGCGACCGAACACCACGCGGTCGCGGGCGTACTGGGCGGATTTTTCGGTGAACCAGCGGCCGTCGCCGATGCACTCGGCGGCGATCAGGGTACGTTCGGCGTTGAGACCGTCGAGGATGTAGCGGAAGCCCTTGCCCTCTTCACCGATCAGGCTGCTGGCGGGGATTTCCAGGTTGTCGAAGAACAGCTCGTTGGTCTCGTGGTTGACCATGTTGGCAATCGGCTGCACGGTCAGGCCGTTGCCGATGGCTTCACGCAGGTCAACGAGGAAGATCGACATGCCGTCGGCCTTGCGCTGCACTTCGGCCAGCGGCGTGGTGCGCGCCAGCAGGATCATCAGGTCGGAATGCTGAACTCGGGAGATCCACACCTTCTGGCCGTTGATGACGTACTTGTCACCCTTCTTCACCGCCGTGGTCTTGATCTTGGTGGTGTCGGTGCCGGTGGTCGGCTCGGTCACGCCCATCGACTGCAGGCGCAGCTCGCCGCTTGCCAGCTTCGGCAGGTAGTAGCGCTTCTGCTCCTCGCTGCCGTTACGCAGCAGGGTGAACATGTTGTACATCTGGCCGTGGATGGTGCCGGAGTTGCCGCCACAGTGGTTGACCTCCTCGAGGATCACCGAGGCTTCGGCCAGGCCCAGGCCCGAACCGCCGTACTCTTCCGGGATCATCGCCGACAGCCAGCCGGCTTCGGTCATGGCCTTGACGAACTCTTCCGGGAAGCCCTTCTCCTCGTCGATCTTGCGCCAGTACTCGGCAGGGAATTCGGCACACAGGGCGCGCACGCCTTCGCGGATGGCATTGAGTTCTTCGTTGTTGTTGTAGTTCATCACAGGTCCTCGGTAAGTCATGGCCCGGTTCGTTCCCCAGGCCATACGAAATCAGTCGAATTGCACTTCGGCGCGCTGTGCCAGGCCGGACTCGTTGCCGACCCAGAGCTCGGCCTGCCCGTCGCCGCTGATGCGTCCGCCAACCTCGAACGGCTGCGGCGCGATCATCGGGCGCAGGCCACGGAAGGCGAAGCGGCGCAGACGCGCCTGCGGATTGGCGCGGCAGAAGGCGCCCAGGTTCAGGGTGGCCATCAGCGGGCCGTGCACCACAAGGCCGGGGTAGCCTTCGGTGTCGGTGACATAGGGCCAGTCGTAATGGATGCGATGGCCGTTGAAGGTCACCGCGCTGTAGCGGAACAGCATGGTGCTGCTCGGGGTCACGGCCTCGCGCCAGTCGCCGGCGATCAGCGGCTCGCCACTGCCGGTCTTGGGTGGCGTCGGCTCGCGGTAGACGATGTCCTGTTCTTCGCGGATGGCCAGCTGGCCGTCCTGCAGGTAGTCGTGCTGAACGGTGACGAAGAGCAGCGCGCCGGTGCGGCCGTGCTTTTCCTCGATGTGCCTGATGGTCGATACCCGGCTGGCTTCGCCGCCCACACGCAGCGGCTGGAAGAACTCGACACGACCGCCGGCCCACATGCGGTTGCGGTTGTCGGCCGGCGGCAGAAAGCCACCGCGCGCCGGATGGCCGTCTGCGCCCAGACCGCTCTCGGCGACCGGTTCCTGAAAGAACGCCCAGTGCCACAGCGGCGGCAGCGCCTCGCCATGAGCAGGCGTGGCTTCGCCAAAGGTGGCAGCGATGCGCTTGACCAGATTGCGGCTGAGTTGGTCGTGGGTTTCTTCGCTACGACCGATCCAGGCGGAAAAAGCAGAATCACTCATGGGGCAGGTTCCAGCTCGGTTCTTGTGTGAGCTGGAGCATGCGACGCGTCCTGCGTTCAGAGAATCTGCATTTATTTAAACCGGCGTTCGGTTAATCTGAACGCCATATTTCTAGGTGGGAGGGGCTTTAGCCGCGATGCTTTCTGAGGAAGCCAGGGCGTCGCGGCTGAAGCCCCTCCCACAGAAGCAGAGGAACCCCATGCATTTCGATCTGCCCGACCTGCGCCTGTTCATCCATATCGCCGAGTCGCCCAGTCTGACTCAGGGCGCGCGCAAGGCGTTTCTCTCGCCGGCCGCCGCCAGTGCGCGGATCAAGGCACTGGAAAACCAGCTCGGTAGCCGCCTGCTGTACCGGGACAGCCGTGGTGTCGAGCTGACCCCGGCCGGCCAGCGCCTGCTGCAGCATGCGCGGCTGATCATGCGCCAGGTGGATTACCTGAAAAGCGAGTTCACCGAGTACGGCACCGATGCCGCCGGGCATATCCGCATCTTCGCCAACACCACGGCAGTCACCGAATTTCTCCCCGAGGTGCTGGCCGGTTTTCTCGCCGAACGCCCCGGCGTCACCGTCGACCTGCAGGAGCGCCTGAGCCGCGACATCGTCCGTGGCGTGCTGGATGGCGCGGCGGATCTGGGCATCATCGCCGGCCCGGTGCAGGCGCCTGGCCTGCAGGCGCTGCATTTCAGCACCGACCGCCTGGTGCTGGCGGTACCGCTGGGCCACGCCCTGGCGCAACGGCAGTCGGTGAGTTTCCACGATACCCTCGCCTACCAGCACATCGGCCTGCACGAAGGCAGCACGCTGCTGAGCTTCCTGCGCGAAAAGGTGGAGAAGCTCGGCGGCAATCTGGCGCTGCGTATCCAGGTATCGAGCTTCGAGGCGATCTGCCGGATGATCGAGGGCGGCGTCGGCATCGGCATCATCCCCGAGTCGGCCGCACGCCGCCACAGCCGTACCATGCAGCTGGCGATACTGCAGCTCGATGAAGCCTGGGCGGTACGCGAGCGCAGCATGCTGGTGCGCGAGCTGGATGCCTTGCCAGGGAGCGTGCGGGCGCTGATCGACCGGCTGAATCAGGGCGTCTAGGGCGGCCCGGCGAGAAATCGGGAGACAAAAAAAGGGCGACCAATTGGTCGCCCGCCCATTCAATGCATTCCCAGAGAGGAATGCGGAAACGCTTGCACCCATATCACGCAGGATGATCGGGACGTGCCCAGTGTCGCTGCACCTGCACAACCTGCCTATTGCACCAAGGTCGTAGGGCAGCGCACGCAGCGCGGGCCATAATCCTCCGGCGACATTCACGGCCCCGGAGACGCCATGACCCCCGAGCATCTGGCCCTGTTGCAGCAGGCGCCCGCCAGCACTCATGCCGATGACACCTGGGCCAGGCTGTGCTGCGAGCAGGCCCTGCTGGCAATAGAGGACGGCTGTTACGCAGTCGGCGCCCTGCTGGTGGATGAGGCGGGCGAGTTACTGTGCAGCGGGCGCAACCAGGTGTTCGCCTCGACCTACGCCAGCGCCGCCCACGCCGAGATGCAGGTGCTCGATCAGCTCGAAACCGGGCATGCACAGGTCGACCGTCGCGGTCTGACGCTCTACGTCAGCCTCGAACCCTGCCTGATGTGCTACGGCCGAATCCTGCTGGCCGGCATCACCCGCGTACGCTATCTGGCACGCGACCGCGACGGCGGCTTCGCTCTGCGTCACGGCCGCCTGCCAGCGGCCTGGGCCAATCTGGCTTCGGGCCTTACCGTGGTGCAGGCCGAGGCCGATACCTACTGGCTCGACCTGGCCGAGCGGATGATCGACCGCCTGCAGGATCGCAGGACCATGCGCGAGCGCGTGGTCGCGGCCTGGCGCGGAGGCCGCTGAGGACCTACTCCTTGCCCAGGCCGTGCTGTCGCAGCTTGTTGGCGATGGTGGTGTGGGAAACACCGAGCCGCTTGCCCAGCTGGCGACTGCTCGGGTGATCGCGAAACAGCCGCTCCAGCACCGCCTTCTCGAAGCGCCCGAGGATATCGTCGAGACTGCCTTCTACCGAAAACTCGCCCAACGGCTGCGGCGCACCGTAGTCTGGCAGGCGTATATGCTCGGCCTTCACCGTGCCGCCGTCGCACAGCGAAACCGCCTGGAACAGCACGTTCTCCAGCTGCCGCACGTTGCCCGGCCAGTGGTAGCGGGCCATGCGCTCGAAGGCCTGTGGCGCCAGCTTCGGCAGCGCACAGCCGATCTGCCGGCTGGCCGAGTCGAGAAAGTGCTCGACCAGTGTCTCCAGCCCGTCGAGACACTCGCGCAGTGGCGGAATATGCAGGCTGAGCACGTTGAGACGGTGATACAGGTCCTGACGAAACTCGCCGCGGGCGCAGAGCTCGGACAGATCGACCTGGGTGGCGCAGATCACCCGCACGTCCAGGTACACCTCCTCATCGCTGCCGACACGGCGGAAGCAGCCGTCCTGCAGAAAGCGCAGCAGTTTGGCCTGCAGGCGCGGGCTCATCTCGCCGACACCATCGAGAAACAGCGTGCCGCCGGCGGTCAGCTCCAGCAGGCCGAGCTTGCCTTCCGGGCGCGCCCCTTCGAAGGCGCCGGGGCCGTAACCGAACAGCTCGGTTTCGGCCATGGACTCGGGCAGGCCGGCGCAGTTGAGGGCCATGAACGGTGACTGCCCACGCGGGCTGGCCAGGTGGCAGGCACGTGCCAGCAACTCCTTGCCGGTGCCGGTTTCACCCTCGATCAGCAGCGGCGCATCCAGTGGCGCCATGCGCCGCGCTTCCCTGACCACCGCCGCCATCACCCTCGAGCTCTGGAAGATCGAGTCGAAGCCGCGCAGCTCCTGCTTGCGCACATGGTAGATGCGCTCACCCACGCGGTCGGCGCGATGCAGGGTCAGCACGGCGCCGGCCAGCGCCTCGCTGTCGTCGTGCTCGTTCTGCAGCGGCGCGATATCGGCGAGAAACACGTCGCCCTTGATCTTCACCCGCAGGCCGTTGATCCGCGTCTTGTTGGCGCGTACCAGCTCGGGCAGGTCGAAATCCTCGGCGTAGCGCGACAATGCCATGCCCGGCACCTCGTCCACACGCACTCCGAGCAGCTGTGCAGCGCTGCGGTTGGCGGCGACGATGCTGCCGCCCATGTCGATCGACAGTACCGGGAAATCCAGCGCACCGAGCAACGCATTGAGTTCCAGATGACGACGCTCGCTGGGCATCAGCCCCACACGCTTGACGCCGAATACGCCGGCAATGGCCTCGAACTTCGGCCTTAGCGACTGGAATTGCAGATTGATCAGATTCGGACAGTGCAGGTAGATGGCGTTGCCCTGCTCGCCCCCCACTTCGCCACGGGCGACGTTGATGCCGTAGTCGACCAGCAGGTTGAGGATGTCACGCAGGATGCCAACTCGGTTCTGGCAGTGGACCTTGATACGCATGGCGAAGGCTCTTGTTGTTGTAGCCGCCGGGTCGCAGAACTCGACGATGGCGCATAATTTTCGTCAAGAATATGTGACACCAAAGCGCATCAGCAAGCCGACAGATCGCCATACCGGCAATATCGTAATCAAAATTTTACAGTTTCCGAGCGCAAGCCTGGGCTGTGCGCTTTGCCGGCACCGTTTCAACCCGAGCAATCAGCGGCATGCTGGGGTCAGGACAAGAACAACAGCCCCCTGAAGGAGGCAGCGATGAAGAGTACGCAGTACCTGGCCCGGGAACCGGACGACAGTGGCTTTATCCATTACCCGGAAAGCGAGCATCAGGTGTGGAATACCCTGATCACCCGCCAGCTGGAAGTGATCCAGAACCGCGCCTGCCAGGAATACCTGGACGGTATCGAGCAACTCGGCCTGCCCATAGAGCGCATTCCGCAGCTCGGCGAGATCAACCGTGTGCTCGAATCCACCACAGGCTGGCGCGTAGCACGGGTGCCGGCGCTGATCCCCTTCCAGACATTCTTCGAGCTGCTGGCCAGCAAGCAGTTTCCCGTTGCCACCTTCATCCGCACGCCCGAGGAGCTGGACTACCTGCAGGAGCCGGACATCTTCCACGAGATCTTCGGCCACTGCCCGTTGCTGGCCAACCCCTGGTTCGCCGAATTCACCCACACCTACGGCAAGCTCGGCCTCAAGGCCACGAAGGAACAGCGCGTCTACCTGGCGCGGCTGTACTGGCTGACCATCGAGTTCGGCCTGCTTGACACCCCGCTGGGCCGGCGCATCTATGGTGGCGGCATTCTCTCCTCGCCGAAGGAAACCCTCTACGCCCTGTCCGAAGCACCCGAGCACCAGCCCTTCGATGCGCTGGAAGCGATGCGCACGCCGTACCGCATCGACATCCTGCAACCGGTGTACTTCGTCCTGCCCGAGCTCAAGCGCCTGTTCGAGCTGGCTCAGGAGGACATCATGGCGCTGGTGCATCAGGCCATGGCGCTCGGCCTGCACGCGCCGAAATTTCCGCCGAAAGCCGCGTAGAGCGTAACGTCCTTTTCTACATGGTCGCCGCTATCCTCTCGATTCGCCCTGAGCGTGGCGGCCATACACCAGCGAGTAGCCCGGATGAAATCCGGGATGGCCCTCAGACATGGCCCCGGATTTCATCCGGGCTACAAAACCCAGGAGAACCCCATGAGTCTTGCCCAAGCCCAATGCGAAGCCTGCCGCGCCGATGCGCCGAAAGTGTCCGATGAAGAACTGGCCGAGCTGATCCGCGAGATCCCCGACTGGAACATCGAGGTGCGTGGCGACCATATGGAGCTGGAGCGCGTGTACCTGTTCAGGAACTTCCGCCATGCCCTGGCCTTTACCAATGCCGTTGGCGCCATCGCCGAGGAAGTGGGCCACCATCCGGCCCTGCTCACCGAATGGGGCAAGGTCACCGTCACCTGGTGGAGCCACGAGATGCGCGGCCTGCACCGCAACGACTTCATCATGGCCGCACGTACCGATGTGCTGGCCGCCAGCGCAGAGGGCCGCAAGTGAGCCACTTTGCCCAGGTCGCCCGCGTGCCGGGCGACCCCATCCTCAGCCTGATGGAAGCCTATCGGCTGGACACCAACCCGGCGCGCCTGGACCTTGGCGTCGGCGTGTACAAGGACGCCCAGGGCCTGACGCCGGTTCCCCGCGCGGTGAAGCTGGCCGAGCAGCGCCTGATCGACCTCGAGCAGACCAAGACCTATGTCGGTGGCCACGGCGACGCGGCGTTCGGCGCGCTCCTGAGCCAGCTGGTACTCGGTGCGAACTCACCGTTGCTCACCGAACGGCGCGCCGGCGCCACGCAGACGCCCGGCGGTACCGGTGCGCTGCGCCTGGCGGGTGATTTCATCCGTCACTGCCTGCCCGGACGCGGCATCTGGCTGAGCGATCCGACCTGGCCGATCCATGAAACCCTGTTCGCCGAAGCCGGGCTCAGGGTCGGCCACTATCCGTACGTCGGCGCCGACAACCGCCTCGACGTGGAGGCCATGATCGCCGCCCTCACCCACCTGCCCAAAGGCGACGTGGTGCTGCTGCATGCCTGTTGCCACAACCCCACCGGGTTCGACCTGACACCGCGCGACTTCAAGCGCGTACTGGAAGTGGTCAAGGCACGCGAACTGCTGCCGCTGATCGACTTCGCCTATCAGGGCTTTGGCGACGGGCTGGAGGAGGACGCCTGGGCCGTGCGTCTGTTCGCCACCGAGCTGCCGGAGCTGCTGATCACCAGTTCCTGCTCGAAGAACTTCGGCCTGTATCGCGAGCGCACCGGGGCCCTGATCGTCTGCGCCGGCAACGCCGAGAAACTCATCGACATCCGCAGCCAGCTGGCCTCCATCGCCCGTAACCTGTGGTCGACGCCGCCCTCCCATGGCGCGGCGGTGGTAGCGCAGATACTCGGCGACGACGAACTGAAGGGCCTCTGGCTGGACGAGCTGGAAGGTATGCGCCAGCGCGTGGCCAGCCTGCGCCGCGGCCTGGTCCAAGCGCTTGCGCCACACGGTTTGAGCGAGCGTTTCGCGCATATTGCCGAACAGCGCGGCATGTTCTCCTACACCGGCTTGTCGCCGCTGCAGGTACAACGCCTGCGCGAGGAGTTCAGCGTGTACATGGTGGGCAGCGGCCGCGCCAACGTCGCCGGGCTGGATGGCAAGCGACTTGACCAACTGGCAGCCGCCATTGCCCGAGTCTGCGTGAACTGAGGCAGGCAGGCGGCAGTCTCTAGAGCTGCCGCCTGCCCCTTAACGGCTATAGTGCGGTCATCGCCATTCACGACGGATTCGCCAATGGCCGCACCCAGCAACATCCTCTTTCGCGCCTACCAGCGCATTCTCCACAGCCTGGCGTTCTATCCGACGCTGATCGCCACCGGCTTCTTCGTGCTATGCCTGCTGACCATGGTGGCCGAGTACCAGCCATGGATGTTGGCGCTCAAGAAACAGTTCGATCTTGGCCTGGTCAGCAATGCTGACAATGCCAGGCTGATCCTCGGCACGCTGGTAGCGGGCATCCTGTCACTGATGGTGTTCAGTTTCTCGATGGTCATGGTGGTGCTCAACAACGCCGCAGCGTCGCTGTCACCACGGGTGATTCCCGGCCTGATCAGCAGCAAGGGGCATCAGAAAACCCTGGGTTTCTACCTCGGTACCATCCTCTACGCCCTGCTGCTGATCACCACCATCGAGCAGGGCAATGATGAGCGGATCCCCAGCTTCGGCGTACTCATAACCCTGGCCTTGGGCATCGTCTGCCTTGGCCTGTTCGTGCACTTCATCCGCTCGATTTCGCAGTCGATTCAGGTCGAGCACATTCTCGGCAACCTCTACAACGCCAGCCTGGAAAAACTCGACGTCTGCATGAACGGCCCGGCTGCGCGCGCCGCCCGGACGCAATGGCCGGACGACAGCGCCTGGGTCACCGTGCATGCGCGGCGCAACGGCTACTTCAAGGAACTCAACGTCAAGGAGGTCAACGCGCTGCTACAACGTCATCAGGTACGGATGACGGTATTGGCCCACCGCGGCTTCTTCGTCAGCGAGGGCCATCCGCTGTTTCGCCTGGAACGCCAGCTGGATGACGGCGTGTGCCAGCAGTTGCTCGACTGCTTCGATTTCTTCATCGAGGAGTACGCCAGCAGCCATTACTTCTTCGGCTGCCGGCAGATGTCGGAGATCGCCGTGAAGGCCCTGAGCCCCGGCATCAACGATCCGGGCACGGCAATCAAGGCCGTGGACCTGCTCAGCGTGCTGTTGAGCCGGCGCCTGGCGCTGGCCGAACGCGACTTCGCCAGCCAGCCCGACGGGCCGCCGCGGCTGTGCTACCAGGAGCTTTCGCTGGACCAGCTGCTGCTGCAACTGCTGGGTCCGATACGCACCTATGGCGCCGCCGATGTCTGTGTACTGGCCAGCCTGCTGCAGGCCTTCAAGAACCTGCTGCACCGCCCTGCCAGCAGCCGGCAACGCGCCGACCTTCTGCGCCATGCACGCAGCGTGCGAGACACTGCCGAACGCCATCTGAGCGAACGACGTGATCGCGAGGAGATCAACGATTTCATCACGCGCATCAATCGCACATTGGCGGAGACGGAGCAGCCGCTGCTGCCTCTGCAGATTGCCGAGCAGGCACCATGACGGTGCGATCTTTCACCGCATGAAAATCACACAACCGCTTATCGGCAAAAATAAACCTTTGAAATCAGACAGATACAAAACCCTCGCAGATCTACTGGCGTGCTTCATGCTTGCCATCAGTGGCACAGTTCCCTAGGGTAGTTTGCATGTGGTCCCTGATTGCCCCCATCAGTTCATTGCTGAGCGGGGTCGCGTTACTCCTGCTTGGCAATGGCCTGCTCAACACCCTACTGACCCTGCGTGGCGTGGCTGAAGGCTACTCCACCACGATGCTCGGCCTGATCATGTCCGGGTACTTCGTCGGGTTCCTCCTCGGCACCTGGCTGGCGACTCCGCTGGTCCGGCGCATCGGGCATATCCGCGCGTTCGCCTGTTGCGCCGCGCTGGCCGCCATCGCCGCCCTGCTCCATCTGCTGCTGATCGATCCGTGGGTCTGGTTGCTGCTGCGCGTGCTCTACGGCCTGGGCCTGGTGACGCTGTACATGGTCATCGAGAGCTGGCTCAACGCCCAGGCGCCCAACGAGAAACGCGGCCAGGTCTTCGCCGTGTACATGGCAGTCAACCTCGGCGCCCTGGCGCTGGCCCAGCAACTGCTGCACCTGGCCGATCCGGTGCAGTTCACCCTGTTTGCCATTGCCGCGATTCTGATCAGCGCCGCGCTGATGCCCATCACCCTCACCCGCCAGGCACAACCGGCGCTGCCCGAATCGCCACCAACCAACCTGCGCCAACTGTGGCGAGTCGCACCGCTGGCGATCATCGCCGCGGGCCTGTCCGGCCTGGCGATGGGTGGTTTCTGGGGCATGGCGCCGGTGTACGCCAGCCTCGCCGGCTTCGACACGTCCGGCGTCGGCCTGCTGATGACCGCCACAATCCTCGGCGGCGCCCTGCTGCAATGGCCCATCGGCCTCTACTCGGACCGCCACGACCGACGCCAGGTGCTGCTGCGGGTGGTGATACTGGCAGTCGCTCTGGCGCTGATCATGAGCCTGCTGCCGGCAGGCCCGCTGCTGCTCGGCGCGATATTCATCTGGGGCGGCCTGGCCTTCGCCATCTACCCCATCGCCGTGGCGCAGCTGATCGACCAGTTGCACAGTGACGAGATCCTGTCCGGCTCGGCCAGCCTGCTGATGGTCAACGGCATCGGCTCGGTGTGCGGGCCGCTGCTGGCCGGCGTACTGATGGAGCAACTGGGCGCCAGCGCGCTGCCGCTGTACTTCGCCAGCACCCTCGGCCTGCTGGCTGCCTACACCGTTTATCGGCTGCGCCATGTCAGCGACTTGGTCAGCGGCGACGCCGCACACTTCGTGCCGATGCTACGGACCAGTCCGACGGTGCTGGAGCTGATGCCCGATGCGCCGGCGCAAGACCACGAACAGATGGAGGAGACGACAACTCGGTCCTGAAGTCATAGAACCTGTTCAAAGACTCGCGAGCTAGAGCCAGGCAATACCGATGGCGGCCCCACGAAGTCGAGCGAAGAAGCGATCGGAGTCGCGTTCGACTTTACGAGTTGTAAATGAGCATTCTGAGCTCGGCTGCAACGCAGCATGGCCGACGCGCAGCAGTCTTGGGACAGGCTCTTAAAGGCTGTTTCGGCAAGGCCTTGAGCCTACCCCAAGCAGCCAGAACCCCGGCCCGTCGGCCGCTCACCTGAGCGCACCGCACCGGCCACTTCTGGAGAAACAACGATGCTATTAGCCACCGACTTGGATGGAACCTTTCTCGCCGGCGATCCCGAAGATCGCCTGAGCCTCTACCAGACCATCGCCGCCCATCCCGAGATCAAGCTCGCCTACGTCACCGGGCGCAGCCTGGAAGCGGTGCTGCCGCTGCTGGCCGACCCGACGCTGCCGCAGCCGGACTACATCATCGCCGACGTCGGCGCGACCCTGGTGCATGGCGACAGCCTGCAGCCGATCCAGCCGCTGCAGAGCGTGGTCGATGCCCGCTGGCCCGGCGAAAGCCAGGTGGCCGGTGCCATCGAGCCGTTCGGCCTGGAGCGCCAGGACGTGCCACAGGCGCGCCGCTGCTCCTACTTCTGCACGCCCGAGCAGGCGGCCAACCCGGCGCTACGCGAGATCGCCGATGAGCTGGGCTGCGACCTGCTCTACTCCGCCGAGCTGTACCTGGATTTTCTGCCCAGGGGCGTGAACAAGGGCAGCAGCCTGCAGGCCCTGGCCGACTGGCTGGAGCTTGATCACGACCAGGTGCTGGCGGCTGGCGATACGCTCAATGACCTGTCGATGCTCAGCGCCAGCTTCCATGGCGTCTGCGTCGGCCAGTCGGAAGCGGCGCTGCTGGACGCCACGCGCAGCCACTCGCGCACTCTGCACGCCAGCCGGCCGGGCTGCGGCGGCATTCTCGAAGCCTTCGCCCATTTCGGGTTCCTCGGTGAACACGGTATCGCCGCCGAGCGCCGTCAGGCCGCGCAGCCGGGCAAGGCCGAGCTGGTGATGGTCTACCACCGCCTGCCCTACGAGGAATACCGCAACGCCGCCGGCAAGCTGCAGCGCCGACGCCCCACCTCACCCAACGGCATCATCCCCACCCTGCTCAGCTTCTTCGGCGATGGCCGCCCCGGTTCCTGGGTCGCCTGGGCCGTGCACGAGGATGGCGACGAACCGTTCGACAGCCACACCACGGTGGACGCCGAACGCTATCCCAAGCTCACCGCCGCGCGGGTCAAGCTGAGCAAGGAGGAGGTGGACATCTTCTACAAGCGCTTCTCCAAGGAGGCCTTCTGGCCCACCCTGCACACCTTCTGGGAGCGTGCCACCTTCAACGAGGACGACTGGCAGGTATTCCTCAGAGTCAACCGTGCCTTCGCCGAACGCACCGCGCTGGAAGCCGCCGAGGGCGCCATCGTCTGGCTGCACGATTACAACCTGTGGATGGTCCCGGCCTACCTGCGTGAACTGCGCCCGGACCTGCGCATCGCCTTCTTCCACCACACCTACTTCCCCTCGGCCGACGTGTTCAACGTGCTGCCCTGGCGGCGACAGATCGTCGGCAGCCTGCTGCAATGCGACTACATCGGTTTCCATATCCCGCGTCAGGTGGAGAACTTCGTCGACGTCGCCCGTGGCGTGTTCCCGCTCAAGACTCTGGAACGGCAAAGCTGCGCGCCACGCTTCATCACCTACGGTTGCGCCGTGGGACTGGAAAGCATGACCACGGCCTTGGATACCGGTACCCGCCAGGTCAAGCTCGGCGCACACCCGGTGGGCCTCGACATCGACCGTGTGCGCAATGCCCTGGAGGCACCGAAGATCAAGGAACTGATGGGCCAGCTGCGCGAAGAGATGAAGGGCGTGAAGCTGATCCTCGCGGTGGAGCGCCTCGACTACACCAAGGGCATCCTGGAGAAGCTCAACGCTTACGAGCGCCTGCTCGACGACAATCCCGAACTGCTCGGAAAGGTCACCCTGGTGACGGTCTGCGTGCCGGCAGCACGCGAGATGACGGTGTACGACGAGCTGCAGACGCAGATCGAACAGGCCGTGGGGCGCATCAATGGACGCTTCGCCCGCATCGGCTGGACACCGCTGCAGTTCTTCTTCCGCAGCCTGCCGTTCGAAGAGGTCAGCGCCTGGTACGCCATGGCCGACGTCATGTGGATCACCCCACTGCGTGATGGCCTCAACCTGGTGGCCAAGGAGTTCGTCGCCGCACAGGGACTGCTCGGCGGGCGCGGAGTGCTGGTGCTGTCGGAGTTCGCCGGTGCTGCGGCCGAACTCAAGGGTGCCTTGCTGACCAACCCGCACGATCCGGCGGACCTGGCGCAGACCTGCTACCTGGCGCTGAACCTGCCCAAAAGCGAGGCCCAGGCGCGTCTGCGCGAGCTGTTCGATATCGTCTGCTTCAACGATATCCGCCGCTGGGGCGAGGACTTCCTGGCAGGCGTGCAGGTTCAGGAAGAGCCCGAGCCACTGACCTTGGCGAGCTGAAAGGAAGTTCGCGGCCCCGGCCGCGCCTAGCGGAGCAACAACAGCGTAGGAGCGGCTTCAGCCGCGAAGCGCACTCCTTGTTTCCGGACTGGCCCCGAACCAGTCGGAGGGCGCGCCGCAGCACGGCGGGCAGATGCTATGACCATCTGCCCTCGCAGGTGACATGGAGTGGGCTCAACCTTCCTGACTGTCGATCACGCAGTTGATCATCCACGGTACGCCGAAGCGGTCAGTAAGCATGGCGAAGCGGGTCGCCCAGAAGGTGGCCTGCAGCTCCATCTGCACCTGGCCACCGGCCGACAGCGCTTGGTACAGGCGTTCGGCCTCCGGCACGTTGTCCACCTGCAGCGAGATCGAACAGCCCTTGATGCCCTCGTGCGGATACTGCGGGATGGTGTCCGACGCCATCAGGATCTGGTCATCCGCCGTCAGGCACACATGCATCACCCGCTCGTGAAACTCCGGCGGTATCTCGCCGGCATCCGGGCTTTCACCGAAGCGCATCAGCTCCAGCTTGCCGCCCAGCAGCTCGGCGTAGAAATTGAAGGCTTCCTCGCACTGGCCGTCGAACATCAGATAGGCATGTATCTTCATCGTTGCTCTCCTTGTTTTTCACTGCTGATGCGCGCGGATACGGTGTTGCTGCTCGCGCAAATCGGTGAACTCGGCGCCTGAACCCTCGGTCGAGAATCTGCCGGGAAGCCAGGCTCGGGACCGGGGCAATACGCCCCTATTTCCCTCGTCGAGTCGAAGTGGCGCGCAGGGGTGCCACCCTATGGCTGACACTGAACCCAGGGCGGGGTTCTATGCAGTTGTCGAGAGGGCGATGGAAGAATAGACGGGCGATAGAGGTATTGTGACGGGCCGCCAACTGCGACCACGGTAGAGGCAGGTTGCGCGGCGCCTCAGGGAGTACGCCGCGCAGGCAGGATCAAACGCGGAAACGGCTGACCATCGACTGCAGCTGACCACCCAGGCGTGCCAGCTCGGCCGAGGACTTGGCCGTTTCGTCACTGGCGGTGGCCGTCTGCTCGGAGACGTCACGCACGCTGAGGATGCTGCGGCTGATTTCCTCGGCAACGGCGCTCTGCTCTTCCGCCGCGGCGGCGATCTGCTGGTTCATCGACTGGATGTTGGACACCGCCTGGGTGATGCTGCCCAGCGAATCGCCAGCCTTGCGCGTCAGCTCGACGCTGCTGTCGGTCAGATTGCGGCTGTTGCGCATCACCGCAGCGACCTGCTGGGTGCCGCTCTGCAAGCCGGCGATCAGCGCCTCGATCTCCTCGGTGGACTTCTGCGTGCGCTGCGCCAGGCCGCGAACCTCATCGGCGACCACGGCGAAACCGCGCCCGGCCTCGCCGGCACGCGCGGCCTCGATGGCGGCGTTGAGCGCCAGCAGGTTGGTCTGCTCGGCCACAGACTTGATCACGTCCATGACGCTGCCGATCTTGTTGCTCTCCTGCTGCAGGCTATCCATCGCCTCGCTGGAGCGACTGACTTCGGCCGCCACACGCTCGATCTGCGAAATCACCTCGGCGACCACCTGATCACCCACACGCGCCTGGCCATCGGCCTGGTTGGCCGCCAGCGAAGCCTGCTCGGCATTGCGCGCGACCTCCTGCACGGTGGCCGACATCTCGTGCATTGCGGTGGCAACCTGATCGGTCTCGCTCTTCTGGCTTTTGGCGCCGGCGCTGGTCTGCTCGGTGACCGCCGACAGCTCCTCGGCCGCGCTGGCGATCTGCGCCACGCTGTCACGGATGCCGCTGATCAGCTCGCGCAGGGTGTTGGCCATGTACTGGATGCCCTGCTGCAGCTGGCCCATCTCGTCACGGCGGTCGACCTGCACAGTAGCGGTGAGATCGCCCTCGGCGATGCGCTGCACTGCGCCCAGGGTGTCCTGCAGCGGACGGGTGATCTGCCGGGTGATGATCCAGGCGGCCAGCACGCCGAAGAGCAGCGCCAGGAGCACGGCGGTGATCTGCCAGATACGCGCCTCGGCGCTCTCGATGGCCATGCGCTCGATCTGCGACTTGTACAGCGTCTCGCTGATACGGACGATCTCGCCCTGCTGATCGGTCATCTCCTGACGGGTACGGGCGATATCCGCGGTGGCGTTCCTGACGGCCTGCACGGTCTGTCCGAACTGCTTGAGCGCGGCGTCGATACGACGTACCGCGTCCTGCTGGGTGCTGCCGAAAGCCTGCCCCAGCGTATCGAGGCTGGCCCGGGCCATGGCGATGCGCTCGGACAGGGCCTGCTCGGTCTGCGCATCGGGCGCACTGTCATAACGCTCGAGCAGATAACGCACGCGCAACAGCTCGCCCTGAGTGGTGGTCAGCGCCTGCAATTGCGGGAAACGCCTGGCGTCGTCCTCGGGGAGAAGCTCGACGCTGCGCCGCATCGCCGCCAGCAGCGTGCCCAGCTGCTGGTCTTCGGCATTCATCTGATCCCGTACCGTTGCCGCGGCGGCGTAGGCGGCACGCATCCCGGCCAGGGAGCGCTGGTAATCCTGGTTGTAGCGATCCTGCTCCTGCAGCAGCTTGACGCTCGCCGGGTTGGTGAAGGTGCCGAGCAGTTTTTTCTGTTGCTGCAGATAGATGTCGAGATTGCTCAGCAGGCGCTCGCTGCTCGGGGCATCGCCCCTGGCCAGCATGAACTGCAGGCGGGCGATACGCAGGTTGGTCAGGTTGGCGTTCAACTGGGAGATTTCGCTCATCCAGCTGCTGCGCTGGATGACGTTGCTCAGGCCGCTCCAGGCCGTCCAGGCCAGCGCCATGGTAAGAGCCAGCACCAGGCCGAAGCCGAGGGCAAGTTTGCGGGTCACGCTGAGATTAGCGAACCAGATGTTCATGAGATTCTCCAACTGCGGATGTTTCGGGTTTCGCTGGAGAATTGTTCTTGTTGAAGCCAGCACGAGGGATCAGAGGACGTAGCAGGCGACCGACAAGGCACAGATTATTAAGCGGGAAGATCGCACGGCAGCGCCGCCGGTAACGGCGGCGCTGCCGTGCGGGTATCAGGCCAGCAGCTGCACGGCCTCGGCACTGCATTGCTGGATGCGCGCCCAGTCGCGGTTGTCCACCCAGTCACGCTGGAACATCCAGGTGCCACCGACGCACATCACGTTGGGTTGCGCCATGTAGCGCTGCAGGTTGTCCGGGCTGATGCCCCCGGTCGGGCAGAAACGCACGCCGCCGAAAGGTCCGGACAACGCCTTGAGCGCAGCCACGCCGCCGCAGACCTCGGCCGGGAACAGTTTGAAGCGGCGGTAGCCGAGCGCGTAGCCGACCATCAGGTCCGAGGCGCTGCTCACCCCGGGCAACAGCGGCAGCGGATTGTCCAGCGCCGCCAGCAGCAGCTCGCGCGTGCTGCCCGGGGTGACGATGAATTGCGCACCGGCAGCGGTCGCCGCGGCAAGCATCTCCTCGTCCAGCACGGTGCCGGCGCCGACGCAGAGATCGGGGCGCTCGGCGCGCAGACGACGAATCGCCTCCAGACCGTGCTCCGAGCGCAGGGTCACTTCCAGCACACGCAGGCCACCGGCGGCCAGGGCGTCGGCCAGCGGCAGGATGTCCGCCTCACGGGCGATGGTGATCACCGGCATGATCCGCGCCTGAGCGCAGATGCGGTCGATCTCGGTGATTTTGTTGGCCATGCGCGCGCGCTGGGCCTGGTCAGGGCTGGTCATGTCAGGGGCACCAATGGATTTCGAGAGGGGCATGCAGGAACGCGCGAATCGGCAGCTCGGTGATTTCACCAGGCATCAGCGCCGCGCTGAGGATGTTCAGTTTGGTCTGGCCCTGGATTGCCAGCAGCGGCAGGCGAGCACTGGCCAGCACCGGCACGGTCAGGGTCAGGCGCTGCGCCGGCTCGCTCGGCGCCAGCATCGGCAGCACGCGACGTGCGCAGTCGGGTTGCAGCGCCTGGTGCAGATTGGGACTGTTCGGGAACAGCGAGGCGGTGTGGCCGTCATCACCCATGCCCAGCACCAGCACGTCTATGGGCGGCAGTTCGGCGACCGCTCCATCAGCCAGTTCGGCCGCCTGCTCCAGGCTGCCAGCCACCTGATAGAGGCTGACAAAGCGTGCCTCGGCCGCCGGGCCACGCAGCAGATGACGACGCACCAGCGCTTCGTTGCTGCCGGCATGGTTGATCGGCACCCAGCGCTCATCGGCCAGGCTGATCAACACCTGCGCCCAGGGCAGTTGCTGCTGCGCCAGCGCTTCGAAGAACGGCACCGGGCTACGGCCGCCGGACACCACCAGGGTGGCCCGACCACGCCCGGCGATGGCCCCACGCAGCGCATCGGCTACGCACACCGCCATCGCCTGAGCCATTTGCCCGGCGTCGTCATGGGCGCGGGCCTGCACGCCCTGCGGCAGTTTCAGTTCAGAGATCGCCATACCAGCTCCTGCCATCCCGGGTAATCAACGCAACCGAGGCCATGGGACCCCAGCTGCCGGCGGTGTAGGGTTTCGGCGCTTCGCCGAGGCGCTGCCAGCCGTCGATCAACTGATCGCACCACTGCCAGGCATATTCGATCTCGTCCTTGCGCACGAACAGGTTCTGGTTGCCGCGCATCACTTCCAGCAGCAGGCGCTCGTAGGCATCGGGGATGCGCGCGCTGCGGTAGGTGTCGGAGAAACTCAGTTGCAGCGGACCGCTGCGCAGCTGCATGCCCTTGTCCAGGCCCTGATCCTTGGTCAGCACCTGCAGGGCGATGCCCTCGTCCGGCTGCAGGCGGATGATCAGCTTGTTGCCGATCAGCTGACGCTGCTCCGGGGCGAAGATGTAGTGCGGCGGCGCCTTGAAATGAATGACGATCTGCGACAGCTTCTGCGGCATGCGCTTGCCGGTACGCAGGTAGAACGGCACACCGGCCCAGCGCCAGTTGCGGATGTCGGCACGCAGGGCGACGAAGGTTTCGGTATCACTCTGGGTGTTGGAATTCTCTTCCTCCAGATAGCCCGGCACCGGCCGCCCATCACTGCTGCCAGCGACGTACTGGCCGCGCACCACGCGCTGACCGAGCTGCTCGACACTGATCGGCTCCAGCGCCTTGAGCACCTTGACCTTCTCGTCACGGATACTGTCGGCGGACAGATCGCTGGGCGGGTCCATGGCGATCAGGCAGAGCAGCTGCAGCAGGTGGTTCTGGATCATGTCGCGCAGTTGCCCGGCCTGATCGAAGTAGCCCCAGCGCCCCTCGATGCCGACCTTCTCCGCCACGGTGATTTCCACGTGGGAGATGTGGTTCTGGTTCCACTGGGTTTCGAACAGGCTGTTGGCAAAGCGCAGGGCAATAAGGTTCTGCACCGTTTCCTTGCCCAGGTAATGGTCGATGCGATAGACGCGGTTCTCCGGGAACACCTGGGCCACGGCATCGTTGACCGCACGGGAGGACGCAAGATCATGGCCGATCGGCTTTTCCAGCACTACCCGCGTGCCCTCGGCCAGCCCGACGGCTGCCAGATTGGCGCAGATGCCGCCATACACCGATGCCGGGGTGGCGAAATAGGCGATCAGCTGATCCTGCGGGCTGACATGCTCGAGGAGCGCGGCATAGTCATTGGCCTGGAGAAAGTCCATCGTCAGGTAACTCAGGCGCGCCTGGAAGCGCACCAGGTCAGGCTCCGTCAGCTCCTTGGCCGGCACGTACAGACGCAACGCCTGTTCGATGGCATGCAGATGACGACTCGGTTCGCCGCCATCACGGGCCAGCGCGAGAATGCGCGTACCATCGTGCAGCAAACCAGCGCGATCGAGCTGGTAAAGCGCGGGAAACAGCTTGCGCAGAGCCAGATCGCCCAGCGCGCCGAACAGGGCCAAGGTGCAGGATTCAAGTTTCATCGCAGGCATGAGTTTGTTCTTTTATCAAGATGAACTAGAAATACCGGGTGATACTGCATTTATCAAGAAAAAATGTTGTCATAGCAACAACATTTTTTACGAACACCGACAAGCTTGTGGTGGCCCTGGGGTCTCATCAGTAGGATAGGCCGGCTGTCTGGCTGCCTATTGCCCTGCCGCCAAGCCCGTTAAATCGCCTGTTAGGAGCCCCCATGGACCGAGTGCGTAACCTGCTGGAACAGATCCAGAGCCGCCTGGACGACCTGAACAAGGCCGAACGCAAGGTCGCCGAAGTGATTCTGCATGACCCACAGCAGGCCACGCGCTTCAGCATCGCCGCACTGGCCCAGGCGGCCGGCGTCAGCGAGCCGACGGTCAATCGCTTCTGCCGTTCGTTCGGCGCCAACGGCTACCCGGAACTGAAGATGCAGCTGGCGCAGAGCCTGGCCAGCGGCGCCGCCTACGTCAGCCGCGCGGTGTCGGCCGACGACGGCCCCGAGGCTTACACGCGCAAGATCTTCGGCAGCACCATCGCCTCACTGGACAGCGCCTGCCAGAGCCTCGACCCACAGCACGTCAGCCGCGCCGTCGACCTGCTGATCCAGGCGCGACAGATCCACTTCTTCGGCCTCGGCGCCTCGGCGTCGGTGGCGCTGGACGCGCAGCACAAGTTCTTTCGCTTCAACCTTGCCGTCTCGGCGCATTCCGACGTGCTGATGCAGCGCATGATCGCCTCAGTAGCGCATACCGGCGACCTGTTCGTGATCATTTCCTACACCGGGCGTACCCGCGAGCTGGTAGAAGTGGCACGCCTGGCGCGTGAGAACGGCGCCTCGGTACTCGGTCTCACCGCAGCCGGCTCACCCCTGGCCAAGGCCAGCACCCTGAGCCTGGACATTCCGCTGCCGGAAGACACCGACATCTACATGCCGATGACCTCGCGCATCATCCAGCTCACCGTGCTCGATGTGCTCGCCACCGGCGTCACCCTGCGCCGCGGCGTGGACTTCCAGCCGCACCTGCGCAAGATCAAGGAAAGCCTGACGGCAAGCCGTTACCCGGCAGACGAAGAGTCTCTGTAGAGATTCGGACAAGGCGCCCCAGCAAAGGTTTTGCTCGCGATGCCCTGCCCATTTTGCCGCGGCAGACCAGGTCGCTTCTGGTAGGCTTTCCGGTTTCCGGAAAAACCCAGGCCTCGCCCCATGCAAGCATTGATCGCCCTCAGCCGTTTCATCGGCAACACCTTCGCCGTCTGGGTGTTGCTGTTCGCCGTCCTGGCTTTCTTCCTGCCCGGCTGGTTCCTGCCACTGACTGCCTGGATCGTGCCGCTGCTCGGGCTGATCATGTTCGGCATGGGCCTGACGCTCAAAGGCGCGGACTTTCAGGAGGTCGCCCGCCGCCCGCTGGCCGTGCTGCTTGGCGTCCTGGCCCAGTTCATCATCATGCCCGGCACCGCCTGGCTGCTGTGCCAGGTGTTCGTGCTGCCGCCGGAAATTGCCGTGGGTGTGATCCTGGTGGGCTGCTGCCCGGGCGGCACCGCTTCCAACGTGATCACCTGGTTCGCCCGTGGCGACCTGGCGCTGTCGGTATCGATCACCGCCGTCACCACCCTGCTCGCCCCGCTGGTCACCCCCGCACTGATCTGGCTGCTGGCCTCGGAATGGCTGCCGGTGTCGTTCAGTGCCATGTTCATTTCCATCCTCAAGATGGTGCTGGTGCCCATCGCCCTTGGCCTGATCGCGCAGCGCCTGCTCGGCGAACGGGTGAAGACCGCCGTCGAGGTACTGCCACTGATTTCCGTGGTCAGCATCGTCGCCATCGTCGCCGCGGTGGTCGCGGCCAGCCAGGGCAAGATTGCCGAATCCGGCCTGCTGATCATGGCCGTGGTCATCCTGCACAACGGCATCGGCCTGGGCCTGGGCTATCTGGCCGGGCGCCTGTTCGGCATGTCGCTGGCGCAGCGCAAGACGCTGTCCATCGAAGTCGGCATGCAGAACTCCGGCCTCGGCGCCGCGCTGGCCAGCGCACATTTCAGCCCGCTGGCCGCCGTGCCCAGCGCCCTGTTCAGCGTCTGGCACAACCTCTCCGGCCCGATGCTGGCGACCTTCTACCGCCGCATGGGCCAGGACGCGAAACAAAGCGCCGAGTGATTCAACGCCTCGCACCAATCCGGGGCGCCTTGCTCCGGACGCGCCGATATGCACAATAACGGTGCACGCGAGGACGACCTCCACACCCTGAGTTCAGGGTGGCTCATCCGGGGACGGCCCCTTCAGCCACTGGAGGTGACTATGTCCTGGATCATTCTGTTTCTCGCCGGCCTGTTCGAGGTCGGCTGGGCCATCGGTCTGAAATACACCGATGGTTTCACCCGCCCACTGCCCACACTGCTGACCGCCTGCGCCATGCTGGTCAGCCTCGGCCTGCTCGGCCTGGCCATGAAGGAACTGCCACTGGGCACCGCCTACGCCATCTGGACCGGCGTCGGCGCGGTGGGCACGGTGATCGCCGGCATCATCCTGTTCGGCGAGTCGATGGCGCTGCTGCGCCTGGTCAGCGTCGCGCTGATCGTCTGCGGCTTGATCGGGCTCAAGTTGAGCCACTGAGAAAGCCGGGATCCAGTCATGTGGGAGGGGCTTTAGCCGCGACGCTTTCGCCGCTGCGACTGCATGGATGCAGGAAGCGAAGCAGGATGCCCGAGCCGAAAGCCCCTCCCACACGACCCTTCGCTATCGCCAATCCCCACGCAACTCTGCCACCTGCGCCTGCAGCGCCTCGCGCCTGGCCTGCTCCGGCGCCAGCGGCGCACCAGCTACCAGACACACCCGTGACCACAGGCGCCTGAACAGCCCCTTGTGCGGATCGCGACTGAAGAAGCTGCCCCACAGCCCCTGCAGCGCCATGGGGATCACCGGCACCGGATTTTCTTCGAGGATGCGCTCGACCCCCGCCTTGAACTCGTTGATCTCGCCATCCCCGGTCAGCTTGCCCTCGGGGAAGATGCACACCAGCTCGCCATTGCGCAGGTACTCGGCAATCTTCTTGAACGCGGCATCGTAGATCAGCAGGTCCTCGCTACGCCCGGCGATCGGCACGGTGCCGGCGGTGCGGAAGACGAAATTGAGCACCGGCAGATCGTAGATCTTGTAGTACATGACGAAGCGCACCGGCCGGCGAATCGCCCCGCCGATCAGCAGCGCATCGACGAAGGACACGTGGTTGCACACCAGCACCGCCGGTCCCTCGTCGGGAATGGCGTCCAGTCCCTTGTGCTCGACGCGGTACATCGAATGCCCGAGCAGCCAGATGAGAAAGCGCATGCTGAACTCGGGGACGATCTTGAAGATGTAGCTGTTGACCGCGATGTTCATCAGCGACACCACCAGAAACAGCTGCGGAATCGACAGCCCGGCAACGCTGAGGAACAGAATCGCGGCGATGGCCGAGGCCACCATGAACAGCGCGTTGAGGATGTTGTTGGCCGCGATCACCCGCGCCCGCTCGTGCTCGGCGGTGCGCGACTGGATCAGCGCATACAGCGGCACGATGTAGAAGCCGCCGAACAGGCCGATGCCGAGAATGCAGCCGAGAATCCACCAGGCCTGGCCATAGCCCAGCAGCGCCAGCCAGTCATGGGGTGCTGCGCCTTCGGGGAAACCGCCGGAGAACCACCACAGCAGCATGCCGAACAGGGTCAGGCCGATGGAGCCGAACGGTACCAGACCGATCTCCACCTTGTGCCCGCTCATGCGCTCGCAGAGCATCGAACCCAGGCCGATCCCCAGCGAAAACACGGTGAGAATCAGCGTCACCACGCTCTCGTCGCCATACAGCCATTCCTTGGCGTAGGCCGGAATCTGCGTCAGGTAGATCGCGCCGAGAAACCAGAACCAGGAGTTGCCCACCAGCGAACGCGAAACCGCCGGGCGCTGGCCCAGACCAAGCTTGAGGATCACCCAGGACTGGCGAAAGATGTTCCAGTCCAGCGGCAGCCCCGGCATCGCCGCCGCAGCCCTGGGGATGCCATGGCTGGCCAGATAGCCGAGCAGCGCCACGCCGACCACCGAACCGGCGACGATGGGCGCATAGCTGCTGCTGGCCATCATGATCCCGGCGCCAATGGTGCCCGCCAGAATCGCCAGGAAGGTGCCCATTTCCACCAGCGCATTGCCACCCACCAGCTCCTCCTCCCTGAGGTGCTGCGGCAGGATTGAATACTTCACCGGGCCGAACAGCGCCGACTGCGTGCCCATGGCGAACAGCACGACGAGCATCAGCGGCAGGTTATCCAGCAACACCCCGGCAGCACCGGCGAGCATGATCAGAATTTCGGCCGCCTTGATCTTGCGGATCAGCGAATCCTTGGCGAATTTTTCGCCGAACTGGCCACCAAGGGCGGAGAACAGAAAGAACGGCAGGATGAACAGCAAGGCGCAGAGGTTGACCAGAAGATCGCGGTCGACGCCGGTGTTGAGCTTGAAGAGGATGGCGAGAATCAGTGACTGTTTGAAGATGTTGTCGTTGAAGGCGCCGAGCAATTGCGTCACGAAAAACGGCAGGAAGCGCTTCTTGCCAAGCAGGGCGAATTGCGATTGTTGGGTCATCGTCCATGGTCCTCGCGGGAGTCGGTTTTTGCCCGCACTGGCATTTGACTGCAAATGCCTGCCTGAAAGCCACAGGGCAAATGCGAACGCCTTGGCGGTTCCCTCCTTCGTGGGAGGGGCTTTCGGCTCGGGCATCCTGCTTCGCTCTACCTCCTGCATCCATGCAGTCGTAGCCGCGATGCTTTCACCGCTGAAGCGCCTCCTACAACGCGCGCGCCACTGAACGCGGCGCAAAAAAAACGGCAGCCCAACCGGGCTACCGTTCTCGAACTCGGAGAAAACGTCAGTGCCCTCGCACTGACTACAACCTCACCTGCACTCCCTGAAGGAATGCCACTACAGTCTGGCAAAACCCGGGCGCAACGTCCGTTTAGCTTTGTTAACTGCCTGCAAAGAAATGTAAACGGCGGATGACTGCACGGTCCGGCGCGCGGCACAATCACGCCCATGAACGCCTACCACCCGGCCTGCTGCAGCCCCCTCGACGATCACGACCCGCTGCCGCGCACCCTCGCCGGCGCGCAGCTGATCAGCACGCGCTTCGACCCCGCCCTGCTCGCCGAAGATGATCTCGCCCGCTGCGTCATCCCGCCCGTGCGCGGCGCAGCCAAGCGTCAGGCCGAGTACCTGGCCGGGCGCCTCTGTGCCCGCGAAGCCCTGCGCCGTTTGACCGGCCAGGCCAGCGTGCCGGCAGTGGGCGAAGACCGCGCCCCGCAATGGCCGGCAGGCGTGGTCGGTTCCATCACCCACGGTGACAACTGGGCCGCTGCGCTGGTTGCGCCCGCCAGCCGATGGCGCACCCTCGGCCTGGATGTCGAGCGCCTGCTACCGGCCGAACGCGCCCGGCGCCTGCAGGGCGAAATCCTCACCGCTGCCGAACTGCAACGCCTGCAAGGCCTGGATGAAGAAGCTCGCGCCGCGCGCATCAGCCTGACCTTCTCGCTCAAGGAAAGTCTGTTCAAGGCGCTCTACCCGCTGACCCTGACGCGCTTCTATTTCCAGGACGCCGAGCTGCTGGAGATCGATCAGGACAACGCGCGCCTGTGCCTGCTGACCGACCTGCACGCGGACTGGCGAAGCGGCGCCGAACTGGATGGCCAGTTCACCCTGTTCGATAACAAGGTGCTGAGCCTGGTGGCGGTGGAAGCCTGATCATTCGCCGAGCACGGCGCACCCCACCCGCGATCCGCAGGCGGCGCCGTGCTCACCAGGCCCAAACGCTTCCTACTCTCCCTGACGCAGCGGCCACACCAGACTGAAATGCGCACCGCCGAGGCTTCCACTGCGAGCGACCTGTGCACGACCACCATGCCAGTAGATGATCCTGCGCACGATGGACAAGCCCAGGCCATGGCCACCGGAGGCGCGCGTACGGCTGTCGTCGAGACGCAGGAAGGGACTGAACAGACGCTCCCAGGCCTCTTCCGGCACGCCTGGCCCGTCGTCTTCGACATCGATGCGGCAACGCTTGTAACCGACCTGACAACTGATCAGCACCCGCCCTTCCGCGTAACGCATGGCATTGCTCACCAGGTTCTGCACCGCCCGATGCAGGTAGCGCGGCTCGGCTTCGACCCAGCAGGCGCCGTCGGCCTGCACGCTGAGCACCGCACCGCACTCCAGCCGCACCTTGTTGCTCAGTGGCGCCAGCTCGTCTATCACCTGATCGATCAGGGCCTTGAGATCCACCTGCTGGAAATTCAGCGCTGGCGAGCCCTGTTCCAGGCGCGCGTAGGTCAGCATCTCGTCGACCAGCTTGTCGAGGTCCTGAATATCGCTGTCCATGCCATCCATGTATTTGCGCCGGGCGCTTTCGTTCGGCGCGTCGGCAATCATCTCCAGGCCGAAACGCAGCCGCGCCACAGGCGTGCGCAGTTCGTGGGATACCGCCCGCACCAGCTCGCGCTGCGTGCTCAGCGACGTCTGCAGGTGCTCGGCCATGGCGTTGAAGCTGCTGGCCAGGCGTCCGACCGAGTCGGCACCACGCGTCGGCACGCGCGCATCCAGGCGGCCGCTGGCGATGTGCGTGGCGGCGCCCTCCAGCACACGCAGGCGCTGCTCCAGCGAGCGCACCAGCAGGTAGACGATCAGCCCGATCAGGCTCAGGCCGACCGCGCAGATCAGCACCAGCAACTGCGGCGGATAGGGGTTCATCTGGTACAGCGGGCCGATCTCCAGCACCCAGGGGGTGTCGACGATGCCGGAGAACACATAGATGGAGTCGCCGCCCTTGCCCAGCGCCATCACCGTGTCGCCTTCGTCGATACGGCGCCGCTGATCGAGGTCGATGGTGGCGTTCTCCAGTCGCACCAGTTGCAGGTCGAAGCCGAACTGCTTGGCCTCCTTCAGCTCGGCCAGGCGTTGCGGCTGCTCATCCACCGGATAGCGGATCAGTTCGTCGATCAGCAGGTAGTTGGTGGCCCGCGCCAGCTGCTCGCTGATCTGCTGGATCTCGCCGGTCAGCAGCAGCGGTTGCTTGCCGTCGAGCAGGCCGTAGACCTTGGCCGAGTGCGGCCCGGTCTGCCGCACCAGCACGTGGCCGCGCTGCAAACGGCTGCGCTCGCTGCTTTCCAGCGGCACGTCGCTGAGCTCCTGCAATTCCAGCGGGATACCGAGCAGGCGCGACCACACCACCAGAGCGCGCTTGCGCTCCACCTCGTTCATCGGCAGCAGGTTGTCCGCCATCAGGCGGAAGGTGCCGCGCGCCAGGCCCTCGCGGTATAGGTCGCCGCGCACCTCGTTGACCAGGTGCAGCGTGCCGATGCCAAGCAGCCCCACCAGCACCAGCGCGGCGAGCATGCCGCCATAGATGCGCAGGAAGATCGAGTTCATGGCCGCAGGTTCAATCGCGCAGCAGCGGCGACGCGTCGCCGTGCGGCAGCGCTTCGGCGGCCTCGGCGACGAACAGGTAGCCCTTGCTGCGCACTGTCTTGATCATCCGCGGATGCATCGGGTCGTCGCCGATCTTCGGGCGGATTCGGGAGATGCGCACATCGATGGAGCGGTCCTGACCGTCGTACTCGATGCCGCGCAGCGCATTGAAGATTTCCTCGCGTGACAGGATGCGTCCGGCATTGACCGCCAGCAGCCACAGCAGATCGAACTCGGCGCTGGTCAGCTCGATGCCCTGCTCACCCAGCCAGGCCTCGCGCATGGCACTGTCGATGGCCAGCGCGCCGAATTGCAGGCGCCGCGGCTGGCTCTCGTCACGCTCGCTCCCCCCCCCCTCGCGGCGGCGCAACAGGGCGCGGATGCGCGCCAGCAAAACGCGCGGGCGCACCGGCTTGCACACGTAGTCATCGGCGCCCATCTCCAGGCCCAGCACCTGATCCATATCGTCGGTACGCGCGGTGAGCATCAGAATCGGGCCCCTGTAGCCATCGCGCACCTTGCGGCAGATGCTCAGACCG
Source organism: Pseudomonas sp. Z8(2022) (assembly GCF_025837155.1). NCBI lineage: Bacteria > Pseudomonadati > Pseudomonadota > Gammaproteobacteria > Pseudomonadales > Pseudomonadaceae > Pseudomonas > Pseudomonas sp. Z8(2022). Next base: position 1,346,208 of record NZ_CP107549.1, on the reverse strand, counting down.
TCTTCCCCCGGCAGCATCAGGTCGAGAATCACCAGATCCGGCTGCTCGGCGAGAATCCGCGCCGCCGCACGGGCACCGTCGGCCTCGATGGCCACGCGCAGGCCATTGCCCTCCAGATACTCGCGGGTCAACTGCGCCAGGCGCTGGTCATCCTCGACGATCAGAATCTGCCACGCTTCTTGTTCCACACCCTCTCCCCTTCGCATACCGGCAAGCGCCGCAAATACAGCAGCCATTCTAGGGGCTGCGCGCATCCCGGCGCGAGCGGCAAACCAGTACCCGGACCGGCCAGCCTGGCCAAGCACAGCACATGCCAAAAGCACTATATATAGTGGTAGTCTGTGCGCCGCCGAGCAGCTTCGCCAACTCTGCGAAATCCTTCCTTCAGGGGCGACGAACGGTCGCCGAGGGTCAGAGCCAGAGAACACGCGGCTTACGCTGTAGGCGCCCACAAGACACCCACACCTTATCCACAGGTTGTTATTTTTTTCGCGCCTTGCAATGCCTCCAACAGCGCACTATCTTGTATCCCCATTGCGCGGCACCCACCAGATGTTGGGTCGACGCCAGAAACCGGACACAAGAAGAACGAATCGCGCAAGCCCTTTTCGCAGGGTTTCCCAGATGTTCCGGTCAATCGTTTTACTCTGACCCAGGCCAGGCCTGGGTTACAGCCACGCCGCAACGACAAACGCTGCGTCGTGAGCCGGTCAGACAGCGGCCGAGTCCGCCAGTCGACCACTATATGTAGTAGGCGGGGTGCAGCAACGCCCCGCTGTGACTGATGCGCCAGGACGGCACTTGAAGTCGTGCCCACCCTGCCAGCTCTTGCGACACCCCGTACCCGGCCCCGTTGCCGCGTGCGGCTCAGTTGTTAATGGAATGAACGGCGGACAAGGCACGGTTTCCAATCGTGACGTCCAACCAAAAATTACAGAACACGGAGATCTCCATGCATACCGACACTACTCGCGAGAACCCGCAGGCCGTGGCGCCGCAGGCCGCTGAATCCTCTCAGGATCTGGCTGCCACCGCTCCCGGCCAACTGCGCGTGATCAAGCGCAACGGCACTGTCGTCCCCTACACCGATGACAAGATCACCGTCGCCATCACCAAGGCCTTCCTTGCAGTAGAAGGCGGCACCGCTGCCGCTTCGTCGCGTATCCATGACACCGTGGCGCGCCTGACCGAGCAGGTCACCGCCACCTTCAAGCGCCGCATGCCGTCCGGCGGCACCATCCACATCGAAGAGATCCAGGACCAGGTCGAACTGGCCCTGATGCGCGCCGGCGAGCAGAAAGTCGCCCGTGACTACGTGATCTACCGCGAAGCCCAGGCCAGCAAGCGCAAGGCCAGTGCCGGCAGCGAAATCGCCCAGCCGCACCCGAGCATCCGCATCACCAACGCCGCTGGCGAACTGCAGCCGCTGGACATGGGCCGCCTGCAGACCATCATCCGCGAGGCCTGCGAAGGCCTGGCCGAAGTCGACGGCTCGCTGATCGAGCGCGAAACCCTGAAGAACCTGTACGACGGCGTGGCCGAGAAGGACGTCAACACCGCCCTGGTGATGACCGCCCGTACCCTGGTCGAGCGTGAGCCGAACTACAGCTATGTCACCGCCCGTCTGCTGATGGACAACATCCGCTCCGAAGCCCTGGGCTTCCTCGGCATCGCCGGCAGCGCCACTCACCACGAAATGGCCGACCTGTACGCCAAGGCCCTGCCCGCCTACGTCGAGAAAGGCGTGGAGTTCGAGCTGCTGGACGCCAAGCTGAAGGAATTCGACCTGGAGAAACTGGGCCGCGCCATCAACCACGAGCGTGACCAGCAGTTCACCTACCTCGGCCTGCAGACCCTGTACGACCGCTACTTCATCCACAAGGACGGCATCCGCTTCGAACTGCCGCAGGTGTTCTTCATGCGCGTGGCCATGGGCCTGGCCATCGAAGAGCCGCAGAAGGAAGACCGCGCCATCGAGTTCTACAACCTGCTGTCCTCGTTCGACTACATGGCGTCGACCCCGACCCTGTTCAACGCCGGCACCCTGCGTCCGCAGCTGTCCTCCTGCTACCTGACCACCGTGCCGGACGACCTGTCGGGCATCTACGGCGCCATCCACGACAACGCCATGCTGAGCAAATTCGCCGGCGGCCTGGGCAACGACTGGACTCCGGTGCGCGCGCTGGGCTCCTACATCAAGGGCACCAACGGCAAATCCCAAGGCGTCGTACCCTTCCTGAAAGTAGTCAACGACACCGCCGTGGCCGTGAACCAGGGCGGCAAGCGCAAGGGCGCGGTCTGCGCCTACCTGGAAACCTGGCACATGGACATCGAGGAATTCCTCGAACTGCGCAAGAACACCGGTGACGACCGTCGTCGTACCCACGACATGAACACCGCCAACTGGATTCCGGACCTGTTCATGAAGCGCGTCTTCGAAGACGGCAAGTGGACCCTGTTCTCGCCATCCGAAGTACCGGACCTGCACGACCTGACCGGCAAGGCCTTCGAGGAGCGCTACGAGTACTACGAAGCCCTGATCGAGTACGGCAAGATCAAGCTGTACAAGACCGTCCAGGCCAAGGACCTGTGGCGCAAGATGCTCTCGATGCTGTTCGAGACCGGCCACCCGTGGCTGACCTTCAAGGACCCGTGCAACCTGCGCAGCCCGCAGCAGCACGTGGGCGTGGTCCACAGCTCCAACCTGTGCACCGAGATCACCCTGAACACCAATGCCGACGAGATCGCCGTCTGCAACCTGGGTTCGGTCAACCTGGTCAACCACATCGTCGACGGCAAGCTGGACATCGAGAAACTCGGCCGCACCGTGAAGACCGCCGTGCGCATGCTCGACAACGTCATCGACATCAACTACTACAGCGTGCCGCAGGCGCGTAACTCCAACCTCAAGCACCGTCCGGTCGGCCTCGGCCTGATGGGCTTCCAGGACGCCCTGTACCTGCAGCACATCGCCTACGGCTCCGACGCGGCCATCGAGTTCGCCGACCGCTCCATGGAAGCGATCAGCTACTACGCCATCCAGGCTTCCTGTGATCTGGCCGAAGAGCGCGGCGCCTACAGCACCTTCGAAGGCTCGCTGTGGAGCAAAGGCATCCTGCCACTGGACTCCCAGCAGATCCTGATCGAAGCCCGCGGCCAGAAGTACATCGACGTCGACCTGTCCGAGACCCTGGACTGGGCGCCGATCCGCGAGCGCGTGAAGAAAGGCATCCGCAACTCGAACATCATGGCCATCGCGCCGACCGCGACCATCTCCAACATCATTGGCGTGTCGCAGTCGATCGAGCCGACCTACCAGAACCTGTACGTGAAATCGAACCTCTCCGGCGAATTCACCGTGATCAACCCCTACCTGGTTCGCGACCTGAAGAACCGTGGCCTGTGGGACCCGGTCATGGTCAACGACCTGAAGTACTACGACGGCTCCGTGCAGCAGATCGAGCGCATCCCGCAGGACCTGAAAGACCTGTACGCCACCGCCTTCGAAGTGGAAACCAAGTGGATCGTCGACGCCGCCAGCCGTCGCCAGAAGTGGATCGACCAGGCTCAGTCGCTGAACCTGTACATCGCCGGCGCCTCGGGCAAGAAGCTGGACGTGACCTACCGCATGGCCTGGTACCGTGGTCTGAAAACCACCTACTACCTCCGTGCCCTGGCCGCCACCAGCACCGAGAAGTCCACCATCAACACCGGCAAGCTCAACGCAGTTTCCGCTGGTGGCGACGAAGGCTTCTCGGCCAAGGCCCAGGCGCCTGCCCAGCAGGCCGCCCCGGCCCCGGCGCCCGTACCGAAAGCCTGTGCCATCGACGAACCCGACTGCGAAGCTTGTCAGTAAGCGTAAGGCTGGCGCGCGTATCTGAGCGGCGCCCGCGTCGTTGCCCGGTAGGCCGGCCCCCATCACGTACTGCAGTACGCTCAGGGGCTCCGACCTACCAGGCGCCTAGCGCTCACTCGCTCAGCTACACGCTCGAAGGGTTGGATAAAAAGCTAGAGCAACACACTATCAGTCCCCTCTCCCGCTTGCGGGAGAGGGTTAGGGAGAGGGAAAGCGGTTCGGCTTGTACATGTGGGAGGGGCTTTAGCCGCGACCCAAAGCCCAGGCAGAACCGTCACCCCTCCCCCACCAAATTCCCGCCCCTCCTCCTCCGGGTCGAGGGGCAACGGCCAGCCGGCAATCCACCGCCTGCTGACCAGTGGTACCGGTTTACCCTTGCGCGCATCACGCAACGGAACATAATTCAAATTATCTGTATATCCATACAGGCCGGTTTATTCACCGGCCCTCACGCAGGAGCCAAGCCATGCTGAGCTGGGATGAATTCGACAAGGAAGACGGCGCAGAAGCAGCCGCCGCAAGCAAAGCCAACGCGCAGAGCGCCGGCACCAATTTCGACAAGCTCGACAACGAAGCTGCCGGTTCGGTCGAGCAGGCCCGCGCCGTCGACGCCAACGACTCCGACGCCGTCGCCCGCGCCAAGAAGGCCCTGAACGACCTCGACATCCAGGAAGGTCTGGACGATCTGGAAGGCGCCGCTGCACGCGTACAGGTCGGCGACAAGCAGATGATCAACGCCCGCGCCGACCTCAACCAGCTCGTACCCTTCAAGTACGACTGGGCCTGGCAGAAGTATCTGGATGGTTGCGCCAACCACTGGATGCCGCAGGAAGTGAACATGAACGCCGACATCGCCCTGTGGAAATCCACAGACGGTCTCAGCGAAGACGAGCGCCGCATCGTCATGCGCAACCTCGGCTTCTTCTCCACTGCCGACAGCCTGGTTGCCAACAACCTGGTACTGGCCGTGTACCGCCTGATCACCAACCCTGAGTGCCGCCAGTACATTCTGCGCCAGGCCTTCGAGGAAGCGATCCATACCCACGCCTACCAGTACTGCATCGAGTCGCTGGGCATGGATGAAGGCGAGATCTTCAACATGTACCACGAGATCCCGAGCGTGGCGAAGAAGGCCTCCTGGGGCCTGAAGTACACCCGCTCGATCTCCGACCCGAACTTCAACACCGGCACCCCGGAAACCGACCGTCAGTTCCTCAAGAACCTGATCGCCTACTACTGCGTACTGGAAGGCATCTTCTTCTACTGCGGCTTCACCCAGATCCTCTCCATGGGCCGCCGCAACAAGATGACCGGCACCGCCGAGCAGTTCCAGTACATCCTGCGTGACGAGTCCATGCACCTGAACTTCGGCATCGACGTGATCAACCAGATCAAGATCGAGAACCCGCACCTGTGGGATGCCCAGATGAAGGACGAAGCGACCCAGATGATCCTGCAGGGCACCCAGCTGGAGATCGAATACGCGCGTGACACCATGCCGCGCGGCGTACTGGGCATGAACGCCGCGATGATGGAGGACTACCTCAAATTCATCGCCAACCGCCGCCTGACCCAGATCGGCCTGAAGGAAGAGTACCCAGGCACCACCAACCCCTTCCCGTGGATGAGCGAGATCATGGACCTGAAGAAGGAGAAGAACTTCTTCGAGACGCGAGTGATCGAGTATCAGACTGGTGGGGCGTTGAGCTGGGATTGATGGCTCGCTGACATCAGAGTAGATTGACCCTACACCTGCCATGGATGTTGGGGTTGAAGCGAAAATAAGAAGCCCCGCCTAGTGCGGGGCTTTTTATTGGAAATAATTAGTATGGGAATGCGCAATTTGTTAGGTACTTTATGGCGAGAACATCGCCCTATGACGTACATATTGGCAATAGCAGTAACACTCTGCCTATTTGTTGCAGCGCTCGTAATCATTCGCTTTCAATTTGGAATAGACATACCAATATTATCTATATCAAACTCAAAAACAGCAGAACACTGGGGACAAATTGGAGACTTCGTTGGCGGCATACTAAATCCTGCCTTGAGCTTCATAGCCTTTCTCACCCTACTCTACACGCTAAAAATACAAAGCGACGAACTAAAAGAAGCTAGAGAGGAATCGCGAATAGCTCGAGAAGATGCAAAATCATCGCATAAAACCCAAGAAAACCAGACCAAGATATTTGAAAGACAAAGCTTTGAGTCTGCTTTTTTTGGATTATTAAACGCACACATGAAAATAACTGAAAACATAAAATACCTAGACAGCGATAACAAGCTACACACTGGCCGAGAAGCATTAGCACAGATTGCAAAAGATCATATTCCTTTCAATCAAATCAGCAGAGGTGATTTCCCAGAAAGAGAAACCACTGCATTTCGAGCGCGAGCCAGATCGCTAATCGGAAAACATCAACTTGAAATAGGTCACTATTTCCGAAGTCTATATCAGATACTGAAATACATCGACAGCTATGGAAAGTCTTCTCTCTCACCCGGGAAAGCAAAAACTCTCAGAGAATTACGAGAGCAGCTATCTAAAGACCGAAGAAACTACCTTGAGCAAAGACAATACGCAAACATGCTTAGAGCCCAATTCAGCTCTGCCGAAATAGACCTAATATTCGCCAACTGCCTAACACCCCAAGGCAAAGACCTTAAATACTACATAGAAAAATATTCATTCTTAAAAACATTCAACCAAAAAAGACTAAAATCCCACCCAAAGATACTAAGCCTATACCATCAAACCGCCTACAAAGACTCTCAAGAGATAACATCAGAAGAACTATTAACCATAATAAAAACAAAACCCCATTACAAAAACCAAACCACACCAGCAGATCACCTTGAAAATGAAGAACCGGACTATGAGTGGATATAGCTGAGCGGAAAAGAGGACAGATTTTTTTATTGTTCCCACGCTCCGCGTCGCTCAAAAATCAGCATACACCAGAGGGAAGCGGAAATGATCAGAACATTTTCAATATTCATTGCCGCAGTACTTGCAGGAAAACTGATTGCAATATGGAATGACGATATAGGATTTTATTCTACAGCGATTATTTTTGCATTGATTGAAATGTCGCCAAGATTCGTTATGTTATCCAAGGAAAACAAGTTCAGATCTGCAATAATAAAATGGATGAAAGAAAATGATTTAACTGAATACGATCTAAAGCAAGAGCCACCCAAGAAGAGAGAAATAAACTTGCAAGCTTCAGATATTCAGCTCATATACGCTATAAAGAACAAATCCACAAAATTAGACGACACAACATTCTACGCTGTATGTGGTAGCTGGCTTCTGGGATTATTTTCCGAGCGGATAGTCCTCTACAAAAAAAATGATAATCCAGCAAAAACAACAATAGTTTGTCAAATTAATATCCATAAAGTTTCCAATTAAAGCGAGTAGCCCGGTCAACCACCGCAATGGTGGATGAAGCGATAATCGGGGACAGACCAAGATTTACCGGCGCCGTCCATAACCCTTTTCGCCCTTACGGCGAGTCACTTTCTCTTTGCTCGCGCGAAAGAGAAAGTAACCAAAGAGAAAGCGCGCCCGGCATCCGGGTTTCGCTGCGCGAAACTCCCCTCGCTCCGGCGCTGCTCCGAGGGTCGTCGCGAGGGGCCATCCCTGGCCCATCACTCCTCGTTTGGCATCCATGCCAAACGCCCCTCTCTACAGCACCTCCACTCGGCCTCCTGACGGGATTCGGGGATCGCGGTGCATGAGCGTTTTGTGGAAGGCAGAGCAACAAACAAGAGCAGAGCTTAAAGAGCCAGAGCATCGTGGCGTTGCCACGATGCTCTGGCTCTTTAGTGTTTTGGGAACACCAATCGCCTAGGCAACGCCAAACGCCCCGTCAGGAGGCCGAGTGGAATCGTTGTGTAAGGGGTTGAGCGGCATGGATGCCGCGAGAGCCGCGATGGGCCAGGGATGGCCCTTCGCGGCGTGCCCCTGGAACGACGATGGAGCGAGGGAACCCGACGAAGTCGGGCCGGATGCCAGGGGCAAAGACCTCTTGGTTACTTCTGGGGCGTTTGCCAGAAGTGACCCGCCGTAAGGGCGGAACCGGTATCAAGAACGACACACAAGCGGCGAGTTCACTCCGTAGCAAGAGGCCTGGACTCCTGGACTCCTTGATTGAAAACGGTGAGTGACTTTCAGCACCACAGATCGCTGCACCCGCGTTTTTGCGGAGCAGACCCAGCAGCACCACAACAGATGCAATACGCTGTCCCAACTCCGCAGCAATAACCCCCAGGAAAAATGACGCATGGAAGTTCGTTTACTGCCCCACTCGGACTTCGGCAATGTCCAGTTCTACAGGATCATCACCCTTCTCTTCCTGCTGCTCATGGCCGGCATCACCCTGAAGGGCCTGGCAAACGATGAATTCGCCCTGCTCTCGCCTCTGCCCTGCGTCATGCTGATCATCTTGGGCCGCTTCATCGTGGAATGGCGCCGGATCGCCAAAAGCCAACCTGCCTTCATCCACGCGGACGAACTGGTGCTGTGCAGCGAGGACGGCAACCGCCGGATTCCCCTGGCGAAAATCAGCTCGACCAAGGCCAGGCACAGCCTTTTCATGGTGCGCCGCTACCGCTCCTGGTCGGAGCACGTGGCATTTCTCGAACTGACCCTGAATAGCGGCGAGCGCCTGTACACCCTCGCCGAAAGTGCCGTCTTCGAAATGCCTCCGGCCAAGGACACGGTGAAGGCAATCGAGGCGGCGATCCTCGGCGCCAAGATGAAGGACATCACCCAGCGCCAGCTGGACGTTAGCTAAGGTTGATCGCCCACGCCCCGCAGGGGAATTCCCACGGTCGTGCCCCACTTCCCTTCCCCCGCACAAACCAGGCGCTATCATGCGCGGCCCATTGCTGACCTAGGGAGAGGTCTAATGAACGTCCATCGCATCCTGCTGCTTGGCGCGCTGATACTGCTTGGCGCCTGCAAGGAAGAACGCCTGGTTCTGCACTTCGAGCAACCTGTTTCCAGTGGCTGGGGGCTCGACTCGCAATACCAGCAAGCGATCCTCGATGGCCTGCAAAACGCCGGTATCGACAGCAGCCAGGCGACGCTCGACACACGCAACGATGGCAAGGCAGTGGCCGTCTCCTTCCCCGAAGACGCGCTGAGCCAGCAACAGCAGGCAAGCCTGACCACCTACTTCGACGATCTGCTCAAGGCACGTGCCGAGGCGCAACAGGTGCGTTTGCGCATCAAGCAGCAGGAGCCCGAAGTGGTAAAGGGTGATCCATTTGCCGACACGATCCGGATGCTGCAGGCAAAGGCCAACATGATGCGCCCGCAATTCACCAGCCGCATCGAATACTTCGACACGCCACGACTGATGTACCAGGAGCGCGAGGCGCCGGGTGTCCGCCTGTACCAGTCCAGCCCGGTGCACTGCCAGGTCACCCTGGGCCTGGAGAAGCCGCTGCCGCAAATCCACTATCAGTTGAACGCCCCCGGCGAGCACGGCAGCGTCGACATGCTCAACCAGTTTCTGGCGACACAGAGCTTCCGCCTGCCTACGTCGGTGAGTATCGGCAACAGCGACCTCGATCAGGCCGTTGCCGAAGGCCATTACCGCTACAAGCTGATCACCAGCGCCAACGCCCGTAACAACCAGGCCGATGAGCTGGTGTTCTTCTTCGGTGAGCTAGGTTTGATCGACCACAGAGGCGGCCTTACCACCAACGACCTTGGCAAGTTCGAGGCAAGCTGCCTGAAGCGGATCATGGCTGCCGGGCGACCATTCACCTTTCATTACGGCAACTCACTGGATCGGCTGGTAGCGGTGGATTATCGCTTCGGCGAAACGGCCCGATGATCCTGCGCAGAAGGAGTTCTTCGCTCAGCATTGCATGCTGATTCGCCTTAGCCGAACGATAGATTCGTTATGCACTTTTCCCATTTCAAGGAAAATACAATGCGCCTTATCCTTCTTCTGAGCCTTTGCCTGGGTTTGATAGCCTGCAGCGCCAACCCGCAGCGGCTCTATCAGGAGCAAGTAGTCGGTTCCACTACCCCCCTGGCCAAAACACCCGCAGAAGCAGTTCGCAATGCCACTGTCGAGCCCATGCAGATCAACCCAGGATGGCGTCCAAAACAATGGCAGATCAGTGCGCAGGAGCCTCGTCTGTTAGTCGATGGGGTACCGTCCAACTACCGTGTATTTTCCGTCGACCCCAAGGCCAACAAGCCCTTTCTGATCAAGGTTCACTCCTGGTGCGTGAACAGTTGCCTTGGCTTTAGCAAGTATGTTTTATCGCCTTACTTGATTTTGCTGGATGAGAAATCAACAGTGATTGGTCGTGGCTTTGGCCAGATACGTGGCCAGATCGGTGTGGTTAATCAAGAGCTAGCGGGCCAGGTTACTCACAGCGGCACTTATTACCTGATCGTCGCAGCGGATAACCGTAACCCCGGCGAGCAGGTGCTTGTTGATAATGTGCTGGTCGTCGGCACCAACATACCGAAGACCATCGCCCCCTTGCGCATTGGAATGGGCAGTTATCCATTCGGTAGCGTCGCACCGTTTTTAGCCGAGCCGCAGTAATAGTGCATGAGCACCGGGTCGGTAGGGACAGCAGTTCCCATCCGGCCCGTCTTGCTAGTTCTTGCCTTTCTTCCTGGCAATCACCTTCATCCTTGCTGCGGCCTTCTGCACGGTGGCCATCTTCTCGGGCCGTTTCATGCCCCGCCATTTGCGGATTTCCTCGCGCGTGCGCCCGCAACTGACGCACAGCTCGCTGTTGAGCTGACACAGCGACACGCAAGGGTTTTCAATGTCCTTAGCCACGCTTGCCCCTTGCCGGTCGTTCGACCGAGAACGCCACGTGGTCGACGATGCGCGATACGCTGATGCCCACCTCGTCGAAAGCCGCCAGGGTCAGCGCCAGCATTCTCGCCTTGTCCGGGCTGGCGAGTGCCCGCGCCCTGCTCGCCTCGCTATCGAACATCCAGGTCACCACAAGGCTCTGCGGAAACTGTTCGTAGTCCACACCATGAGTCAGCCACTGGAAGCCGACGATTTCGCTTTTCGCCGTTTCGCAGGCAAGGGTCAACGCGCGGATCAGCTCGCGCTCGATGCCTGAGTATTTTCGTTTCGGCGATGGCATATGGCTCTTCCGGGTCGCTGTTCGATGTGCCGCCATGCTACCCGAGACGCTCCAGGCCAGGATGGCGCTGGCGTTCATGACGCGAAGCGTGGGACCACTGCAGGCACCCGACCGCCAGCCCTTTGAAATTCTCCGCGAGCCCTTACAATCTGCCGCCCCAAAAGCCCGGCATACGCCGAGGCATCCTTCATCGTGCAATCCACACAGGCTACCCAGAACATGGCGTTCGACGCCCCGACCATGCTGACCCTGACCGTCGCCCTCGCCGCGGCTGCTGCGCTGTACCTGGCGGTGGAGTGGCATAACGTGCGGGAGTCGCCCTTGCTGTTCTGGAGCGCAGGCTTCGCAACCATCACCATCGGCTCAACCCTGGCCCTGCTGCGTGGCAGCGGCCTGATCCTGATCGGCATCTGGTTGGCCAATGGCCTGCTGGTGACGGCCCACTGGTTGTTCCTGCTGGGCGTGGCCCGCTTCACCGAGGCGCGTTTCTCGCGGGCCTGGTACCTGGTCTTTGTCGCCTGGCTGGCGATGCTGCTCCTGCCGGATGGGCCGCAGTGGTCCAGGGTCATGCTGCTCACCAACTCGATGCTGGTCGCCCTGGTCACGCTCAAGGCCAGCGTTCTGCTGCGCCCCCATGGCAATTCATTGAGCGTGGGCGCCGCCCAGTTGCGTTATGTATTGCTGGTGCATGGCCTTTTCTACGTAGCCAAGGCCATGACCGCCGTGGTGCCCGGCACGCTGATCGACCTCAGCGCCTTTCGCGGTTTGATCATTCAGGTTTCGTTGGTGGAAGGCGCCATGGCTCTGATGCTGATTTCCCTGTCGATGACCGGTACCGTGCGCTGGCGCCGCGAAAAACGCATCGAGCGCCTGGCCGCGCGCGATCCGCTGACGTCGCTGTACAACCGTCGTGCGCTGGAGGCACGAGCTGGCGACCTGCTGAAGGAAACCTCGCCCGCTCGCACCGGCGCCCTGTTGCTGATCGACATCGACAACTTCAAGCTGGTCAACGACCTTCACGGCCATCTGGCGGGAGACCGCCTGCTAATCAGTCTCGCCGAGATACTGCGCTCGTATCTGCCGGAGCGCGCGCTGACGGCACGCCTGGGTGGCGACGAGTTCGTCATCCTGCTGAGCGACACGTCGAACGAGTCCGTCGTGACATTGGGCAATGCGCTGCGCCAGCGCTTCAACCTCATGGCGTCACAAGCCTTTGCCACTCCGCAGACCGTGACCCTGAGCATAGGCGCCACGTTGTTCGATCAGCCACCGGCCAGCCTGGCGGCGCTGATAGAGCAAGGCGACACCTTGCTCTATCAGTCCAAGCGCGGCGGGCGAAACAGCACGCGGGTAGTAGATCGGACGGGGGAAGAAGCGGGAGCAGCCGGCGCCGATCTGCGGGAAACGATCTGAGCGCTACCTGCGGGTTACAATCGTGCCCCCTTGTCCAGCGGAACCCATCTGCCGATGTTCACCCTTGCCCACCTCAGCAGCCCGTCGCCCGAGTCACTGAAGAGCCAGGTGCAACAGATGGTGGTCGACTATTTCGCCGACATCAGCGCGGTACCGCTGCTGCCGAGCAACCCGCTGTACCAGCTTTACCAGTACGTGATCGGCTATGAGCTGCATCTGCACCTGCAGACCATGAACGGCGACGCCGAAGGCCCCGTGCAGTTGCTGCTGGCGCTGGACGATGAAGATCCGGCCCGTGTGCTCGGGTTTGCCCTGTACCTGCCCAGCCCGGACGATGCTGCCGCCTGCACTCTCGCCTATCTGGCTGTGCACAGCGAGCATCGCGCCCAGGGCATCGGTCGGGCGCTGCTGCAACGCGTACTGGAGCAACGCCCGCACCTGGAACTGGCCTGCACCGCGGACAAGGTGCCGCTGTTCGAGTCCATGGGTTTGCAGGTGCTGGCCGCCCAGGGTGCGCAGGTGGTGATGAACAGCCGCGACTATCGCTCCAGCGGCATGTTCGCCGTCGCCGACCTGGCGCCGGTGTTCGCCTCCACGGAGGTCCGGCAGATTCACGCCTACCTGCTCAAGCAGCACGGCCAGCGCGCCATGCAGCAGGCGGAAAAGCAGCGCGACCAGCATCTCGATGCGCTCGCGCTCCAGGCGCAGCAGCTGGTCGACGAACGCCTGCCCTCGCGCGCGCTGCACTGAACCGCCACGTCGTCTGCGATTGGCAGGCTCACGCTCGGTGCGCGCAGCCAAGGTCGCTAACCGCAGTGCTCGGGGCGCTTCTGGGCAGGTTAGTGGCACAGATCGCGGCCATCATCGGGGCTAGCACTGGCTGCGCCCGCGTTCGAGGGCTCGCCAGCCCAGGACACGATACCGACAACGACCTACCGAGGACCCACGGATGAATGATTCAGCACGGGGCTTGCTGCTTGTGACCAGCGGCATCGCGATTCTCAGCTTCGATGGCCTGCTGGTACGTCTGGCCCAGGCCGATGGCTGGAGCATCGTATTCTGGCGCGGGCTGCTGATGTTCCTGGCCCTCGGCGTGTTCTCGCTGTCGGCCAAGAGCCGCGCCAGCGTTCGCGCGCATCCGCTGCTCAGTGCCTGCTCTGCCCTGCTGCTGGCGCTGATCTCGATCTTCTTCGTGCTTGCGGTGATCCATACCCAGGTCGCCAACGTGGTGGTCATTCTCTGCACGGCGCCGCTGTTCGCCGCGCTGTTCACCCGTTTCTTTCTCGGCGAGCAGGTGGCGCTGCGCACCTGGCTGGCCATTGGCGTGGCGGCATTGGGCATCATGCTGGTATTCGCCGGCGCCTTTGATGCCAGCGACCTGGCCGGCAACGGCTATGCGCTGCTGTCCTCGGCGGCGGTGGGTGCCAACCTGACACTGCTGCGCCGCCATCCGGCGCTGGAACGCATGCCGCTGATCGCCCTCGGCGGGCTGGCGGCGGCACTGATCGCCTGGCCCAACGCGCAGCCCTTCGCGCTGGGTGCTTCGAGCTACTGGGCGCTGGCCATCATGGGCCTGGTGCAAATGCCGCTGGCCACCTTGCTGATCAACAACGCCACCCGCTACCTGCCTTCAGCCGAAGTGGCGCTGTTCTATTTGCTGGAAACCGTGCTGGGTACGCTGTGGGTCTGGTACTTCCTGCACGAGACGCCGGCCAATGCGACGCTCTACGGTGGCGCGCTGGTGATCGCCACGCTGGCGGTGCATGCCGGCCTGACCTTGCGCGTGCGCCCGGCGCTGCCGGCCTGAATCCGCCCGGCCCTGGCTGACCGCCACGACGAGTACCAGCCGCGGGGGCCACCGCTATTTCAATTGACACTCGCCACAGCAGTTGAGGAACAATGGCCGCCAGCGCTCGCTCGATGGCAGGCCATTTCCACCGATGCACCGCGCCACCAAGATCATCCGCTTCATTGCCGCGAACAGGGACGTCCGATGCGCATTCTCCCCCTCCTTATCCTGCTGCTGTGCCAGGCCACCCATGCCGTGGAAATCGTCAACGACGTCAGCGGCATGAACCCCATCGAGGTGGCGCAGGTGCTGGCGCCTACCGAGCTGGAACAGATCGTCGAGGCGGTGCGCGCGCATCCCGGGCCTATCGCCATTGGCGGCGGGCGCTACAGCATGGGCGGGCAGACTGCGACCGAGCAAGCCCTGCAGCTGGATATGCGCCGCTTCAACCGGGTGCTGGAGTTTTCCGCAGAGCGCCGGGAGATTCGTGTACAGGCCGGCATCACCTGGCGCGAAGTGCTGGAGTACATCGACCCACACGACCTGTCGCCGCAGATCATGCAGTCCTACGCCAACTTCACCGTTGGCGGCGCGCTCAGCGTCAATGCCCATGGCCGTTACGTCGGCCAGGGGCCGCTGGTGCTCGGCGTGCGTTCGTTGCGCCTGGTGCTGGCCGACGGCCAGGTGGTGGACGCCAGCCCGACGCACAACAGCGAGCTGTTCCATGGCGCCATCGGCGGTTACGGCGGGCTGGGCGTCATCGTCGAGGCCACCCTGCCGCTGGTGGAGAACAGCAGGCTGATGCGTCAGACGCAAGTCATGCCGCTCAGTGACTATGCGCAGTTCTTCGCCAGCCAGGTCCTCGACAACCCGGACATGGTGATGCACAACGGCATCCTCTACACCGACGACTACGACAGCGTGCGTGCCGTGTCCTACCTGCGTACCGACGCACCGCTGACCGTGACCGAACGCCTGGTGCCGCTGGAGCGTGACTACAAGGCCATGCGCGCCGCACTGGCTGTGGCCGGCAGCAATGGCAGCGCCAAGGTACGCGAAAGCCTGGTCGACCCGCTGCTGCTCAAACGACCACAGGTGCAGTGGCGCAACCATGAAGCCAGTCTGGATGTGCGCGAGCTGCAGCCCATATCCGGCCCTGGCTACAGTTACGTGCTGCAGGAGTATTTCGTCCCGCAAGCCCAGCTGGAGCACTTCGTCGCGGGTATGGGAAATGTGCTCAAGAAGCACAAGGTCAAGGTGGCCAATATCTCCATCCGCCATGCCAAGGCCGACCCGGGTACGCTGCTGGCCTGGGCCCGCGAAGACACCTTCGCGCTGGTGATCTACTACCGCCAGGGCGTCTCGCCCGACGAGCGCACCGCCGTGGCCAACTGGACACGGCAACTGATCGACCTCGCCATCGCCCACCAGGGCAGCTACTACCTGCCTTATCAAATCCACGCCAGCCGTGAGCAGTTCCTCGCCGCCTATCCACACGCCGAAGCGTTCTTCGCGCTGAAAAGGCGCGTCGACCCAAGCAACAAATTCCGCAACAAGCTGTGGGACGCCTATTACCTGCCGCCCGATAACCGGACGAATGCCAAGGAGTTGTGATGCCCGGCATCATCCATGTCGCGGACACCTTTGCGGCGTTTCTCGACGACCTGCAAACTCGCCGCGCCCCTGCCCTGTACCAGCTGTCGAAACTGCGAAACGGCTTCGAGGGCTGGCTGAAGATCGAGCTCTATCTCTGGCTGACCGAACGCTACCAGCTGCAGCCGCAGACGGATGTGGGAGTCGAGTACAAGGTCTGGCTGGATCAGCGGCGCGGACAGATGGACCGTGAAACCAAGCAATGCGACCTGTGGGTACGTGATGCCGCAGGCCACGGCTACCACTACATCGAACTGAAAGTCCCGTTCGCCAACAACAACCGCGGCAAGCTGTTTCTCAGCGCGTCCGACGACTTCTGGTACATGTCGCGCCTTCTTGCCGTCGACCAGTCCGCCGCGAGTGGAAGCGCCATCCTGGTCGGCGCTGGGTTTGACGAGCATGACTGGACGCGGGCCATCGACGAAGCAGTCGCTTATGCAGGCAACGATCCGGCAATGGTGCAACTCAGGGTCGGGTCGCTGAAGCTGGAGGAGGCACCCACACTGCAATGGGCGGTGATGACGAAACGCTATGCGCCCCGACCCGGCGCCTAGCGCGCTTGATATCCGCCCGGCAAATACCGGCCACTGCCTCTAGATCGAACACAACCCGCCTGGCACCGTCAGGATCCATTGCCGCACGGCCTGGATACTCGGGTCGTTGCGCCGGCTTTCCGGGTACACCAAATAGAACGGCTTGCCTTCCAGCTCGGGACCGAAGGGCTGCACCAGTCGTCCAGCCTTCAGCTCGTCTTCGATCAATTGCCGACTCATCAGCGCCACGCCCTGGGCGCCGATGGCCGCCGAGACGGCATGGGTCTCGTCGGAGAACACCAGCCCGGCACCGACATCCAGCCCCGTCACCTGGGCCTTCTTCTGCCAGACGGCCCAATCCAGCGGTGCGGACATCACCGCCTGGTTGCGGAAATGGATCAGCGTATGCCTGGGCAAATCGGTGACGTCGTGCAGCTCCAGTAGCGGGCTGCACGCCGGAACGAAGGTGTTGTCGAAGAGTTTTTCCGCCACCAGCCCGGGCCAGCGGCCATCGCCATAGCGGATGGCGATATCCGCAGTGACACCGTCGAGCGCCACCGGCTCGTGCGAGGCGTGAATGCGCAGGTCGATATGCGGATGGGAGTCACGCAGCAGGCAGACCCAGGGCAGCAGCCAGCGCACCGCAATCGCAGGCGTGGTACTGAGGGTGACCGCGTGCCGGCGCGGTGCGGCGCTGAGCCGTTCGACCGCTGCGCCGATGCTGTCGAAGGCGCTTTCCAGCACCTGCTGCAACTCGCGCCCGGCCATGGTCAGTTCCAACTGGCGCGGTTTGCGCAGAAACAGCGCGACGCCGAGGGATTCTTCCAGCGCGCGGATCTGATGACTGATCGCCGTAGCCGTCACGGAGAGTTCTTCCGCCGCCTGCTTGGCACTCTCGTGACGAGCCGCCGCCTCGAAGGCCCGCAAGGCGGATAACGGAGGTAGCCGGCGTCGACCCATAGCTGAGATTTCCTCATCCGTTTCACAAAATATTGATCGTTTGTCGCCAACATTGGGCGACTCTAGCCTGAGTCTGCTGCCAATCACAGATGAATTCAAATTCAAGCAGGAGATTCACCATGACCCATATTCTGCATCTCGACGCCAGCGCCCGCCCTGGCTTCGCCGGCCAGGATCTGCACGGTTCCCACAGCCGCAACCTCAGCCATCGCTTCGTCAGCCAGTGGCAGGCGCGACGCCCGCAGGACGTCATCACCTACCGCGATATCGGCCAGAACCCGCCATCGATCATCAGCCATGACTGGATCGCCTCGTCCTTCACTCCCGAGCCCAAGCGTGAAGCCTGGATGCGTGAGACGCTGGCCGAAAGCGATCGTCTGGTGGACGAACTGATTGCCGCCGATGTGCTGGTGATCGGCACGCCGCTGTACAACTTCGGCATGCCCGCCGCGCTCAAGGCGTGGATCGATCAGATCGTGCGCCCCGGTCGTACCGTGGAGGTGGACGAGAGCAACCTGCTCGATCCCTATGTGCCCATGCTGGCCGACCGGCCACGCCATGTGGTGATCCTCACCGCACGCGGCGGCATCGGTTTCGATGCCGGCGGCGAGATGGCGCACATGAACCATCTGGAGCCGAACCTGATCACCGCGCTCGGCTTCATCGGCATCACCCGTGTGCACCAGATCGCCATCGAGGGGCAGGAGGTCGACGGCGAACTGCTTGCCGCATCGGTTGCCCAGGCACTGAACAAGGTGGATGCGCTGGTCGCGCAACTGCAAGGGGAAATGACCGTTGCCCGCCAGGCGCAGCCCGCCTGATCGATGGCACCTTGACTCGTCTGGCGTCCGCAGCCGTCGGCGCCGGACGCGCCCCCATGCCCAGCGGCTGACCATGAAGAGTGAAGCGGAACACTGACGGGGTTATGCGCCCCCGGATAGAGCAAAGGGCCGGCAGGTAGAGCTCAGGAGCGTCGGTCAGCGCTTGCTACAGGCGAACAGCGCGTTACCGGATTTGGTATCCCATGGCGTCAGGCGCTGATAGTCGTGCTCCAGCGCCTGCACTTCAAAGTATGGCGCCAGCAGCGCCTGCAGCTCGGCGAAACTCACCGCTACCATCGGGTGCTCGTCGTTCCATATCTCGGTCCGTTCGGCCTGGGTACGCTCGATGCGCAGGCGCAACGCCTGCTGCTCGCCGTCGCCCGGGTAGTACCAGCCGGAGCTGAAGCGGAACTGCCCTTCGCCATGCAAGGCGCTGTGTGAAACGAACGAAGCGTTGTCGATGCGCTGTCTGTCCACGGCGTTGAAGCAGAACACGCCGCCCGGGGCCAGAGCCGCATGCACGCTGGAAATGCAGGCCTTGAGTCGTTCGATGCTGGCGCTGTAGTGGATCGAGTACAGGAAGCAGGTAATCAGATCCAGCGGCTCGTCGACCTGAAAACCGCACATGTCCTGCCGGGAAAAGCGCGCCTCGGGGCAGCGCAAGGCGGCGCGGTCGAGCATTGGCTGGTTGATGTCCAGGCCGCCGCTGGTGTAGCCGGCATCGATAAAATGGCGCACATGCGGGCCGGTACCGCAGGCCAGGTCGAGGTGACGCTTGCCGCCGTTGCCGAACAGTTGCTGCAGGCGCTGCACGCAGTGGCTTTGCGCGGCGTAGTCGATGTCCGCGCACATCAGATCGTAATAGCCCGACAAGTCGGTATAGAGGGCGTTGCCGGACATGATGACCCGCCAGGATTTCGAGGGGCGCGCATCATATCCCAGGCGCAGCGGCAGCAACCGCAGAGGATGGAGAAATATCGCAGCGCCCGCCAGCAAAGATCAGGGCCGGCCTGGTGAATCGCGTCCGACAGGAGCCGCAAGGCCGCGCACACAGCGCGAATGAATAGCCCCGCGTCGCGTCCCGGCAACCGCCCCTTGCCACCCCGCTCTATGGTGAAGGCCCTTTCCGACCGATACCGGAGCGCCAATGGCCAATAAACCGATCACCGTTCTGCGCGATACCCAGCCGATGCCCGTCGTCGACGCCTGCAAGTGGGAGCGCATCGAAGGTGACCCGCACACCGTCAACCTCAACGCCTACACCTCCGACGACGGCAGCAAGATCATGGGAACCTGGATCTGCACGCCCGGCAAATGGCGCGTGGAGTACGTGAAGTGGGAGTACTGCCACTTCCAGGAAGGCTACTGCATCATCACCCCGGATGGCATGGAACCGATTCACCTCAAGGCCGGCGACATCTTCGTGGTCGAGCCCGGCATGAAAGGCACCTGGGAAGTGGTCGAGACCGTGCGCAAGTACTTCGTCTTCGCCTGATCATCGCGCCCTTGTCGGTGTGCGCCTCGCAAGGCGCACACCGGTTCGCCTTGTCGGCGTCGAAGGCGGCCCCCAGCAGGGCTACCCGGGATTTCTCAGGGCGCCCGCACCGTCAGGCTCACCAGCTTGAGTACGATCGGCCGTACCAGCATCACGCAGACGAAAGCCACAGGCATCGCCAGGCTGTATGCGCTGAGCGCTGCCTGCAGATAACCCTCGCCGATACCGCGGTTCGCGGCAGTGATGACCAGCGTCATCAGCATCGCCATGATGCCCGACATGTAGAAGGCGAAGGCCACCGGCATGGCGCGCGCAGGCAGTTTCCAGCTGCGCGAGGCGGTTGAGTCGAGGTCGGACATGTTCTGTTTCCTGTTCGATGAAAGCGCCGGCACTCTAGCGGTGAAAGTGACGCGGCGGTAGAGAGGGTGGAAGGTAAGTGAAATACCAGGCCTATCTTACGAATGGAGGCCTGATTGGAAAGCGAAAGCCACGATACCCTGCGCAGTCTGGCCATGAGCTCGCCCAGAGTGCTTTGTTAATGGACTCCCTGCCGCGAACCCTGCCCACCAGACTGAAAGCCTCCGACGAGACGCCCTGGCGAGGTGCCGAAAATGGCTTGAAACCTAAGGGAACCTGACCTATTGAAAAGGGTCTGTGCTGCTTCGCCGCCTCGGTGGCTTCCCTTTCACGGATGGCTCAAAAGCCCTTCAAAGGAATCATCATGAACCGACTCAAACTGCCGTTGTTCGCCCTCGCCTGCACACTGCCGCTGGCGGCCTGCGCCGCCACGCCCGAGGCGTTGAAACCCTTCCCCGCAGCCGCCGAAGGCTACAGCCGCCATGTGATCGAGCTGCCGGCACAGGCCAACGAAGCCGAGTACAAGGTCGAGATCATCGCCGGCAAGACCCTGGAAGTGGACTGCAACCATCAGCGTCTGGGCGGCCAGTGGCAGGAAAAGACCGTGGAAGGCTGGGGCTACAGCTACTACGAACTGGGCCAGGTCGGCCCGGCCATGAGCACGCTGATGGCCTGCCCGGACGACAGCCGCAAGCAGGCCTTCGTACCTGTCGGCGGCGAGCCGCAACTGCTGCGCTACAACAGCAGGCTGCCGTTGGTGATCTATGCGCCGGATGATGTCGAGGTGCGCTATCGCCTGTGGTCGGTCACGGGCGAAAGCAGCCTGGCGCCACGTCAGTAAACCCGGCAGCGAAATACCCGCCTGACCGGGGCGGGTATTTCAGCTCAGCACAACGCAAGACCGGCGCCAGCTGAGTCGGCGTCAGCGCATGCAGCACTGCTTGTATTTCTTGCCGCTGCCGCAGGTGCACGGGTCGTTGCGACCCACCTTGGCCTCCTCGCGGCGCACCGGCAGCAGCGGGTCGAGGTTCTGCTGCCAGTATTGGTAGAGCTCGACGGCAGCCGGTTCGATCATCGCCGTGCTGGCGTCATATTCCGCATCGGACATGGCCTTGAGCCGCTCGCTACCGCTTTCGTCGCCGTGCAGGGTGATCAGCGCCAGGGCGGCCGCCACCGGCTCGGGCAGCGACTCTTCCAGCCAGCCGGCCACCGCAGCACCACGCAAATAGCCCGCGCACCATTCGGAGACGATCAGCTTTTCGCCCTTGCCGTTGTCGTCGGCGAGGAAGATCGCCTCGTAATCATCCGGCTCCTCGCTGAGCATGTAGGTGGCTTCGCTCATCAGTTCCACCGCCAGCTTCATGAAGCGCTCGCCATCCTTGTCGCTCGGCCACTGCGGCGGCTGGTCGGCCCAGATCGCCGCGTACCAGACGGCAGGCGCGACTTGGCGCGGCGCGGAGACGACGGCGGCGAAGAAGCCGTCCAGCTCGCTGGCAGAGAGGATCGAGTCATCGTTGCCGTACTTGAGCAGCCACTGATCGAGCTTCTCCAGTCCCCTGTTGTCCATCGTCAGACCTCGCCGTGAAAAAGGGCGCTACTGTCCCACAGTTGAGGCGTTGCAAACAGCCCGATCCGCCGTCCGGCACATGGCGGATGCCCCGATCATCCAGGCCCGGTACAATGCGCGACCTCCGTGCCTTCAGCCTGCCAATAGAAAAAACCATGTCCCTGCCCAAACACCACCTGGAACTGCTCAGCCCTGCGCGTGATGTCGAGATCGCCCGCGAGGCCATCCTGCATGGCGCCGACGCCGTCTACATCGGCGGCCCGAGCTTCGGCGCG
Source organism: Pseudomonas sp. Z8(2022) (assembly GCF_025837155.1). Taxonomy (NCBI): domain Bacteria; kingdom Pseudomonadati; phylum Pseudomonadota; class Gammaproteobacteria; order Pseudomonadales; family Pseudomonadaceae; genus Pseudomonas; species Pseudomonas sp. Z8(2022). The sequence goes on along the minus strand of NZ_CP107549.1, from coordinate 1,324,346 downwards.
CGGCACAACGCCTGCAACGAAGTGAGCGATATCGCCAGGCTGGTGGAGTTCGCCCACCGCTATCACGCGCGGGTGTTCACCACGATCAACACCATCCTGCATGACGATGAGCTGGAACCGGCGCGTGCGCTGATCCACCAACTCTACGACGCGGGCGTGGATGCGCTGATCGTGCAGGACATGGGGGTGATGGAGCTGGATATCCCGCCCATCGAGCTGCACGCCAGCACCCAGACCGACATCCGCACCCTGGCACGGGCCAGGTTCCTCGACCAGGCCGGTTTCTCCCAGCTGGTGCTGGCCCGCGAGCTGAATCTGCAGGAAATCCGCGCCATCAGTGACGCCACCGATGCGACCATCGAGTTCTTCATTCACGGTGCGCTGTGCGTGGCCTTCTCCGGCCAGTGCAACATTTCCCACGCGCAGACCGGACGCAGCGCCAACCGCGGCGACTGCTCCCAGGCCTGCCGCCTGCCCTACACCCTCAAGGATGAAAAGGGCGGCGTGATCGCCTACGAGAAACACCTGCTGTCGATGAAGGACAACAACCAGAGCGCCAACCTGCGTGCCCTGGTCGAGGCCGGCGTGCGCTCGTTCAAGATCGAGGGCCGCTACAAGGATGTGGCCTACGTGAAGAACATCACCGCCCACTACCGCCGCGAGCTCGATGCCATCCTCGAGGACCGCCCGGATCTGGCCCGTGCCTCCAGCGGCCGCACCGCGCACTTTTTCGTACCCGATCCGGACAAGACCTTCCACCGCGGCAGCACCGACTACTTCGTCACCGAGCGCAAGGTGGACATCGGCGCCTTCGATTCACCGACCTTCACCGGGCTGCCTGTCGGCCATGTCGAGAAGGTGAACAAGCGCGACCTGATCGCCGTCACCCACGAGCCACTGTCCAACGGCGACGGACTCAACGTGCTGGTCAAGCGCGAGGTCGTGGGCTTTCGCGCCAACATCGCCGAACTCAAGGGTGAATTCGAGGAAGACGGCGAGAAGCGCTACCGCTACCGCGTCGAGCCCAACGAAATGCCCGAGGGCCTGTTCCGTCTGCGTCCGAATCATCCGCTGAGCCGCAACCTCGACCATAACTGGCAGCAGGCCCTGCAACGCACCAGTGCCGAGCGCCGTATCGGCGTGAGCTGGAAGGCCGTGCTGCGCGAGGATGCGCTAAAACTGACCGCTACCAGTGAAGAAGGCATCAGCGTCGAGGTCGCCCTGCCCGGCCCGTTCGGCGCCGCCAACAAGCCGGAGCAGGCACTCGATGGCCTGCGCGACCTGCTGACCCAGCTCGGTACCACCATCTATCACGCCCAGGGCGTCACCCTCGACGCACCGCAGGCGTTCTTCGTGCCCAACTCGCAGCTCAAGGCGCTGCGTCGCGATGCCATCGACAAGCTCACCGAAGCCCGCGTCGCCGCCCACCCGCGCGGCTCGCGCAAGGCCGAGACCGACCCGGCGCCGGTGTACCCCGAGTCGCATCTGTCGTTCCTCTACAACGTCTACAACCAGAAGGCCCGCGACTTCTACCACCGTCACGGTGTCCAGCTGATCGACGCGGCCTACGAGGCGCACGAGGAAACCGGCGAGGTGCCGGTGATGATCACCAAGCACTGCCTGCGCTTCTCCTTCAACCTGTGTCCGAAACAGGCCAAGGGCGTGACTGGCGTGCGCACCAATGTGGCGCCGATGCAACTGGTGCATGGCGATGAAGTGCTGACCCTGAAGTTCGACTGCAAGCCGTGCGAGATGCACGTGATCGGCAAGATGAAAGGGCACATCCTCGACCTGCCGCAGCCGGGCAGCGCAGCGGCCCAGGTGGTCGGTCACATCAGCCCGGACGACCTGCTCAAGACCATTCGCAACAAACCGACCGGCTACAGCCACTGACCCGCGGGATTCGGGGCCGCCTGCGCGGCCCCGCTGCGCTTACTGCTGCCAACGGCGCCCGTGTTACGCCGCTACGGCTCGGGTCGGGCTGAGCATCTCGACTTCGCGGATGACCAGATCGCTACGCAGGTAGTCCATGCGCCGCTCATGAAAAGCGCGCATGTGCGGCAGCGCCATGTGCTCGGCCAACGCCTCCTTCGATGCCCAGACCTCATAGAAGATGAACAACGTAGAATCCTGCGCATCGCGCAGCATGTGGTACTCGACACAACCAGGCTCGGCGCGACTGGGCTGGACATAGGCGCGAAACAGACGTTCGAAGGCATCGGCCTGCTGTGGCTTGGTGTGAGCCTGAACAATGAAGGCATACATGGGGTGCGACTCCGACGGGAAACAATCGACCCGCACTCTAGCGCATGACCCACCCGTTATTTCATGACTTTCAGTCAACAATCCTTTGCCTGGCGGCGGCTGTTTCCCAGCCATCCCATTACTTAACCTTCGCCCATCATTTCCAGGAGACATTCATGAAAAAGATCCTTCTGCTCAACGGCGGCAAGCAGTTCGCCCACTCTCAGGGCCGCTACAACGCCACTCTGCACGAGGCGGCAGCGGCTTTCCTCGACCGCGCCGGATTCGACATCCGCACCACCTTCATCGACGAGGGCTACGACGTCGAGGAAGAAGTGCAGAAGATTCTCTGGGCCGATGTGGTGATCTACCAGATGCCCGGCTGGTGGATGGGCGCGCCCTGGACGGTGAAGAAGTACATGGACGAGGTGTTCACCGCCGGTCACGGCAGCCTCTACGCCAACGATGGCCGCACTCGCTCCGATGCGTCGCAGAAGTACGGCAGCGGCGGGCTGATCCAGGGCAAGCAGTACATGCTGTCGCTCACTTGGAACGCGCCGCTGCAGGCGTTCGAAGACCCCACCGACTTCTTCGAGGGCAAGGGCGTGGACGCGGTGTATTTCCCTTTCCACAAGGCCAACGAGTTCCTCGGCATGAGCGCCCTGCCCACCTTCCTGTGCAACGACGTGATGAAGGTGCCGAACATCGAGCAAGACGTGGCGCGCTACGAGCAGCACCTAGCCAGAGTGTTCGGCATCAGCTGAGTCGTTCACTGCCCGCCGAACAAGGCCGTCCAGTAGATGCCGGCGTCGCTTTGTGGGTCGCTGGCGTAGGCAGCCCCCAGCTCGCTGAACTCGGGGTTCATGATGTTGGCGCAGTGCCCTGGGCTGGCCAGCCAGCCCTCGACCACCTTGGCGGTATTATCCAGCGCAGCGGCGATGTTCTCGCCCACCCTGCTGCCGCCATAACCTGCCAGCTCGGCCCGATCACCCGGCGTCAGACCGTCACGCCCCTGATGGGAAAAGAAGTTGCCGTTGGCCATGGCGCGGCTGTGGCTCTCGGCAGCACTGCCCAACTCAGCGTTCCATACCAGCGGCGCGGTGGCGGCAAACGCCTGGTCGCCGCACTGGCGCGCCTCGGCGCGAGCGGAATTGATCAGCAGCAGCAGGCTCTCCCCCTCGGTCTGCCAGGTCTGCAGGCGACCGCTCAGTAGCGGTCGTGCCAACACGATGCGCCAGTCGCGGTCCTGCTGATTGACACCAATGTCGATGAACTGCGGGTCGAGCAGCACGCGGCAGAAGCTCTCGCTCAACGCCTGCATCGCAGCTTGCGCATTGCGGGGACCGGAAAGCGTAATGGCCTGGACGTTGACCAGTGGATAGCCGGCGGCGCTCAGCGAATCCTGCAGATCGCCGGTGCCGTTGGCAGGCAGTATCAGGCGCGGATCGTTGGTCAGTGGCGGCAGCGGTTCGGAGGCCAGCACGCCACAGCGCTGCACCTCACTGCGATAGGCGTTGATCGTCTCGATCAGTGCCAGATCCTCGCTGGCCTGCACCGAGCCGGCTCCCCCCGCCAACAACAGCACCAACAGACAGCACTGCCAGCCCCATTTGTTCCTTGTTGTTGTCATACTGTCCTCTCCCAACTAACGTCGTGATTCTGACGTATTTTCCGGCGCGCCATCATGGCCGGCTTCCTCGTCCCTTCGAATGCTTCGCGAACACTGGTCCTGCCAGTGCCCGGCAGGGTTCCTGCATGGCTCGCCCTGTGGCACTGCTGCACTTACGCACTTGCTTCACCTCGCTCGAGGACACTGATGCCCGGTTATTCCACCCAGAACGAGCGACATAGGCGCCCGATCCTGAAAGCCTTGCTATGGATCACCTTATGCGGCGGTTTGTTCTTCTCCGCGGTCAATCTGCTGCACGACAACTGGCTGCTGGCAGGCCTGGAGATCGGTTATGCCGCGGTATCGCTGTATCTGCTGTGCGTCCTCGACCGAACGCGCAACCTGCAGCTATTGACCGCGATTTACCTGGTACCGTTCTTCAGCATCATGATCGTGGCGCTGGCTCAGACCCACACCAGCTTCGCGGTGTTCGCCTGGATTCAGTCAATTCCGATCATCTGCTATCTGCTGCTGGGGCTGCGTCTGGGCATGTACGGCTCGGTGCTGTTCGTCAGCATCGGCCTGTTCGTCTTCACCCGGAGATTTCATTCGGACAGTCTGCTGCATAACGTCGAGATCATCGCCAATCTGGGCCTGTCCAGCCTGGCAGTGATGATTTTCGCCCATCTCTACGAATGCAGCCGCGTGCGCAACGAAAAGCGCCTGACCGAGCAGGCCACCAGCGACGCCCTGACCGGTTTGCCGAATCGCTTGAAGCTGGCCGAGGTGTTCAAGCGCGAGCGTGCCCATGCACTGCGCAATGACACGCCCTTGTCGCTGGTGTTCATTGATATCGATCACTTCAAGCAGATCAACGACCGCTTCGGTCATGAAGCCGGCGACCGCGCCCTGACGCATTTCACCAGGGTGTTGACTCAACGGCTGCGCATCAATGACCTGTTCTGTCGCCTGGGTGGCGAGGAGTTTGCCTTACTGCTGCCTGGCAGCACGGCGAAGCAGGCCCACGACATCGCTGAAAGCCTGCGCCGGCGCCTGGCCGAGCAACCTTTGACCATCGATGGCACTGTCCTGCCGATGACGCTGAGCGCCGGCGTAGCGAACCTGGGCACGGACGGGCAATCGCTGGACGAGCTGATGCTGGCCGCTGACAGACGCACCTACGCAGCCAAACGCGCCGGACGCAACCTCGTGCTCAGCGAGGAAGATATGGGCGACACCAGGGCGGCTGTGGAGTGATCAGGCGAAAACGCTGATCCCGCCCTTTTCCTGCAGCCATTGGCGATAGGTTTCCAGCGAGTCGGTCTGCTTGTCGCCATTGTGGCCGGCGATGCGGACGCTGCCGTCCAGACCGGCGTCCACCATCTTCTGGACCTGCGCCAGCAGCTTGGCGGCATCGTCGCGATCCAGTTGCATCACATCCGGCAACGCAATCACCGAAGGCTCCGCTGGCTGACTCTCGGAACTGCGCTGCAAGCCATTGCTGGCCGTCGCCGCACCTCCATTCATTGCACGCAGCAGCCCACCCTCACTGCGCGCGACCATCTGCTTGGCGAAACGCCGCAGATCGGCCAGCGGGTCCTCGCCGGCCTGGCCACCGGTTTCACCACTGGCGCTACTGGAACGATTGCTGACCTGGCTGCCGTAGTAGCTGAGCATGGCAGGCATGCTGTTGTTGATACTGGTCATATGGCCTCCCGCCCAAAACGCATTCCCTACCTGCAAAGCAGGTTTCGGGCCAGCCCTGAAAGCCAGTAAACACGGGGAGTTCGGCATTCACGACGGCAGTTGCTTGCCAGCCTTGGGCAAGCTTTTGCCTGGCCATGCCTTCAAGCCCTTTCGCAAAAGCGGCCCGGCAGAGACAGATTCAACGGCTGGACAATGGTCGAAACAGCTTTCCGTTTGCTTGTCCGGGTGATTGCGCTAGGCTCTGCACCTCTAACGTTAGGAGGTATTCCCATGGCTCGCGCCACTGCCCGCCACATCCTGGTTGCCAGCGAAGACAAGTGCAACGAACTGAAAGCCGCCATCGAAGGTGGTGCCGATTTCGCCCAACTGGCCAGGGACAACTCCAGCTGCCCGTCCGGCCGTAACGGCGGCGACCTGGGTTCTTTCGGTCCGGGCCAGATGGTCAAGGAGTTCGACACCGTGGTCTTCAGCGCGCCGGTCGGTGTCGTGCAAGGCCCGGTCAAGACCCAGTTCGGCTATCACCTGCTGGAAGTCACCAGCCGCCAGGACTGACCCTCGACAAGAGCAGAGCCAGCTGTGCTGGCTCTTTCACCCCAAGCCTTTATCAGTCCTCGTCGTAGGGCTCTGGGTCTATGAAACACGGCACTCGGCTCGCGTCCATCCTGCTGCTGTTCATCTGCCTGTCGCTGGCGTTACTGACCACCTGGCAGATCTGGTTCTCCCGTGAGCGCGCGCTGAACGACCTGAACGTGGCCAACCTCAACCTGGCCCATGCCCTGGACAAATACAGCGAAGGCGTCATCCGCCAATCCGAACTGGTACTGGTGGATCTGGCCGAACGCCTGGAGCAGGAAGGCAAGGATCGCGCACACCTCGAACGCCTGCAGAAGCTGGTGCAGCAACAAAGCCAGGTCCTCAAACTGGCCAGCACCATCATCATCTATAACGCACAGGGCGACCGCCTGCTGGTATCACGCGGCGATATCAACGCACGCCCCAACGCAGCCGACCGCCTGTTCTTCATCCATCACCGCGACAATCCCTCGCCCGAAATCTTCATCGGTCCGACCATCAGGAGCCGACTGAACGGCGACTGGATATTCACCGTCAGCCGGCGCCTGAACGATGCTGACGGCAGTTTCTCCGGCGTCGTCGCCATCACCCTGAGCGTGGAGCAGTTCCTCCAGCTCTTTGGCAGCCTGGACCTGGGCAGGCAAGGGGTGATGAGCCTGTCCACCAGCGACGGCATTCTGCTGTTTCGCCAGCCGTTCCGTGAGCAGGACGTGGGACTGGACTGGTCGAGCTCGCCGATCTTTCAAATGTTGCGCGAGCGCGACCATGCCCTGACCACGCAGATTTCGCGTCTCGATGGCGTCGAACGGCTGTACGCCTTCCGCCGCAACAGCAACATGCCGCTGATCACCATGGTCGCCCTCGGGCGCGATGAGGCGCTGACAGCCTGGCGTCGCGATGCCAGGCTGTTCGCCACGGTGGTGATGATCCTGTTGCTCGCTGTCGGCTTCATCGGGCAGCGCCTGCTGGTCGATGTGCGCCGCCGCTCGCGGGTCGAACGTCAGTTGCTCATTGCCCGGGAGGAACTGCTCGACGCCAATGCGCGACTGGAAATACTGGCCTCGCAGGACGCCCTGACCGGTCTGGCCAACCGCCGCAGTTTCGACCAGGCGCTGGAAGTGGAGATTCGCCGGGCGCATCGCCGGGGCTCGCATCTGGCGCTGATGCTGCTCGATATCGACCTGTTCAAGCGCTACAACGATCACTACGGACACCTGGCAGGCGACGAGTGCCTGCGCAACGTTGCCAACGTCCTCAAGCAATGCATGCGCCGGCCCGGCGACCTGGCTGCGCGCTACGGCGGCGAGGAGCTGGTGGTGATCCTGCCGAACACCACCTCCGAGGGCGCCGAAGCCGTCGCCCTCGGCTTCATGGAAAGCCTGGCGCAATGCAACCTGCCGCATCAGGGCAGCCCGTTCCACCGGATCACGGTGAGCGTCGGCGTAGCCAGCCTGATACCCGGTCCACAGGACAGCGCCAGTCTGGCGGTGAGCCTGATCGAGGCGGCGGATCAGGCCCTGTATCGAGCCAAGGCCAATGGCCGCAACCGCCTGGAAATCAACGAACTGCCGGGCGCGCCGGAGCAGTGACCTGTAAGCCGCTGCGGCTCGGCATCGCCTGCCGGCAAGGCAGGGCCAGCAGAAGCGCCCCGCTCCGCCTTAAACGACATCCGGCGCGCGCTGGCGCCAGCTGTCGAGCAAACGCCCGCCCCATACGTTGATCAGCAGGCCGGCCATCACCAGTGCCGCGCCGACCATCTGCAGACCGCCAAGCCGTTCCCCCAGCAGCAGCGCCGAGGAACTGATGCCCACCACCGGCACCAGCAGCGAGAACGGCGCCACCTGACTGGCCGGATAACGCGACAGCAGGCGACTCCACAGGCCATAGCCGAGAATGGTCGCGCCGAATGCGAGGTAGGCCAGCACCAGCAGCGAATCCAGGCCAAGCGTGCTCAGCGAGCGGATGATCAGCTCCGGTCCTTCCAGCCATAAGGACAACGCCAGGAACGGCAGCGGCGGGATCAGGCTGCCCCAGACCACCAGACCGACCAGATTGACCTTGCCCAGTTTGCGCGTCACCACGTTTCCCAGAGCCCACATCGACGCGGCTGCGATGGTCAGGGCAAACCCGGCCAGGGTCATCGCCTGGCCGCCCTGCAGGCCGATCAATACCAGACCGCTGGCGGCCACCAGCAGACCGAACAGATTGCTGCCGCGCAGCCGCTCACCAAGAAACATCGCCGCGAAGAACAGGGTGAAAAACGCCTGCGACTGCAGCACCAGCGATGCCAGGCCCGCCGGCATACCGACGTACATGGCATAGAACAGGCAGGCGAATTGCCCCAGCGAAATGGTCATGCCGTAGGCCAGCATCCAGCGCAGCGGCACCTGCGGCCGACGCACCAGGAGAATCGCCGGGAAGGCCGCGAGCATGAAACGCAGGGCACCCATCAGCATCGGCGGCATGCCATGCAGGCCGACCTTGATCACCACGAAATTCATTCCCCAGACGACGATCACCAGCAGCGCCAGCAGCAGATCCTTGGGTGTCATGAGTACAGGCCTCGCCTTGATTGAGCAGGCATTAGAGCAGCCTCACCCCGATGCAGACAGACACAGAGGGCACGGAAAAAAGCCACACAGCCGCGCGCGACTGCTAACCTGCGCGCTCTTCAACGCTGTTACGCCAAGCCCATGACCCTGCACGACTTCCTGCTGTTCGCCCTGCCGGCGGTGTTTCTCACCGGCCTGTCCAAGGGCGGTTTCGGTGGTGCGCTGGGAGGCATCGCCGTGCCGCTGCTGGCACTGGCCACCTCGCCGAAGCAGGCCGTGGCGGTGATGCTGCCGATTCTCTGCCTGGCCGATGTGGTCGGCCTGAAGGCCTACTGGGGCAAGTGGGATACGGCCAACCTCAAGTTCATGCTGCCGGGCGCGGTGATCGGTATCGGCATCGGCTCGCTGACTTTCGGCTTTTTCGACGAACGCGCCATCGGCCTGCTGATCGGCAGCATCGCCATCGCCTTCGTCGGCCTGGGTCTGCTGGCGGGCAACCAGGCGCCGCGGCCACTGCACAAGGGCCGTGGCACCCTGCTGTCGAGCCTGGCCGGCTTCACCAGCTTCGTCGCCCACGCCGGCGGCCCGCCGGTGATGATGCACCTGCTGCCGCAGCAACTGGACAAGGTGCGCTTCGTCGCCACCATCAACCTGTTCTTCCTGCTGACCAACGCGGCCAAGCTGTTCCCCTACGCGGCGCTCGGCCAGTTCACCCGGGAGAACCTGCTGCTCAGCCTGATGCTCGCCCCCATCGTGCCGCTCGGGGTATGGAGCGGGCTGTGGTTGCAGTCACGCGTCAACCACCTGTGGTTCTACCGCATCGCCAGGCTGGGTATTCTGCTGGCCGGGCTGCAGCTGATCTGGCGCTATATCTAGGGTCGGGCAAAGCGGGCAAGCACCGGTCGCCGGCGTTTTGGCAGCCTGCTAGAATCCGCCCCCTATCCAACCGTCATGCGCCCCGCGCGCCTCGACGCCGTTTCACCTATCGGCCAGGAGACCCCAGATGGGCGCCCAGTGGAAAGCCAAACCCAAAGAAGCCGCAGCCAATGCACGAGGTAAGATCTTCGGCAAGCTGGTGAAGGAAATCATGATCGCCGCGCGTAACGGCGCCGACCCGGACATGAACCCCAAGCTGCGCCTGGCCGTGCATCAGGCCAAGAAGGCCTCCATGCCCAAGGACACCCTGGAGCGCGCCATCAAGAAAGGCGCGGGGCTATCGGGTGAGGTGATCAACTACGAACGCACCCAGTACGAAGGTTTCGCCCCGCACCAGGTGCCGGTGATCGTCGAGTGCCTGACCGATAACGTCAACCGTACCGTCGCGGAAATCCGCGTGCTGTTCCGCAAGGGCCAGCTCGGTGCCTCCGGCTCGGTAAGCTGGGACTTCGACCACGTCGGCCTGATCGAAGCCAGCACTGAAAACGGCTCGGACCCGGAACTGGCCGCCATCGAAGCCGGTGCCCAGGACTTCGTCCCCGATGACGAGGGTGCGACCCTGTTCATCACCGACCCGACCGACCTCGATGCCGTGTGCAAGGCGCTGCCGGAGCAGGGCTTCACCGTCAACTCGGCCAAACTCGGCTACCGCCCGAAGAACCCGGTAACCAGCCTGACGCCGGAGCAGATGGAAGAAGTCGAAGCCTTCCTCGAAGCCATCGACGGTCACGACGATGTGCAGAACGTCTATGTCGGCCTCGCCGGCTGAGGTCGCCGGGCACCCTGAAAGGGCGCCCGCTGCTTATTCCATGAAAACCACCACTCTGTACATTTCTGCCGCCTGTCTGTTCGACGAGCGTGGCCGACTGCTACTGGTACGCAAGCGCAACACCCGTTTCTTCATGCTGCCTGGCGGCAAGCACGAGCCGGGCGAAGACGCTCTGACTGCGCTCAGGCGCGAACTGCTGGAAGAGCTTGAGCTGCAACTAGACGCCGCTGCGCTGCAACCGCTCGGCCAGTTCAACGCCCCCGCTGCCAACGAAGCCGATACCTGGGTGCAGGCCGATATCTATCGCGCCGTACTGCCCCATGAGGTTCAAGCCGCCGCCGAGCTGGAAGAGCTGCGCTGGCTCGATACCACTCTGCCCCTGCCCGATGACCTGGCCCCACTGCTTCGCCAGCAGGTGCTGCCCGCCCTGCAACGGCTTTCTTGATCCATGGCAACGTAAAGTGATCGGCTCAGGCGTTAGGCTGCGCCGATAAACAGAACCATTCGCCTTGCATGCAAACCCATAGGAAGCGAGGTTTGCCATGAGTATCACGTCCAACCAGATCTGCGAGGCCGCCGACCAGTTGCAGGGTTTCGTCGGCTTCAACGCCAAGACCGGCCAGTACCTGTTGCGCTTTTCCGAGGACAGCTTCGGCCTCGACGTGCCGGCCGAAACCATCACGCCCACCTGCGAATACGTCTGGAGCCAGGATCAGGACGCACTGATGCGCCTGGACCGGCAGCGCCTCGGCTGGCTGCAGGAACAGAACATCGATGAGCGGGTGAATATCACCGAACCGCTGCGGGTGTATCTGCGCCGCAGAGACCTGCCGGAGATTCGCGCGCAAAGGCGGCGCCTGACCCCGGCCTGACGGGCCCTCAGCGCAGCGTGTACATCAGCGCAGCGCCCAGGCAGAAGCCCAGCGCCAGCAGCGACAGACCGCCCAGCCAGAGCCTGCCGGCGGCCTGCCCGGTCTGCGTTTGAGCCGGTGCGCCGCGGGCAGCGGCAGCCGCACGCAGCGGGTTGGCGGCCGCGGCACCGTTGCTGCGCGGGGCCGGCGTGCGCGGAGCGGCCGCCGGCTTGCGCGCGGCTGACGGCAAAGGCAGATCGGCGACCCGCACGAACTGGGTGGCATCCTCGTCAGGGGCATCGCTCACGCTGACCTTGGGACCAATGACCAGTAGCGTCACCGAGCCCATCTTCAACTGGTCACCTGGCTGCAAGACCGCATTCCTGACTTTCTGCTGGTTGACCGTCAGGCCGTTGGCCGAGGCAAGATCCTTGACCTCGAGCACGTCGTCCTTGAGGAAGAACTCGCAATGCCGGCGTGAAAGTTCCGCGTCGCTGAAACACAGTTCACACTTACTTGAGCGGCCGAAGGTCATCGAACCGTGGATATGGAACTTGCGCCCCTGGTGCTCGCCCTGGATCACCTGCAGGAACCAGCGCGGTGCCTGCGGTTGCGGGCGTGCCGGCGCCCGGCTCGGATCGACCAGCAGCAGCTCGGCGGAGCCGATGCGCAGGCGGTCTCCCGCACGCAGCTGAAACAGCGAGCCGATGCGCTGGTCATTGACCAGCGTGCCACCCTGGCTGACATCGCTCAGGTAGTAATAGCCGTGATCCTGACGGATCTCGGCATGGAAGCTGACCACTTCCGGGTCGTTGAGCACCAGTTGATTACGACTGTCCTGACCGATGGTCAGGCGCTCCTCGGTCAGCCAGACCGGCGCCTGACGGTTATCCAGGAACTGCAATCGGAGCATTCGTGTTCCCCTCGGGTCAGTCGAAAAGGTTGTTCAGCAGACGTTTTATCGGATTCTGCCGCGCCGGCTGCGTGGCCGTGCGGGGCCGCTTCGTGGCGTCGGCGACGCGCTGCTCGTGGCCATCGTAAAGCGCCAGTAGCTGCTCGTTGTGCGGTTCGGCCTCCAGGCCCAGCTTGATGTTTTCCAGCGCCAGGTTGAACTCGCGACGGGCATAGGCCGCTTCGGTCTGTTCGATGAAACGCCGGGCGACCCGGTTTATACCGGCCAGTGCCAGCAGGTTGTCCGGCTCCTGAGCCAGCACCTGGCGGAAGTAGTGCGCCGCGCTGTCATTCTCCGGCAGCACCAGCAGCCCCTGCTCCAGGCGCTGCTCGGCAAGATCCAGCAACTGCTGGATGCGCAGCTGCTGGGCTCGCTCCAGGCCATCAAGCGCCTGCTGGTTGTCGGGATCGAGCGCCAGCAACTGCTGAAAGTAGTAGTCGGCGCTGTCCTGCCCGGCGGCGAGTACCTGCCCCCCGGCCAGCCGCGCCTCGGCAGTGGCCAGCAAGCTGCCGATCTTCTGCTGCTGGTATCCGTAATAGCCGCCCACACCGGCAAGGCCGAGCAGCAGCACGCCAAGCGCGCCCCAGACCGGCCAGCGCCGGTTGCGTGCCGGTGAAGGGAGCGAGACCGCTGCGCTCAGGCGGGTCCGGTCCTGTTCGCTGTCCTGCAGCTCGTCGAGGCTGGCCAGAAGGACATGGCAATCGGCGAAGCGATCCTCCGGGTCCTTGGCCAGCATGCGATCGAGCAGCCACTGCAGCCCGGCCAGGTGCTCGGGCAGGAGCGGCGGTTCCAGCTGCAGGTGATTCATCAGGGTCTGGGTGTAGTTGGCGCCGCGAAACGGGTTGCTGCCGGTCAGCATCTCCTGCAGCAGTACGCCCAAGCTGTAGATGTCGCTGCGCGCATCCAGCGCTTGGCATTGCGCCTGCTCCGGGCTGATATAGGCAGGGCTGCCCACGGCGATGCCGGACTGGGTCAGCTCGTTGTCGAATTGCAACTCCTTGGCCACGCCGAAATCGGTGAGCACGGCAGTGCCATCGCCGCGAAAGAGGATGTTGCCGGGCTTGATGTCGCGGTGCAGCAGGCCCTTGCCGTGCACCATCGCCAACGCGCTGGCGATCTGCCGGATGATGCGCAGGGCGTGGGCAGGTTCCAGCACCGTGCCCCGGTACTGGCCAAGGTCGCCGCCTGGCAGATACTCCATGGCGAAGAAGTGCCGCCCATCGCTCAACTGGCCGATACGGTAGATGGTGACGATGGAGGGATGCTGCAGCGAGGCAACGATATGACCCTCCTTGATGAAGCGCTGGCTGAAATCGTCATCGCCCTGGGAAAGTACTTTCAGCGCCACCTTGCGCTGCAGCGCCTGTTCGGTGACCAGATAGACCTCGGCCATGCCGCCCTTGCCCAGGCGGCCATGGATGTCATATCCCGGTATGGTGATAGAAGGCTGGCTCATGCGGCTCGAATGAAGGTCGGTTAGCGGAGATTGAACAGTTTGCGCAACAGGCCTGGCGCTGGCGCCACACCGTCGCCGTCATCGGCAGGCGGCCCGAAGGCGAGGACGATGCAGGTGATATTGTCCCTGCCGCCATGGCCATTTGCCAGATCTATCAGCTCTTCCACCATGGATTCCAGGCTAGCGGCCTCGGCGCAGCAACGCTGGATCTCGTCGTCGTCCAGCTCTGCGGTAAGACCGTCGCTGCACAACAGCAGCAGCTCGTCGGGGTCCAGACACACGCGCTGCACATCCGCTTCAGGCGGCTCGCCCTGGCCCAGGCACTGCAGGATCAGATTGCGCCGCGGGTGTTCACGGGCCTCGGCGCGGCTCATCTGCCCGCTATCCACCATGGCCTGAACCCAGCTGTGATCGTGGCTGAGCTGCTCGACATGATCGATACCGACGCGGTAGGCACGGCTGTCGCCGACCCAGGTCAGTTCGAATGCTGTGCCGTCCAGCTTCACCGCCACCAGCGTACTGCCCATCCCTGCGCGCTCATGATCGCCCGCCGCGGCGGCAAGGACGGCCGCATGCGCCATCTGCACCGCTGTGCGCAGATCCCGGCCCTGCTCCACCGCGCTGACCAGGCCGTCGAGCGCGGCAGCGCTGGCCACTTCACCACGGGCATGCCCGCCCATGCCGTCGGCCAGTGCCCACAGGCCCAGCTCGGGGCGACAGATCAGGGCGTCCTCGTTGTGCGTGCGCACCCGTCCGGTCACGCTATGGGCGGCGTATATCACCGGCGACTGGGAAGACTTCGACACTCGGCAAATCCTTGAGCGGTGTGCGGAATGCGCCATGATGCGGCGACCGACCTGCGGCTGTCACGGGGCGGCAGGCGGCAAATGCGCAGCCGTTAACCAAAAAGCGGTGGTTTAATAGCCCACCCCACCCGTTGCGCAACATCGCCATGCTCACCCCTGCCCACCGCTGCCTGCCGTCCGAACTCAGGCCACTGGCCAACAAGTTTTACCGCAGCCATCGTTCGCCCATGCGCGCCCGGGCCGGCGATGAGGTGTGGGTTGCGCAGCATGCCGGCGATATCATCGCAGCGCTGTGCCTGACTCCTGTCGCACAAGGACAATGGCTGACCTCGCTGTTCGTCGCCCCCGAGCAACGCGGTGCCGGCGTGGCTTGCGCATTGCTGAAAAGCTGCCTGGCTGCGCATCCGGAAAAGGTCTGGCTGTTCTGCCATCCCGACCTGCAAGGTTTCTATCAGCGGCAGGGTTTCGGCGCCAGCGATGCCCTGCCCGCCGAGCTGGCTGAGCGGCTGTTGCGATATCAGCGCAGCAAGTCCCTGGTTGCCTTGAGCATCCACTGACCTCCTGTCGGGCCGGACAGAAATACTGGCACTTTGCCCCGCAATGCCCCTTGCCATTCGCGGTCCAAGCTCTGCATGCTTGTTTCATAACAACTAAAAAGTAACGCCATGGCTACCCAGACTGCTCGTTTGCTGACGCGCCTGCGCAACGATTTCCAGCTGTCGATCATCACTTTGATGGGATTGTTCGGCATCATCGGCATCTCGCCCTATGCCGTCTACCGCCTGCTGACCGGCAACTATCTGGTCGGCGTCGCCGACACCATCATCGTCCTGTCCACGGTATTTGCCGTGCTCTATGCCTGGATCGCCCGCGACACGGTGAAACCCGGCATCTACCTGGCCACGGTGTTCTCGGTCAACGCCACGCTGGTCGTCATCAATCTTGGGGTCAACGGCCTGTTCTGGATCTACCCGCTGATCCTCTTCAACTTCTTCATGGTTTCCCCCGGCAAGGCCCTGCTGGCAACCGCCCTGGTACTCGTCAGCCTGGCCGGCCACGCTCTGCTGATACCCGGCAGCGTGTTCGAGAGCCACTACCAGATGGTGTCGTTCCTGGTCACCGGCCTGATGGCCAGCGTGCTCAGCTTCATCTTCGCCTTTCGCACGCGTAATCAGCGCGACCAGCTGCAACTGCTGGCGATCCACGACCCACTCACCGGCGCGCGCAACCGCCGGGCAATGAATGAAGAACTGAAGACTGCCATGGCCAGTCATCGCCGCCACAGTGACAGCTATGGGCTACTGGTGATGGACCTGGACCACTTCAAGCAGATCAACGACCGTTTCGGCCATCACGTCGGCGATCAGGTACTGGTCGCTTTCGTCGAGCTGATCAAGCGCTACTGCCGCAAGGATGATCGCCTGTTCCGTTTTGGCGGTGAGGAGTTTCTGCTGTTGCTGCCCAGCACCGACGCCGAGGGCCTGCGCGCCGCTGCGCAGAACCTGCTGAACAAGGTCGCCACTGAGCTGAAAAGCCCGGGCGGGGCGGTGACCGTTTCCATCGGCGGAGCAGTACTGCATGGCGGCGAACATTGGGAAAGCTGGCTGCAGCGCGCCGACGAATGCATGTACAAAGCCAAGAGCGAGGGGCGCAACCGGGCAGTGATTGCCGACGCGCCAAGCCCCTCAGACGCGCCAGCCGCTCGCCACTGAACAATCAGCGGCTGCGTTGCTGCTGGTAACTGCCGCCGCCCGGCTGGCGTTCGATGATCAGCCCTCCGGGATACTCGGTGCTCTGGCGAATGCCGCCACGGGTCTCGATGGACTGGCTGCCGTAATGGCTTTCCTGACGCACGGTGCCCTGTGGCAGACGTTGCCCGCCATACAGATTGTGCTGCTGGTAGCTCGACGAGCCCGAGACGCTGCCACTGGCACCGGGGCTGACGTAGCTCTTGGGAATAACGCGAATGGTCTGCGGCTGATCGGCGTACGCAGCGCCGGCCAGTAGCGCAACCAGGATCAATACGAGCGAACGAATGAACATGAACTACTCCCATCTGGGCAGGGCCAGGCGTCGCGCACCGGTAACCCGAAACCATCATCACACCGGCTTTGACAACAGCGCGAGGGATTTTCAGCCCTGAAACGACAAAGGGTCAGCCGAAGCTGACCCTTTGCGGAGAATGGTGCCGGAGACAGGAATCGAACCTGCGACCTTCGCGTTACGAGTGCGCTGCTCTACCGACTGAGCTACACCGGCGGAAAACGCCGGCATTATGCGAGTTGCCGCGTCGCCGCTCAAGTCACTGTTGTCTCAGTTGTCGAGCAGTTCGATACGGTCGTCGTGAATGCGGATCAGGCCCTGCTTGTAGAGCCCGCCGATAGCCTTCTTGAAGTTGCCCTTGCTCACCCGAAACTGTTCGGCGATCAGCTCGGGCGGACTCTTGTCACCCAGCGCCAGTACTCCGCCCTGCGCGCGCAGGCGCTCGATGATCTGCTCGGCCAGACCACTGGCGGCCTCATGGCCAATAGGCTGCAGGCTCAGGCTGATCTTGCCGTCGGCGCGCAGTTCCTTGATATAGCCTTTTTCGCGCATGCCGCTGCGGATGAACTTGAACAGCTCGTTCTTGTGGATCAGGCCCCAGTGCTTGCCGTCGATGATGGCCTTGAAACCGAGGTCGGTACGTTCGGCCACCAGCAGGTCGACTTCCTGGCCGACCTGATAGCTGGCCGGCACCTGGTCCAGATAACGATCCAGACGCGCGGTGGCGGTGAGACGGCGGGTGCGTTTGTCGAGATAGAGATAGACCACGCAGTAATCGCCGATCTGCAGCGGGCGCTTCTCTTCCGAATGCGGCAACAGCAGATCCTTGGGCAGGCCCCAGTCGAGGAACAGGCCGACGCGATTGATATCCACCACCTTGAGGCTGGAGAACTCGCCGAGCTGGATCTTCGGTTTGAGGGTGGTGGCGATAAGCTTGTCTTCGCTGTCGAGGTAGATGAACACGTTGAGCCAGTCCTCGACTTCGCTTGGCGTGTCCTTGGGGATGTAGCGCTTGGGCAGGAGGATCTCGCCGTCCGCTCCACCGTCCAGATAAAGACCGAAGTCGGTGTGCTTGACCACCTGCAAAGAATTCATCCGCCCGATAACGGCCATCGTGTTCCACCTCGTCAAAACAGCCGGCCATTCTACCCGAGATCAGGGATGTCAGGGCTTGCCGCGTGAAGAATCGACAGCCGGTCCTCTGGCCGCATAAGTGTCTGGAATACAAGCCATAAAGCGCCGGGAAGAACCGCGCGTGCGCACCGCCATGGCAGCTGACAGGGTGATTATCCAAGCAGGAACGGGCGGTTTGAGGCATAATGACCGGCCGCCAATCTGAAAGAGATCAAGGTCATGGCCACCCTTCGCGTCAAGTCATCTGCCAACCGAGTCAGCAAACCCGCCCCTGCCGTGGAAACCCGCGAGTCCATCGAGGCGCAAATCGCTGCCTTCCTGCAGAGCGGTGGCGAGATCCAGCAGATCGCCAAGGGCGTGAGCGGCCAGACTTACGGCGGCACCCGCCAGATCACCATCAGCAAGAAGTGATCGGCCCCGGGTGCGCATGGCGCACCCGGCCCCTCCAGCTCCCCCGCTCTACTCGCTCGCCAGCCCCAGGCGCAGCAACCTGCCCTGCGGCGCATCCGTCAGCACGTAGATATAGCCGTCCGGTCCCTGCCGTACATCGCGTATCCGTGCCTTCAGCGGTTGTAGCAGCCGCTCCTCATGCACTATCCGATCACCGTCGAGCTGCAGGCGAATCAGCGCCTGGCCGGCCAGCGCGCCGATGAACAGATTCTGCTGCCAGCCCGGGAAACGCTCGGCGTCATAGAAAGCCATGCCGCTGATGGCCGGTGATTTCTCCCAGACATGATGCGGCGCCTCGGTGCCCTCGACCGTTTTGCCCTTCGCCTCGGGAATCGGCAGCATCGAGTAGTTGATGCCGTGGGTGGCCAGCGGCCAGCCGTAATTCTTGCCGGCCTCGGGAATATTGATTTCATCACCACCACGCGGGCCGTGCTCGTGGGTCCACAAACGCCCGCTCCAGGGATTGAGCGCCGCGCCCTGCTGGTTGCGATGGCCATAGGACCAGATCTCGTCCCGCGCACCAGCGCGGCCGATGAAGGGATTGTCCTCGGGTATGCGCCCGTCCGGATCAATGCGCACCAGCTTGCCCTGCAGCTTGTCCAGGTCCTGCGCGGTGGGCCGGTTGTTGTTCTCACCCAGGGCGATGAACAGATAGCCGTCACGGTCGAACACCAGACGCGAGCCGAAGTGCGTGCCGCTGGACAACTTGGGCTGCTGGCGGAAGATCACCTCGAAGTTCTCCAGAGCCGAAGCATCGGCCGACAGCTTGCCGCGCCCCACCGCCGTTCCGGCAGCGCCGTCGCCTTCCTCGGCGTAGGACAGATAGACCAGGCGATCCTCGGCGAAACCCGGCGACAGCACCACATCGAGCAGACCGCCCTGGCCAACCGCAAAGACATCAGGCACCCCGCGCAATGGCGCGGACACCTCGCCCTCGGCACTGACCCGGCGCAACGCACCCGGCCGCTCGCTGACCAGATAGCCCTGGCCATCCGGCAGGAAGGCCACGGCCCAGGGATTGGCCAGGCCTTTGGCGACGGTATGGACCTGCAGCGGGCCCAGCTCCGAGGCAAGCTGGCGGTCTTCGGCAAGGCTGTACTGGGAACCGAGCAGGACGATCAGGCCCAGGGCTGCGATGGGTTTAAGGCGCTGCATGGTGCGTCTCCAGTCGTCAGGCAGACGGTCATGGTGCAACAGCCTTGCAGCCGAGGCAGCCCTGCAAAAGTTTCCTCAGGTTTCAGTCGGCCAGATAACGCTGCTCGATGTGCCGGTAGTCGCCGGACTCGCGCAACCTGCGCAATCCTTCATCGAAGCGCAGCCGTTGCTCGTCCAGACGAAAGCCGATGCGGTAGGGCGTCGGGAGGGAAGATCCCGAACCAGTCCAGAGACTGGGTCACGTCGACCTGCTCGCTCAACTCATGTTCGAAGTAGCGAACGATCCGCCTGTCGTCCACCACCACATCGGTACGGCCACTGTAGAGCAGGCGATTGCGATCGATTGCAGCGCCTCTTCTCGATAACGCGGGTTGTTCATGGTCACCATCTGAACAACGTCTACCCCGCTGTCGGACCTGCCTGAGCATAGACGGCTACTGGCCTTTCATAAGCCGAGTGGATGCCGGCCGATTCATTCCGCTTTGCCCTATCACAGCTAGACTGGCTGCACGCATTCTTGCGCCTGCCTCCAGGAGATCCGACCATGCTCAAAGCCGAATACCAGCACCGCGGCCCGGTGCCGCAGGACGTCATCAGCGCCGTGCCGCTGCAGCTGCCGGAGCCTGCCGCCGGGCAGGTGCGGATCAGGGTACTGGCTGCACCGATCAACCCATCCGACGTGCTGACCCTGACCGGCGCCTATGGCATGCTGCCGCCGCTGCCGGCTATCGGCGGCAACGAGGGTGTCGGCAAGATCGAAGCGCTCGGTGAGGGCGTCGGCAATTTCAAGGTCGGCCAGACCGTGCTGCTGCCGGTGGGTTGCGGCACCTGGGTGACGGCCCTGAACGCGCCGGCGGACAAGCTCATCCCGCTGCCGGATGCCGACCCGCTGCAACTGGCCATGCTCACCGTCAACCCGCCGACCGCTTCGCTGCTGCTCAGCGAATTCGTCGACCTCAAGCCGGGCGACTGGGTGATCCAGAACGCCGCCAACTCGGGCGTCGGCAGTTATCTGATCCAGCTGGCCAGGTTGCGCGGCTTCAAGACCATCAACGTGGTGCGCCGCGAATCGGCTGTTGCCGCTGTCGAGGCCGAAGGCGGCGACCTGGTGCTGGTGGATGGCCCAGACCTGGCCAAGCGTGTGCGTACAGCCACGGGCGGCGCCGAGGTACGCCTGGGGATCGACGCTGTCGGCGGCGTCAGCACCGATCACCTGGCTGCGGCGCTGGCCAACGGTGGCGTACTGGTGAACTACGGCATGATGAGCGGACAGCCCTGCCAGGTTTCGCCGGCCTCGTTCGTGTTCCGCGACGTGACCCTGCGCGGCTTCTGGCTGGCCAAATGGTTTCAGCAGGCCAGCCCGGCGCAGCAGATGAAGGTCTTCGGCGAACTGGTGCAACTGATCGCCAGCGGCAAACTGAAGACCTGTGTGGCTGCCACCTACGACCTGGCACATATCAAGGAAGCCGTAGCGGCTGCCGCCAGCGGCGAGCGTGACGGCAAGATCCTGCTGGTGCCTTGAGGCAGTCCGCGGGCGGCGAACATCCTGCGCCGGAAAGTTTGCAGGCGCACTGTAACCGAGGCAATCGCCGGTAGGGTGCGGCCTGCGCAGCGAGACCGATACGCAGCCGCCTAGCTACGTTGCCGCCACTGAGCCAACCAGCCCAGACTCGCCTGCGTGCCCACCTCACCTGGCTTGTATTCGGCGCCCAGCCAACCGCTGTAACCGCTGTCACGTAAGGCCCCGAGCAACGCCGGGAACACCAGCTCACCCGTGCCCGGCGCACCACGCCCCGGGACGTCGGCGAACTGCACATGGCCGATGCGCCCGGCCAGCAGACGCATGCCCGCCGCCACGTCCAGCTCCTGGCGCGCCATGTGATAGAGGTCGTACTGTGCGGCCAGATTCGGGTGATCCACCGCGCGCAGCAGCTCATCGAGATGCTCCGGCGTGTTGATCAGGAAACCCGGCATGTCGATGGGGTTGATCGCTTCCACCAGCACGCGAATACCCAGCGGCGCAAAGGCCTCGGCGCTCTTGCGCAGGTTGGCGATCAGACAATCCAGTGCCTGCTCACGACTCACACCTTCAGCCAGGCGACCGGGCAGCACGTTGATGCAGGCCGGGCGCACCATGGCGGCGTAGGTCAGCGCCTCCTGCAAAGCAGCGTCGAACTGCGCCCGGCGCTCTGGTACTGCGGCCAGGCCGGGGCCACCGCTCATCAGGTCGCCGGCCGGAGCGTTGATCAACACCAGTGGCAGAGCACTGAGCTCCAGCACTTCCTTCAAGGCGATGGCCGGCAGCTCGTAGGGAAACTGGATTTCCACACCGTCGAATCCTTCTCGCATCGCCGCCAGCACACGCTCGCGCAGCGGCAGCTCGGTGAACAGCATGGACAGGTTGGCAGCGATCTTCATGGGCGCTGCTCCCGCAGCATTTCCACCAGCGTGGCGGGGTCGCGCTCGAGAAAGCCCTTGCTGCCGTGCAGGCGCATCAGTTGCGCGGCCAGGCCGCTCATGGGCGTGGAGCCGCCCTCCTCACGCGCGAGCTTCACCGCCGTATCGAGATCCTTGAGCAGGGTGCGCACGTGCCACTTGATCGGCTCGAACCGGCTGGCGGCCATCTGCGGCGCGAGGATCTGCAGCGGCTTGGAATCGGCGAAACCGCCAGCAAGTGCAGGAGCGATCAGGCTGGTGTCGACGCCGGCACGCTCGGCCAACGCCACAACCTCGGCAATCACCAGCGCATTGCAGGCAACGATCATCTGGTTGCACACCTTGGTCACCTGCCCCGCCCCCACCTCGCCCATACGCGTCAGGCGCTGGCCCAGGTGCGCCAGCACCGGGCGAACGCGCTCCACGTCCTCCTCGCGGCCGCCGGCCATGATCGCCAGCGTGCCGGCCTCGGCGCCCGGCGTACCGCCAGACACCGGCGCATCGACCCAGCGCATGCCGGTGCGAGCTTCCAGCTCTGCCGCCATCTCGCGCGTGGCAGCCGGATCCAGACTGGAGAAGTCCACCAGCAACTGCCCGGGCCGCGCACCCTCGACGATCCCGCCCGGGCCGAACACCACCTCGCGCACCACCTCGGTATTGGCCAGGCAGAGCATCACCACGTTGGCATCGCGGCATAGCTCGGCGGGGTTCTCCACACGATGCGCGCCCTGTTCCACTAGCGGTGCGCACTTGTCCGGGGTGCGGTTCCACAGGGTCAGCGGGAAACCCGCAGCGAGCAGGCGGCGGGTCATCGGCAGGCCCATCAGGCCAATCCCGGCGAAAGCCAGGGCGGGCAGCGTTGCAGTCATCGATCAACTCCAGGCAGTTCATGTCCAGCGCGCATATTAACGCCAGTGTCAGCGCATACGTGCTGCAAGCGCGGCGCGGGGCCACTATACTCCGCGCGCCTTCCCCGCTATTGAACCGGAGAAACCGAAATGTTCAAGAACACCCTGGCGCTCGCCGCCGGTCTCGCGCTGTCCGTATCCGCCGTATTCGCCCAAGCCGCCGATGTCCTCAAGGTCTCGGCCATCCCCGACGAAGCCCCCACCGAACTGCTGCGCAAGTTCAAGCCGCTGGGCGCCTACCTGGAACAGGAACTGGGCATGAAGGTGCAGTTCGTGCCGGTGGCCGACTACGCCGCGGTGGTCGAGGCGCTCGCCGCCGACCGCATCGACATGGCCTGGCTGGGCGGCTTCACCTTTGTCCAGGCGCACCTGAAAACCGGCAATGCCGTACCGCTGGTGCAGCGTGAACAGGACGCCGAGTTCACCAGCAAATTCATCACCTCCGACCCGGCGGTGAAATCGCTGCAGGACCTCAAGGGCAAGACCTTCGCCTTCGGTTCCATCTCCTCCACCTCCGGCAGCCTGATGCCGCGCTATTTCATGCTGCAGGACGGCGTCAAGCCGGAAGAATTCTTCAGCCGCGTGGCCTACTCCGGCGCCCACGACGCCACCGTCGCCTGGGTCCAGGCCGGCAAGGCCGACGCCGGCGTGCTCAACGCCTCGGTCTGGCAGAAGCTGGTCGACAGCAACAAGGTCGATCTGGACAAGGTCAAGGTCTTCGCCACCACCCCGACCTACTTCGACTACAACTGGACCGTACGCGGTAATCTCGACCCCGAGCTGCAGGCCAAGATCAAGAACGCATTTCTTGCCCTCGACCCGGCGAAGGCCGAGCACAAGGAAATCCTCGACCTGCAGGCCGCCAGCCGCTTCATCGACACCAAGCCCGAGAACTACCAGGGCATCGAGGAGGCCGCCCGCGCTGCCGGCCTGCTGAAGTGAGTGTCACCCTGCGTGGCGTGGGCCTGGCCCACGCCAACGGCAAGGTCGCGCTCGATGGTATCGATCTGAGCCTGGCCCCCGGCGAACGGGTGGCCATCATCGGCCCCTCCGGCGCCGGCAAGACCACCCTGCTGCGCCTGCTGGCCACCAGCCTGCAACCGTCGCGGGGCAAGATCGACCTGCTGCAACAGAATCCCTGGCGCCTGCCGGCCCGCCAACGCCAGCGCCTGCGCTCACGCATCGGCCTGGTGCATCAGGCACCGCCGCTGCCGCCGCGCCAGCGCGTGGTCACGGCAGTGCTGGCCGGCAAGCTCGGCCAGTGGTCGCTGGCCAAGGGCCTGCTCAACCTGCTGCACCCGCTGGACGCCGCCGGTGCCCAGGCCGCCCTGGCCCGCCTGGACATTGCCGACAAGCTCTTCCAACGCTGCGACCAGCTCTCCGGCGGCCAACTGCAGCGCGTCGGCATCGCCCGCGTGCTGTACCAGGCGCCGGAGCTGATCCTCGCCGACGAGCCGGTCTCGGCCATGGACCCGGTACTGGCCGGGCACACCCTGGCGGTGCTCAACCGCGAAGCAGCCGAACGCGGCATGACCCTGGTTGCCAGCCTGCATGCCGTGGATCTGGCGCTGGCGCACTTCCCACGGGTGATCGGTATCCGCGACGGGCGCATCGCCTTCGACCTGCCGGCCGCCGAGGTGCGGCCCGAACAGCTGGACGCGCTGTATGCCAACGAGCAGTTGCAGGCCGCGCCGAGTTCGCCGGTGCAACCCCAGACGGTGCAGATCCCGCGATGCTGAAGACTGCTCCACGCGACCCCGCCGCACTGCCCCGCCTGCTGCTCACCCTGCTGGCGCTGGTGCTGCTGTGGCCTGGCATTCGCATCAGCGAACTGGACCTGGCGGTGCTGTTCAACGGTGACAACGCCCGCACCATGGCCAACTTCCTGCAGGGCTTCTGGCCACCGGCGCATGACGCCGAGTTCCTCGCCCTGCTTGGCCGCGCCACGCTGGAAACCCTGGCCATCGCCACCGCCGGCATGAGCCTGGCACTGCTGATCGCCTTTCCCGCCTCCCTGCTGGCCAGCCGCGCCCTGTCGCTGTCGGCCGTGCACCGTGGCGGCCGTCCGGCCTGGTGGGCGCAACTGGCGCGCTGGCCGGTACGCGGTCTGATGATCTTCCTGCGCAGCGTGCCGGAGATCGTCTGGGCGCTGCTGTTCGTGCGCGCGGTCGGCCTCGGCCCCACCGCCGGGGTGCTGGCCATCGCCATCACCTACGCCGGCATGCTCGGCAAGGTGTATGCGGAAATCTTCGAGTCGGTCGATGCCCGCCCGGCCCGCGCCCTGCTCGGCGCCGGCTCCAGCCGTCTGGCCGCCTTCGCCTACGGCGTACTGCCCAACGCAGCCGGGGAGATGCTTTCCTACACCGTCTACCGCTGGGAATGCGCGATCCGCGCCTCGGTGGTGATGGGCTTCGTCGGCGCCGGCGGGCTGGGCCAGCAGATCGACCTGTCGCTGCGCATGTTCGCCGGCGGCGAAGTCGCCAGCATGCTGCTCACCTTCCTGCTGCTGGTGCTGCTCGCGGACCTGCTCAGCCGTCTGCTACGCGTGAGGCTGACATGAGAACCGGTAACCTGATCCTGCTGGCTGCCATCCTGGTGGCAGTGATCGCCTCGTTCGTCTACCTGGGTATCGATCTCGGTGCGCTGGTCGGTGGCGACAGCCTGGCGCAGATGGGCCAGTACGCCGGCGCCTTCCTCCAGCCCGACTTCTCCGCACCGCACCTGCAGGCGATCGGCCGTGGTGCGCTGGAAACCCTGGCCATGTCGGCCATCGGCACCCTGCTCGCCGCCCTGCTCGGTCTGGCTCTGGCACTGCCGGCCGCGGGACGCTTCGGCGGCCTGGCCCTGCACGCCACGCGGCTGCTGCTCAATGCGCTGCGCGCCATCCCCGAGCTGGTATGGGCGGCGCTGATGGTGCTGGCTGCCGGCCTCGGCCCGAATGCCGGCACCCTGGCGCTGGCCCTGCACACCGCCGGCGTGCTCGGCCGGCTGTTCGCCGAGGCGCTGGAAAACACCCCGCGTGAACCGGCCGAGGCCATCCGCGAGAGCGGCGGCGGGCGCGTCGCCGCGTTCTGCTACGGCACCCTGCCGGGCGTCTGGCCGCAGCTGGTGGCCTACTCGCTGTACCGCTGGGAGAACAACATCCGCATGGCCAGCGTGCTCGGTTTCGTCGGCGCCGGCGGCCTCGGGCAGATGCTCTACATGTCCCTCAGCCTGTTCCAGGAAGCCCAGGCCGCCACTGTGATCCTGGCCATGCTGGTGCTGGTGCTGGCGGTGGACGGCTTCAGCGGCTGGGCGAGGCAGCGCTGGGTGGTCGGCTAGACCACGGCGCTGCCAGCCCCGGCGGCTCAGGCCGGGGTCGGGATGCTCACCGGCTGCACCACGCTGGGCAGCACCACCGGGTCGATCACCTGGGTCAGCAGGTGTTCGTGCCCCTCGACGTGCCAGTTGGCCCAGATCCGACTCTTGCTGTCGGGCTCCAGACTCAGCCAGTTGCGCTCCGGCACCAGATAATGGCCCTTGAAGCCGATCGGCAGCATCCGCGCCCGCACGCCGTACTCCACCGTTTCCTCCCCGGCACCGAATTTCTCCATGAAATACACCGCCACGGCCGGCGGTGGCGTGTGCACGATCCCGGTGGAGACCAGCTGGAAGATGGCACCGGCCCCGTTGCCGTGCTGCGGCAGGCTCGACTCGATCACCGCCGCCGCAGCCACGTGCACGTCGCCGCTGACGATGGTCACCCGCGCGCCACGCGCCGAGAAGTTCAGCAGGCGCTTGATCAGCCGCTGCCGTTCATCACGGTGCGGCTTGCTGCGCCAGTGGTCACGCAGATCGTCCTCTAGTTCCCACTGTCCCGGCAGCGCATTGAGCGCCACCTCGGCGGCGTTCAGATCGAGGTAGGCCACCGGCAGGCTGGAGAAGACGATCAGGTGCCGGTGGCGCGTGGTATCGAGCTTGTCCATCCAGGTGTAGACGGCGTCCCAGGTGTACTCCGACATGATCCGCGTGGGGCTGAATACGCCGTCGACGGTGAGGTCCGGCTGGCGCTCGCTGCGCAGGTCCGGGACGAGCAAGGCGAATTCGCCCAGCCCGGAATAGGCCAGGCTCATGCCGCGGGCCTTGGGTGACTGGCCGGGCACCGCGGCCGGGTGTACCTCGCCCTCGCCCAGCTGCTGTTGGAACAGCCGGTAGTAGCGGCTCGCCAGGCGGAACAGGTTCTGGTAGACGTCGCACTGGTGCAGCTCCTGCGGGTACGAGCCCCAGCCGTCGATGATGTCGTGGTCGTCCCACATGGCAATGTAGGGAATCGCCTGCAGCATCTCGCGCGGGCCGCTCTGGCTCCAGCGCTGCACGTAGAGCTGGGCGAAGTACTCGTCCACCTGCTTCTCGAACTTGCGGTTCCACCGGGTCGCCACCTGCTTGCTGTGCCACTGGTCCGCCCAGTCCTTCATCTCCCCGGGCACCACCATCAGGTCGTCGGTATAGACCTGGTCGCCGCCCATCATCAGCAGGTTGAACTCCTCGCCCTTGATCCGGTGCCGTGCGGCCATGTCGAACCAGCGCTCGCTCTGCCGCTCCTTGACCTTCTTGCGGTACTTGTCGGCGGAAAAGCCGTTGCACGAGGCATAGGCCACGCGCGGCGAGATCCCGGCCGGCGGCACGTGGAAACTGGCCTTGCCGCCGGCCATGCTGCAGCTGCAGTGGCGCGCGCTGCCAGGCTGCTGCTCCACCGACAGATCGGCGCGCCAGACATCCTGGGTCGGCTTGACGAAGGGAATGGCGGCGATGCGGGTCAGGGCGTCGACCCGGCAATGGCTGACGACCGGTTGCGGCTTGGGATCGCCCTTGTCCACCACGACCAGTGCGGAGACCTGGTACAGGCCGTCGTGGATACCGCGAAAGTGCAGGATTGGGCCGAGCAAGAGGCTCATGTGGGTTTCCTCCTTGATGACATGGAAGAGCCCGTCCTCGCCGACTCCCTACGCCCAGCAGTGTCCGCGGCTCATGTTGATACTAGAAAGCACCGGCGGATTTGCCAGGCCACACGGCGACGCGCCTTGGCACCGGCAGTAGGCAACCGACGGACGTCCCGATCACGCCGGCCCTGGCAGCTAGACTTGGCGGTTTCCCCCACTGCCGTGGAGACCACACATGATCAGCAAGAACACCATCTGCCTCTGGTACGACCACGATGCCCTGGAGGCCGCAACCTTCTATGCCAATACCTTCCCGGACAGCGCCGTGCTCGCCGTCCACCACGCTCCGGCCGACTATCCCTCGGGCAAGGAAGGCGACGTGCTGACGGTACAGTTTCGCGTCATCGGCCTGCCCTGCATCGGGCTCAATGGCGGCCCGGTGTTCCAGCACAACGAGGCGTTCTCGTTTCAGGTCGCCACCGACGATCAGGCCGAAACCGACCGACTGTGGCACGCCATCATCGACAACGGCGGCCAGGCCAGCGCCTGCGGCTGGTGCAAGGACAAATGGGGCATTTCCTGGCAGATCACCCCGCGTGTGCTCAGCGAGGCCGTCGCCAGCCCCGACCGCGCGGCGGCCAAGCGCGCCTTCGAGGCGATGATAAGCATGAGCAAGATCGATATCACCAGGATCGAGGCCGCGCTGAAGGGGTGATCGCCGTGACCACTCAGGCGCGGGCGTTCTTCTGCTGCAGGATCGCCGAGGCTTCGTTGTAGGCGCTCTGGAAGGCTTCGCTGCCGATCCAGGCGATTGCGGCGTCTTCGTCTTCGTCGTGGAAGATGGCGCGATAGACGATCAGCAGGCCCATCATGAAATCGGTCGCGGCGTCTTCGGACTCCTCGGCGACCACCAGCTCCAGCACCGGGTACTGCAGGAACACCAGGCACATGGCGAGCAGACTGATGCCCTCGGCGGCCTTCATCGCCTGAAACAGGTCATCGAAATGCGCCGGGTCGAAACCGTTCTCTTCGATGTCCTTGAAATCGAAGGTACTCAGATCGATCTCGACATCATCGAACGGCTCGTCGATCAGCGGATTGGCCAGGATCGGATGGACGACATTGGCCTGGGCTCTGGGCTTGCCCATGCGGTTCTGCCTGGCCTTGGTCTTGGCCCGCTGGGCACGCTTCTTCTGTTTGTCTGCGGAGGCCATGGGGCGGTTTCCTCGTACGGTGCAACCATATGCATGGAGCGGAAATTTCAGGCGCCCATTGTATTCAGTCTTGGCCAGGCCCTGCGCTGAATTTGTGGGCGGAAGGACAGGTACTGAAAAACGAGCTTGCCTCTTTGACTGCCAGCTGCTTTCTTCTGGCGGCATGGATGGCAGGAACCCGACCATGACTGACCGTGAACAACTCCAGCGGGATGGCTATGCATTGCTGCGCCAAGCGGTTCCTGTCGAGTGGCTGGATGACTTGCGCACCGCGTTCGATGCGGGCATTACACCCTCGAATCAATGGCCGGTACCGCGCGGCGCGGACTGGCATCACTCGCTGCTGGACGACAATGCCATGATTCAGGCCGTGTGCCGCCTGCCACGGCTGCTGGCAGTGGTCGGCGAACTGATCGGCGAGCGTTTCTTCCTTGCTCAGGTGGAAGGCCGCGAACCACTGAATGGAGGTGGTCATCAGCAATTGCACCGCGACCTCTCGGCGCAGCGTCCTGGCGATACCGTCAACGCCATCGTCTACTTCGATGACTACGGCCCGGACAACGGTGCCACCCGTATCGTCCCGGCCAGCCACCGTCCGCCTGCCGGCGAGCCACCAGTCGATTTCAACGACGAGTCCTGCTCAGTGCAGATTGCGGGCGCGGCCGGTGACATCCTGGTGTTCGACGTGGACCTGATACACGGCGGCAGTCTGAACCGGCTCGGCATGCGCCGACGCTCGATCCTGATCAGCTATTTCGCAGAGCCCCTCTATGCCTCCTATCTGGAGACGCGCAACCTGCGTGGGATTCGCATGGACGCGAGCGAACGTTTCGAACCCGCCGATTATTTTCCGGGCTGCAGGTGAGAAAACCGTTCCCGATCAACAGGCGACACTGGCGTCCCTGGCCGGCGGCAGGCCAAACAGACGGCGGTATTCACGGCTGAACTGCGACACGCTTTCGTAGCCCACCGCGAACGCTGCACTGCTGGCGCTGGCGCCCTCCCCGGTCATCAAGCGACGCGCCTCGATCAGACGCAGCTGCTTCTGAAACTGCAGCGGCGTCAGTGACGTCTGGTTGCGAAAATGATGATGGAAGGACGAGGGACTCATGCCTGCCACGGATGCCAGGCGCTCCACCGGCAGCGGCCGAGCGAACTCGGTGCGCAGCACCTTCACCGCCCGCGCAATGCGCTGTGCATGGCCGTCCGGCCAGCCCAGGCGACTGATCGCCGGGCCATGTCGCCCCGCCAGCAGCCAGTAATGCAATTCACGTACGTAGGAAGCATGCAGCACCGCCGCCGAAGCCGGACGATCGAGCAGACGCATCAGGCGCAGCGCCGCTTCGGCAACTTCGCTATCGGTCGGCTCGATGCGGATCGGCTCCGCCTCTGCACTCGGCACCGCCTTCATTTCCTCCATCAGCTCGGTGAGCAGTGCAGGATCGAGATCGATAACCAGCGAGATATAGGGCGCTTCCCGGCTCGTCTGGATGATCTGGCTGACCGTGGGTACATCGGCGGTGATCAACAGGGAATCACCTGCGCTGAAATCGAAGCTGCGGGTTCCCATCATGACTCGCTTGCTGCCCTGCAGTACCAGGCAGACCAGCGGTCGGGTGATGGCGTAATCCAGCCCACTCGATGCAGGTGTGCGAATGACGGTCAGGCCGGGAACGGGACTTTGCGCAAGCCCGCCGGTGTCGCCATTTCTGTCCAGATAATCGCGGACGACCTCGAGCAATGCGGTGCTCATCGTCGACTCCTGGGGCTGATCCGGAGCATGTCTTTCCTCTTGGAGAAATAGGCAAAAAGCGTCGAGGTTTCGGTAAGGACGGGGTTGCGCCACAAGCCACACAATTCAATCCCGTTCACCCATGAGAGGTTTTTACCATGACCAAGATCGCCATCGTAACCGGCTCCAGCCGTGGTCTCGGCCGCAACACCGCGCTGAGCATCGCCCGCCAGGGAAGCGACGTCGTCGTCACCTACCACAGCCAGGCCGATACCACACAGGCCGTGGTTGCCGAAATCCAGGCCCTGGGCCGCAAGGCGGTCGCCCTGCAACTCGACGCGGGCAACGTCGCCAGCTTTGCGGGTTTCGTGCAACGCCTGCGCCAGGCGCTGAGCGAGACCTGGCAACGCGAGAGCTTCGATCACCTGATCAACAATGCCGGCCATGGCGACATGGCGTCGATTGCCGACACCACCGAAGCGCAGTTCGATGCCCTGGTGAACGTGCACTTCAAAGGCGTGTTCTTCCTTACCCAGGCATTGCTGCCGCTGATGGTCGATGGCGGTCGCATCGTCAATATCTCTTCGGGGCTGACTCGCGTGTCCTATCCCGGTTTCTCCGCCTACTCGGCGGTCAAGGGCGCAGTGGAAGTGCTGAGCCTATACATGGCCAAGGAACTGGGCAGCCGGGGGATCGCAGTCAATACAGTGGCTCCTGGTGCCATCGAGACGGACTTCCTGGGCGGCGCCGTACGTGACATGCCGGATCTGAACAAGGTGTTCGCGGACATGACCGCACTGGGTCGGGTGGGCGTACCGGACGACATCGGCCCGATGATCGCCAGCCTGCTCGGCGAGCAGAATCGTTGGATCAACGCCCAGCGCATCGAGGTATCCGGCGGTCAGGCGATCTGAGCGTCGAACTGCACAGGCAAAGCTTATGCAGGCGTGGATAGCCGCGTCTGCATAATTCCAAATGAAAAAGAGCCAATGCGTTTCGCTACATCTGTATATCTGCTCGACATCCTGCGAGCCAAAGTGAGAGACATCGAAGCGCTGGAGCTACGCCTGGCCCGGAGCAGAACGCACCTGCTGGCGGCGATCAACGAGGTCGAAACCAGACCGGACGACCTGGACTGCGCGTCCAACGCCAAGCGACTGCTCTCCAAGATGAATCCAGGCAAACCTGACGAGGCGCCCAGCGCATAAGCAAAAACAGCAGAGGTACGTAGGGCTGCCATTCGTACGGCGCGTCATGCGCTCTAAGCCACATCGGCACTGCTGGTAGTAATCGCAATGCTCGAGCCCAGTGCTCAACAGGATCGCTGTGGCCGTCGGATTATGGTGCAGTAGTTCTGCCTTCCCAGGCACGGGGTAGCGAGATACTGATGGCATTAATCATGGGTTTCGCCCTGCCTGCGCCAACTTCCGTTCGACGACATCCAAACCTTGGCGTGCCTGACTGGAACCGAGTTCCTGCGCTTGTCGGAACCAGCTATGCGCATACTCCAGAGCCGACACTGCCTCGCCCTCATTACCGGCACGAGCCAGGTGGCAGTTGCCGGCGGCAACCGCGAGATCAGCCGTGATCAGGTGGTCCTCCAGTTCATTGGTAATGCAGCTGCCATGAGGTTCGGCCTGTGCGGTGGCAACGACAAAGAAGGCCGTCGCAGTAAGGAGTTGCTTGTTCATGAATAGACCTCCGATAGATTGCCCTGCGAAAAGGTTCTATTACAGAACCAAAGCAACGGAAACCAGGTGCTATCATGAAACCTGTCAATAACTTTCGTGTCGGCGCCGCCCCACCCCGCCCGGAGACATGCACGTGGAACGAGTTACCTTCGAGGATCGCAATTGCTCTGTCGCCCGTTCGGTAGATGTATTGGGCGATTGGTGGAACCTGTTGATCATTCGCGAACTGCTCTGGGGCACGACAAAGTTCGATGAATTCCAGCGCAACCTGGAGATATCCAAGGGCATCCTCTCCAAACGCCTGAAGCTGCTTCAGGAGTACGGGATCGTCACCAAGCACTCTGTCGGTGCCGGCACCGAATACACCCTGACCGAAAAAGGCCGAGCCCTGCACGTGATCATCATCGCGATGATGCAATGGGGGGATAAGTGGAACCCGTTGGCGGGTGGCGCCCCGATGGTTCCCATCAATCGCAAGACCGGGGCGCCGCTCGCTCCGGTTCAGCTGATGGACATCAACGGCCAATCGCTCACCCTTGAAGAGCTGGGAGTGCGTCCCGGACCAGGCGCAGATGATTCGACGCTCGAACGCCTGGACAGGCTGCGCAAGGCGCACCAGCAGAAGGCTGCAGTAGACCGCTGAGCACCCGGCCAGCGTCATGAGGGACGCCGAGCCCTGTTGACATTAAAGTTAACTTTGGTCGCTTCGCCTTCAGCCGAGAAAGCGCGCGGTGACCGCCGCCCTTTCCACTCAGAACTCCAGCACCTCGCCGTCCCGCGGAATAAGCAGTTCGACCTGCGCGCGGGCAGCAGCTTCGGCCAGCGCCACGCGGCTGACCGGGCAGTGGCTGATGGCTTCCAGATGGTTGGCCACTACCGCACCGCGGCTCAGCCGGGCGAACTCGATGACCTCCTCGATACCCATGATGATGTCGCCGCCCAGATCGAAACGCGCGCCGCCTGCCGGCACCACGCTGACCGCAGGCTGGTGCTCGCGCACGCAGGCGCGAACGGCATCGGTGAGCAGCGTGTCGCCCGCCAGATACAGGCTCGGTTCTCCCGGCATCTCGATCAGATAACCGACTCCGTGCTCCATCAAGCGCCCGACCAGTCCGCGGCCATGGGTGCAGCGAATGGTGCGTATACGTCCGCCAAGGAAGGGAACGGAACGTTCATGCCCCGGCAGCAATGGCTGCACGTTCAGACCGCGCTGCATCAGGTAATCAGCATCATGCGGCGTACAGATCACCGGAATCTGCCGCTCGCGCAGCCACCGGGTGCCGGCGCGATCCAGATGATCGAAATGCCCCTTCTGGCAGTGCGTGATCAGGCAGTGGGTGACCGACTCCAGCGCGTCCCGGGCGCCGCTTGGCAGCTCCACCAGCGGGTTGCGTTGCCGGGCACCGAACAGTCGAAGCGGCGGCAGGGCGCCCTGTGGGGCCAGCATGGGATCGACCAGCACACGGTGCTGAGCGAATTCGACGATGATGGTGGCGTTGCGCAGCTGCTGAATCTTCATGGAAAGCCCTCGCGTTCTGGGAGTTCCATGCTGCCTATCCGATCTCCGGCCAATAATGGCAGTATTGGACATCTTAGATTCATTTCAGGCCATCACTCATGCGCATTGGCTTGCTGCTGTATCACGACTGTATGCCGGCCGGGCTGCTCGCCTTCGCCGACCTGCTGCATGCGGCCAATCGCCGGAGCGCAAACGCGCTTTTCGAGGTTCGCTATATCGCCGAGCAGGCCGGGCCGGTGCAGTGCGCCCATGGCGTCGTGCTGCAGGCGGGCACCGGGTTCGATCCGCGCACGCTGGATGCAGTACTGGTTCCGGGTTTCTGGGCCGAGTCGGTGCAGCAGGTCGATGCCGTGCTGAGAAACAACACCAGGCTGATCAAGACACTCTCGTCCACCAGCAAACGCGTGCAGTTATGGAGCTACTGCACGGGGGTCGGCCTGCTCGCGGCCAGCGGCCATCTCAATGATCAGGCGGCGACGGTAACCTGGTGGCTGGCGGACATGATGCGCGAGCGCTTCGCGCGGGTGCGCTGGCAGAGCGAGAGCAGTTGCGTGTTCGCCCAGGGCGTGGCCACTGCCTCCGGGGTCAACGGTTATCTGCCCATCGCCCAGGGGCTGATCGAGCGTCAGGTCAGCGAGGACGCCTTCAAGGATCTCAGCCAGTTGATGGTGCTGCCCCGCCCAGCCGTGCCTCACAGCGCATTCCAGGGCGCCAGCCTGATGCAGCAACCGCCCGGACTTTTGCGTCGCCTGCATGCCCTGATCGAGCAGACACCGGCCGAGCAACTGACCGTGCAGGGCCTGGCCAGCAGGCTGGCAATGTCCGAACGCACCCTGGCGCGCAAGGTGCGTGCAGAAACGGGTGAACCGGTGGC
This sequence comes from Pseudomonas sp. Z8(2022), assembly GCF_025837155.1. Classification (NCBI taxonomy): domain Bacteria; kingdom Pseudomonadati; phylum Pseudomonadota; class Gammaproteobacteria; order Pseudomonadales; family Pseudomonadaceae; genus Pseudomonas; species Pseudomonas sp. Z8(2022). The sequence goes on along the minus strand of NZ_CP107549.1, from coordinate 1,289,816 downwards.
GAGCTACGCCAGGCGCATCAAGCTCTATCAAGTCAGCGAGCGCCTGGCCATGACATCGTCACCGCTCAGTACGCTCAGCGCGGAACTGGGCTTCAGCAGCCCAGCCAACCTGCGGCGCATGTTCAAGGCACTGACCGGTATGACGCCGGCGCAATATCGCCAGCAGTACGGGCGCATCTGAGCAACTGACCACCTGGCTATCGCCCGCAATCGGGTCGCCGTCCCACTTCGCGGCAGTCATGAATCCCCGGATTCGACGTCAGGCCAGGGGTAACGGCTCTCGGCCTCCTGCCTCATGGGTGCGGCCGTCTCACAGTTCGAGCACCAGCGGTTGCACGCCATGCTCGCTCTGCGCCGGCACCGCGCAACAGATCAGCACGCTGCCGTCCTGCGGCACTTCGGCGGGCGGATTCGGATAGTGCACCTGACCGCTGACCAGACGCGTTCTGCAGGTACCGCAGGAGCCGCCACGGCAGCTGAACTCGGGCGTCAGGCCGCGACTTTCCGCCAGTTCCAGCAGGCTGCCGCTGTCCGGCGACCAGCGTGCTTCCTTGCTCGATGCACTGAAATGCACCGGCACCGGGTCACTCGCGGCTGGCGGCTGCACGAAGCCAGTCGTCTGGCCGTCCGTACGACGCCTGAGCGTCGAGGGACCGAACGCCTCGGCATGGATACGTGTGTCGGTAACGTTCAGATCGCGCAAGCCGTCATAGATCGCCTGGGTAAAGGCGGCCGGCCCGCACAGGTAGAAGTCGTAGTCATCGAACGGCAGCGCAGCCTTGATCTGCGCCAGATCGATGCGCCCCTGCTGCTCGTAGTCGCGCCCGAGCACTGCGCCCTGCTCCGCAGCGCTGAGAGCACGGTGAACCTGCAGCAAGCCACCCGCACGTTGCACCAGTTCGCGCAGCTCGGCCTGAAACGGCAGATCGGCGAGCGTCCGTGCGCCCTGGAAGAAATGCACGCGTCTGCCCTGCCCCAGCGCTACCTGCTCACGCAGCATCGACAGCAGCGGCGTGATGCCGACGCCGGCGCCGATCAGCACCAGCGGCCGGTTACTGTCGCTGTCCAGGGTGAAGCTGCCCAGTGGTGGACGCACCTCCAGCACATCTCCCACCTGTACCTGCTCATGCAGATACTGCGAAACCACACCCTGCGCCCTGACGCTGATACGCAGTTGACCGTCCGACGGCGCACTGGACAGGCTATAGGTACGCAGCAGGGTTTCGCCCGCAGCGGTGGTGACACGGATGGGCAGGTGCTGGCCAGCGGCGAAACTCGGTGCGGCGCCCGTTTCCGGCGTCAACACGAATGAGCGAATATCGCTGCTCTCCTGCTGCAGGCTCTGCACACGCCAGCGCTGCCAGGTGTTGCGCCGCTCACGCTCGCGCAGGCGCGCTTCGGTTTCCGCCCAGGTTCCGGTCATCAGGCTGGTCGGTGCATATTCCTCGAAGGCCCAGCGCAACGAGGTCGCCGCCGGGCGCAGCACCACCTGCTCGACGTCGAGAGTCCACAGCCGCTCGGCGCCCTCGAAGGCGTTGATCAGCGGGCTTTCGAGAATGATCTCGGCGCGGCCGCCCAGTTGCAGCACGTCTCCGCTGGTGAAGTCGACGAACAGCAGGCCGGCGCGCGGATTGACGCTGAGGTTGCCCAGCGTGTTGAAGTGCAGGTTGCCGGCGTAGTCGGGAATGGTCAGGCGATTGCCCTCGACCCGCACGAAACCGGCGCGACCGCCCCGATGGGAGACGTCCACCGAGCGACGGCCATCCTCGTGCTCAATGTAGCTGGCGACGAAGAAGGTGTCGGCGCCCTCGACCATCGCGCGGGCACGCGCATCCAGTTCGGTCGCATCCAGACGCTCGCCGCCGCGCTCGTGCACGCGACGGTACTGGCGCAACTGGATGTACTGCGGACAGTTGCCGAAGGAATGCTCCACCGCTATCTCCAGACCCTGCGCGCTGGCCTGGCGGATATGCCCGTTGATGCGATTGCGCCGCCGGGTGTGCAGCTCGATGCCGAGCAGGCCGATCGCCTCGCCGGCCCCCAGTCCGCTGCTGGCCGGGTCAAGCGGATCGAGCGCCATGGCAGAAAGATCGAACGACAGCTGACGCGGGTCGGGCGAGGTGACGAAGCCTTGCTCCCCCTCGATCAGCGTGGCCCATGGCTGGCCGGCGCCATCGACGGCAGCGGCGATCATGAACGGCAGCTGGCGGTAGAATTCGCGATGCTGATCCGGCATGTAGTCGCGGATCACTTTCTGCCCAAGCACTTCCATGCGCTCGGCGACGCCGACCTTTTCCTGCAGTTGCTTTTCACCGGCATGCCAGGGCGACTGTCGGTGGCTGGGAAGCTGGTGCACGCTGCGCCCTCCTTCAGAGGTGCTGCCGGTTAACCCGGCAGCGACGGTGTATCAGGCCTGCAGACCGGCGGCAGTACGTGGCATGGGCACGAAACCCGGCAGTGCCTCGATGCGTGCCAGCCAGGCGCGGATATTCGGGTAGGCCTCCAGCGAGACGTTGCCTTCCGGGGCATGGGCAACGTACGAGTAGTTGGCGATGTCGGCGATGCTCGGCTTGTCACCCGTGAGAAACGGCGTTTCGCTCAACTCACCTTCCATCACGGTGAACAGACCGTGAGCACGGTTGATCACTTCTTCGGTGTTGAAGGTGTAACCGAACACCGTCACCAGTCGTGCGGCACAGGCACCGAACGCCAGGGGCCCTGCTGCCGCCGACAGCCAGCGCTGTACCCGGGCTGCAGCGGCCGGTTCCTCGGGCAGCCAGTCTGCGTTGCCATAACGCTTGGCCAGGTAAACCAGGATGGCGTTGGAATCGCTGACGATAGTGCCGCCGTCATCGATTACCGGTACCTGGCCGAAGGAGTTGAGGGCCAGAAATTCAGGCGTCTTGTGCTCCCCCTTGGCCAGATCGACGAAGACCATCTCGGTGGGCAACTGCAGCAGCGAGAGCATCAGCTCGGCACGGTGGGCGTGACCGGAACGGGGAAAGTTGTACAGCAGGATGGCGGGGCGGGACATGGCGATCTTCCTTCGAGAATGGGCGGGTCACCGCGAGGCGAGATGCCTTCGCGACGGTGGAGCCATGTTCGCCCCGCCCACATCGGATAAGAATCACCACTCAAGACAATCCACTATTTCACTTTCCGCAATTACCCAACCCTGAATGCCGGATGAGCGCGCAGACGCGGCACGGCGAAATCGAGGAAGCTGCGCACCCGCGCGGCAGCACGACGTCCTTCGCGGTAATACAGATGCACCGGCACGGGCGGCGCGGCGAAATCCTCGAGTACGGCCAGCAGCTGCCCTGACTGCAGCTCATGATGGGCTTCGTAACTCAGACAGCGCGTCAACCCAAAACCGGCGAGTGCCGCACGAATGGAGCCCTGCGGTGTGCTGCAGGTCAACCGTGGCACGACCTTCACCGCTTCCTGGGCAAAGCGCCACTCACCCACGTGGCCGGTCGACGAGGTGGCGATGGTGCGATGTTCCGCCAGGGCCTGCGGATTGGCGGGCCTGCCCCAATGCTGCAGATAGGCAGGCGCGGCACAGATCAGCGGGCGCACCTGCCCCAGAGGCACGGCAAAACCGGACGAACTGGGCAGGTGCCCGACTACCACAGCCAGGTCGATGCCCTCTTCCAGCAGCCGCGGCAGCTCTTCGCGGGCCAGGCTAGCCAGGCTCACCTCGGGAAATGCCGCCAGGTAATCCACGGCGATGGGCGTCAGCACCTGGTGCGCCATCAACAGCGGCAGGGCCAGGGTCAGTTGCCCGGCAGGGTTGGCATGCAACCCGGTTACCGACTGCTCGGCCTCGTCCAGTCGTTGCAGTATGCGCTGGCAGCTGTCGGCAAAAGCCGCACCTGCCGGGCTCAGACTGACGCCACGTGGTCCGCGCAGCAGCAGGGTACTGTCCAGGCGGCTTTCCAACGCAGCCACGCTACGCATCACCGTGGCCTGCGACAGCTGCAGCGCTCTGGCCGCCGCGGCCAGGCTGCCCGCCTGCGCCACGGCGAGGAATATCTGCATTTCGCGGTGCTGGCTCATGCGGAAGAGGAGGCGCCAGCCGCGCGCAGGGCCGGATCGGCCAGAAAACTGGCGGCGCAGAAGTCGACGAAGGTGCGCACCTTGGCCGAGACCTGCCGCCCTCCCTGATGAATGATGTGCACCGGCAAGGCCGGTGGTTCGAAGGCCTCGAGTACCAGCTCGATTTCGCCACGGGCAACCGCATCGGCAACCTGGTAGGACAGCACCCGGGTGTAGCCCCAGCCCAGGCGCGCGGCGCCGATTGCCGCCTGGTTGGAACTGACGGTAAAGCGTGGCGCAGGAGTGAAGCCGAATCCGCCATCGGCGCCAACGAAGTTCCAATGCGTCAGCAGACCGCTGGCGCTGGACATGACGATGGGCGCATCGCGCAACTCATCCGGATGCTGCGGGCGCCCGGTCCGCTCGAGGAAGGAAGGCGCGGCACAGACCACCGGGCGAATCTGCCCGACCTGCAACGCAGGATGATCCCCCTCGGGCAGCGAGCCGATACGCACGGCCACGTCGATACCCTCCTCCATCATGTTCACCACGCGATCGACCAGCAGCGCGTTGATTTCCACGTCCGGGTAGGTATCCAGGTACTGGGCGATGCGCGGGATCAGGAACAGTTCACCGAACATCACCGGCGCCGTCACGGTCAGCCGCCCACGCGGCCGCACGCTGCCACCGGCGGCCAGTTCCTCTGCCTCCTCCAGCTCCAGCAGAATGCGTCGGCAGTCTTCGACATAGCGCTGGCCGGCTTCGGTCAGGCGCAGGCTGCGGGTGCTGCGCGCCAGCAGCAGGGTACCGAGACGCGCCTCCAGCGCGGCGACGGCGCGGGTCACACTTGGGGGTGAAATGCCCAGCAGCTTGGCGCCGCCGGCGAAGCTCTCGGCTTCGGTCACGGCCAGCAGCACCTTCATTTCCTGAAACCTATCCATCGTCACCGCCTGGCTATCTGTTGCACCGACGCAGCGTACCTCATGATGAGGTCAGGTCCGGAATCAGCGCCGACTGAACGCCAGGCGCGCGGCGAACAGCATGAAGATCAGCCCGGTGCTGCGATCCATCCACCTGATCACCGCCTCACGCCGCAACCAGTGGCCGAGCGGCCGGGTGGCGCCGATCAGCAGCAGCGCCCAGACCAGGCTGAGCGCCACGTGAATGCCCACCAGGCCGAAGGTCCAGGCAATCAGCGGCTGCCCTTGCGGAATGAACTGCGGCAGAAAGGACAGGTAGAAGATCCCCACCTTGGGATTGAGCACGTTGCCCAGCAGGCCGCGCAGAAACCAGTTGGCGCCAGGTGCGCCGCTGGCCTGTTGCGGCGCCAGCGAGGTACGCGGGCGCAGCAGCATGTTCAGCCCGAGCCAGGCCAGATAGGCCGCGCCGCAGTACTTGAGCAGGTTGTAGCCGAACTCGGAAACCGCCAGCAGCGCGCCCAGGCCGAAGGCCACGGCAGCGCCCCAGATCAGGCAACCGGCATTGATGCCCAGCGCCGCGCGAAACGCCTGCTGCCGGCCCTCTACCGCCGCGGTGCGCAACACCAGCGCAGTGTCGATTCCCGGTGTCAGGGTCAGCAGCGTGGCCGCCAGGGTGAAAGCGATCAGGTTTTCGGCAAAGGGCATCGGCAGGCGCTCCGGTCAAAGGCAGAGCGCGAGTATAAACAGCGCTGGGTACAAACCCCAGGTTGCGCCGTGCGCACGGCCAGCCACTGGATAACCGCCCGTACGCACAGCGCTCCTGAAATCGTTTAGCCGCGATAGGCCTCGAACAGGCCAGATGCGCCCATACCACCACCGACGCACATGGTGACGATGCCGTAGCGCAGCTCGCGGCGCTGCAGCTCGCGCACCAGGTGACCGACCTGACGCGAGCCGGTCATGCCGAACGGGTGGCCGATGGAAATGGAGCCGCCATTGACGTTGTACTTGTCGTTGTCGATCTCCAGCCGGTCGCGGCAGTACAGGCACTGCGAGGCGAAGGCTTCGTTGAGTTCCCACAGGTCGATGTCGGCCACGTTCAGGCCCTTGGCCTTGAGCAGCCTGGGCACCGAGAACACCGGGCCGATGCCCATTTCGTCCGGCTCGCAGCCGGCCACGGTGAAGCCACGGAAGTAAGCTTTGGGCGTCAGACCCAGCTCCAGCGCCTTTTCCAGGCTCATCACCAGGGTCATGGAGGCACCGTCGGACAGCTGCGAGGCATTACCGGCCGTCACGCTGCCCGCCGGATCGAACGCCGGTTGCAGCTTGGCCAGGGATTCCAGGGTGGTGTCCGGACGGTTGCAGTCATCTGCCTCGACCACGCCGTCGAGGATCTTCTTCTCGCCGGTGGCCTTGTCTTCCACCTGATACTTCACCGTCATCGGCACGATTTCGTCGGCGAACAGGCCTTCGGCCTGGGCTCGGGCGGTGCGTTGCTGACTCTGCAGGGCATAGGCGTCTTGGGCTTCACGGGTGATGCCGTAGCGGTTGGCGACGATCTCGGCGGTCTTGCCCATGGGGTAGTAGATGCCGGGATTGTCCTGCTGCAGCAGCGGGTTGAACAGGTTGTCCATGTTCATGCTTTTCAGGGTCATGGTGATGGACTCGACCCCGCCGGCGACGATGATGTCACTGCAACCGGATGCCACCTGGTTCGCGGCGATGGCGATGGCCTGCAGGCCCGAGGAGCAGAAACGGTTGAGGGTCATACCCGCCACCGGATTGCCCAGACGCGAGAGTACGGCCACATTGCGGCCGATGTTCATGCCCTGCGCGCCTTCGTTGGAGCCGGCGCCGACGATGCAGTCGTCGACCAGCTGCGGGTCGATGCCGTTGCGCACCAGCAGCGCATCGACGCAGTGAGCGGCCATGTCGTCCGGCCGGGTCAGATTGAACTTGCCGCGGAAGGACTTGGCCAGGCCAGTCCGGACGCTATCGACGATCACCACTTCACGCATGACGCACCTCGTTGTTATTGGATGGCGAATGGCGTGAAGATAAATCCAGTCGATCACGGGGCGCGACCATCATTGATGTGGCGTATACAGCTCGATGCAGGACGTAGCCCGGATGCAATCCGCAGCTTTGGGATCGACACAAAAGTATCGCGGCTGAAGCCGCTCCTACAGACGAATAGACATCTTCCGTAGGAGCGGCTTCAGCCGCGATCAAAGCAGACCCCGTTGTAACCTGTGAGAGCGGCTGAACGGCATGCGCTTTAGCCGCGACAAGCTTCAATCCCTGGCGAACGCCGCCTCGATGGCGTCATTGATGGTGCGCAGCACCTTGACCCGGGCGAAGCGCTTGTCATTGGCCTCTACCAGCGTCCAGGGCGCGATCTCGGTGCTGGTGCGGTCGACCATGTCGCCCACCGCATCGGCGTAGTCGTCCCACTTGTCGCGGTTGCGCCAGTCCTCCTCGGTGATCTTGAAGCGCTTGAACGGGATCTGCTCGCGTTCCTTGAAACGCTTCAGCTGGGTTTTCTGGTCGATGGCCAGCCAGAACTTCAGCAGAATCACCCCGGCGTTGGTCAGTTGTTCCTCGAAATCGTTGATCTCGCCGTAGGCGCGCAGCCAGTCGGCCTGACTGCAGAAGCTCTCGACCCGCTCCACCAGCACGCGGCCGTACCAGCTGCGGTCGAAGATGGTGAAATGTCCACGCGCCGGGATATGCCGCCAGAAGCGCCAGAGATAGGGCTGTGCGCGTTCTTCCTCGGTCGGCGCCGCCACCGGCACGATGCGGTACTGGCGCGGGTCGAGCGCACCGGTCACGCGGCGGATGGCGCCGCCCTTGCCAGCGGCGTCGTTGCCTTCGAACACGGCAATCAATGCGTGCTTGCGCATGCGCTTGTCGCGCATCAGGCCGGACAAACGCGCCTGCTCGGCGGCCAGTTGTTCCTTGTAGTCGTCCTTGCCCAGGGCCTGGGTCATATCCAGGCTGGCCAGCAGGCCGCGGTTTTCCAGGCTGGACGCCAGCGGCGCCGCGTGCGGCTGAATCTGGCTGCGCTGCGGGTTGGCCAATGCTGCCTGCAAACCTTCGAGCAGGATGCGCCCGACGGTGAGGCTGCGGTAATAGTGGTCGACACCCTCGACCACGTACCAGGGTGCATAGTCGCGGCTGGTGCGGCGCAGCACGCGCTCGCCGTAGCGCACGAACTTGTCGTAGGTCTTCGACTGCTGCCAGTCCAGTGGGCTGATGCGCCAGCTGTGCAGCGGGTCGTCCCTGAGCGCTTCCAGGCGCGCCTTCATGTGCTTCCTGGACAGGTGGAACCAGAACTTGAAGATCAGCGCACCCTCATCGCAGAGCATGCGTTCCAGACGCTCGGCGCCGTCGATGGCCTGGTCTAGCACGGCATCCTTGAACTTGCCGTGCACGCGGCCCTGCAGCATCTGGCTGTACCAGTTGCCGAAGAAGATGCCCATGCGTCCCTTGGGCGGCAGTTGGCGCCAATAGCGCCAGGCCGGTGGCCGCGCCAGCTCTTCATCGGTCTGGATATCGAAGGTGCTGACCTGGATCAGCCGAGGGTCCATCCACTCGTTGAGCAGCTTGACCGTCTCGCCCTTGCCGGCACCCTCGACGCCGTTGATCAGCACGATGACCGGGAAGCGCGCCTGCTGTTTGAGCTCGTACTGCGCCTCCAGCAAGGCTTCGCGCAACGCCGGTACTTCGGCCTCGAACGTGGCCTTGTCGATACTGCGGCCGATCTCGGCGGATTCGAACATGCAACGACCTCCCTGCAATGGTCATCAGAGACTAATTGATGGAACGCCACTTTGCCTGACGGCGACTGGCTGCGGGTTGACCTGCGCCGGGAAAAGCACACAGGCGAGGAAGGCAAGACAAGGCGAAAACGATCCGAGATTGCCAACGCAGACAGTTTGCAAAGGCCTGCTAGAATCGCCGCCTGTTTTATCGGGGGCCCATCATGTCCGACGTTCACAACGCCCAGCTCGACTGGGACGAGCACGGCCAGCCGCTGTCGCGCAGCTACGGCGATGTGTACTTCTCCCGCGCCAACGGCCTGGAGGAGACCCGTCACGTCTTCCTTGCCCACAACCGCATCATCGAACGCTGCCAGGCACTGCCGGCTGGCGGACGCCTGATCATCGGCGAAACCGGCTTCGGCACCGGGCTGAACTTTCTCTGTGCCTGGCAGGCCTTCGCCGAACATGCCCCGCAGGATGCGCGGCTGCATTTCGTCAGCGTGGAGAAATTCCCGCTGACCCAGGCGGATCTGCAACGCGCCCTGGCCCTGTGGCCGGAACTGGCGCCCTACGCCGGGCAACTGCTGGCGCAGTACCGCGCCATCCATCCCGGCTTCCAGCGCCTGTTGCTCGACGGCGGGCGTGTTGTGCTGACGCTGATGGTCGGCGACGTGCTCGAATGCCTGCCGCAACTGGACGCCAGGGTCGATGCCTGGTTCCTCGACGGCTTCGCCCCGTCGAAGAACCCGGAAATGTGGACAGACGCCCTGTTCACGGAACTGGCAAGACTGTCGGCACCCGGCGCCACACTGGCCACCTTCACCAGCGCCGGTTTCGTCCGTCGCGGGCTGATCGCGGCGGGCTTCGCCATGGTCCGGGTCAAGGGCTTCGGCCACAAGCGCGAGATGCTGGCCGGCCCTTTCCAGGCGCAGCAGATGCAGCGTGCGGTGCCCTGGTTCGCCCGCCCCGCATTGCCTACCGGCGAACGCCAGGCCGTGGTGATCGGCGCCGGCCTGGCCGGTTGTGCCACCGCCGCCAGCCTGGCCGCACGCGGCTGGCGCGTGACCCTGCTGGAGCGCCACGACGATGTCGCCCGCGAGGCATCGGGCAACCCCCAGGGCGTGCTCTACCTCAAGCTGTCGGCCCACGGCACCGCGCTGTCGCGGCTGATCGTCGCCGGTTTCGGCCATACCCGTCGTCTGCTCGAGCGCCTGCAACGCGGCATCGACTGGGATGCCTGCGGCGTGCTGCAACTGGCCTTCGATGCCAAGGAAGCCGAGCGTCAGAGCAAACTGGCTGCGGCCTTCCCAAGCGACCTGCTGCATGCGCTGAGCCAGGACGAAGCCGAGCAGCTTGCCGGTATCGGCCTGCCCGCCGGCGGCCTGTTCTACCCGGATGCCGGCTGGGTGCATCCACCGGCGCTGTGCCGGCAACTGGTACAGCATCCGCTGATCGAACTGCGCCCCTATCAGGAGGCGTTGAGCCTGAGCCGTCAGGATGGCCGCTGGCGCGTGGCCGGGGAGAACGCAACGCTGGCCGAGGCCCCGGTACTGGTACTGGCCTGCGCCGCAGAAATCTCCCGCCTGCTGGCGGAGGCGAACCTGCCGCTGAAGCGCATCCGCGGGCAGATCAGCCGCCTGCCGGCCAGTGCGGCCAGCAGCGCGCTGCGCACCGTGGTCTGCGCCGAAGGTTACGTCGCCCCGCCGCGCGGCGGCGAACACACGCTGGGCGCCAGCTTCGACTTCCATAGCGCTGATCTGACGCCCAGCGTCGCCGAGCATGCAGGCAATCTGGAGCTGCTGCGGGAAATCTCCCTTGATCTGGCCGAACGCCTGGATGCGCAGACGCTCGACCCGGCGACACTGCAAGGTCGCGCGGCGTTTCGCTGCACCAGCCCGGACTACCTGCCGCTGGTCGGCCCGCTGGCCGAGCAGCAGGCGTTCAACGAGGCCTACGCCGTACTGGCCAGGGACGCCCGGCAGATCCCGGAAACACCCTGCCCCTGGCTGCCCGGCCTGTACATCAACAGCGGCCATGGCTCACGCGGGCTGATCACCGCTCCGCTATCGGGCGAATTGATCGCTGCCTGGCTGGAAAACGAGCCACTGCCGGTGCCACGCGATGTGGCCGACGCCAGCCATCCCAACCGCTTCATGCTGCGCACGCTGATTCGCAGGAGTTGATCGAAGGGCGCGCGGGCGCTCCTAGGCCTGCGCCTCGGTAAGCACCGGCTTGGGTTTGCGAAACACCAGCACGTTACCCAGCATGACCAGGCCCAGACCGAGTAACGCCGGAACCGTCCACCGGTACCCCTCGAGAAATACCGAGATGTTCAGCGCCACCACCGGGAACAACACCGTGCAGTAGGCGGCGCGCTCCGGCCCCATGCGTCCGACCAGGGTCAGGTAGGCGGTAAAGCCGATCACCGAGCCGGGAATCGCCAGGTACAGCAGCGAGCCGACATAGCGTGCGCTCCACTCGAAGGTGAACGGCGTGCCGCTGACCAGGCAGATGCCCACCAGCATCAGCGCGCCGTAAAGCATGCCCCAGGCATTGGTGGTCAGCGGTTTGAGCCCGGCCTTCTGCTGCAGGCTGGAGAGCATGTTGCCCGCAGAAAAGAACAGCGTGCCGCACAGCGCCAGGCCGATACCCAGCAGGCTTTCGCGGCTGGTCTCGTGCCCGGCCAGTTCCGGCCAGAACAGCAGGCCAAGGCCGGCCAGCCCCAGCGCACCACCGAACAGCACGTTGGGCGCGATGCGCTGCCTGAAGAACAGCCGCGCATTGATCGCGTTCCACAGCGTGGCGGTGGAGAAGATCACCGCGATCAGGCCACTGGGGATCCACTGGCTGGCGGTGTAGAAGCACAGGAAGTTGAGGCAGAACAGGCACAGCCCCTGCACCAGACAGATGCCCTGGCCACGGCGGTCCAGCGGCTGCAGACGGCCGCTGAACCAGAGCATGGCGAACAGCACCAGCGAAGCCAGGGCGAAACGGTAGGCGATGGAGGCGGCGACGGCCACCTCGCCCATCTGCAGCTTGATGGCGATCCAGGTCGTGCCCCAGATCAGTACGGTCAACAGGTAAAGCGACAGGTTCATCGAGAATCTCCCAGGACTGAGCACAGTCTGGAACCGCCACGCGCCACGCGCTTGCACAAAGTTGCGCATTTATCAAAGCGCCATCCTTGCCTGCCATCGCGCCCCAGGGCTTATCATTCCGGCTTTGCCAGCCAGGTCATCACCACCGCATGCTTTCCGCCGTCGCGCGCTACAGACAACTGCTCTCCAGCGCCCTCGCCCGTTACTTCCCCCGTACCACCGCCTACCTGCGCGCCGAGCGCGAAGCTGCGCAACCGCGCAAGCCCGCACGCAAGCAGAGCAAGAAGAAGTCCACCACCAACAAGAAAGCCGGCAGCCGCAATGCCGCCAGCAGCAAGCCTGGCCCCGCAGGCATCTACCCCGCCACCCGGCTGAAGATCGAAGACGCCCAGGTGCAGGCCATGCGCGAGCGCGTGACTCAGGCGGTGAATGCCGGGCTGATCGGCGCCCCGTCGGACGAACAGTGGGCGATGATTCTCTGCCGCGCACCGCTGGCGCGCATCTTCGCCGGTGCCGGCTCGGGCAAGTCAAGCACCCTGGTGCTGCGGGTGGTGTTCCTGCTCTGCCACCTGGAGGTCGAGCCGAAACGCCTGACGGTGATCTCCTTCACCAACGCATCCTGCCACGAGCTGCGCGAGCGCCTGCAACGCCTGCTCGACTTCTGGCGCTACCCGCATGATGCGCGCCAGTGCGTGCGCACCTTCCACGCAGCCATGGCGACGCTGGCCAAGGAAAGCCTGGGCAACCCGCGCTGGTTCGAGCAACTGGACGACCCCGGCGACGAGCCGGACAACCCGCTCGCTGGCGGGCGCCTGCGCCCCGCGCAGCAGCGTCTGCTCAAGCAGGCCTACCAGAACGCCTATGCCGACGATGCGCGCTTTCGCGCCCTGACACACCGCCTGCTCAAGCTGCCGGCGCCTGAGGAGCCGCCACAGGGCAGGACCAGGGCGCCACTGGACGTCTGCAAGCTGCCCGGTGAATTCGCCGCCCTGCCGCTGTTCGAGCTGCTGCACGGGCAGATCGACTTCGCCGAAAGCCTGGGGATTCGTCTCGACCGTGTCGATGTAAAAGCGCTGAACTGCGCAACGCGCGAACGGGACTTCATCGAGGCCATGCAGCGCTTCCACCAGCATTTCAGCGCGCTGCTGCACAATCAGGGTTTGATGAGTTTCAATGGCGCGTTCGCACAGCTGAGCGAGCGACTGAGCAGCGAAGATGGCAAACCCGGCCCCGCCCTGCTCGCCCTGAGCCACCTGCTGATCGACGAATTCCAGGACATCTCGCCGCAGATCGTGCTGTGGCTGCAGGCCGTGCACCGCCGTCTGCACGCTGCGGGCGAGCGCATCAGCCTGATGGCCATCGGCGACGACTGGCAATCGATCTACGGCTGGCGCGGCAGCTCGCCCGAGCTGTTCATTGATTTCGACCGCCACTTCCCCAGCCGTGGCCGCGGCAAGAGCACCACTCTGCTGCTGGGCACCAACTATCGCAGCATCGAGCCGGTGATACGTGATGCCGAAAAGGTGCTGGCCGAAGTGCACAACAAGCAGGCCAAGACCTGCGTCGCGGCCAGGGCCATGCAACCGGGCGACCATGGCGTCAGGCTGATCCAGCGCTTCGACCTGGCCAACGGCCTGCCGACGCTGCTCAAGGAGATCACCGCCCAGTGCCAGCACGTCAGCCAGCGCCCTAATGCGGACCGCACCGCCGTGCTGCTGCTCAGCCGACGCAACGAGCCGCTGCAGCAGGTGCGAGCGCAACTGGACAAGACGTTGCCGGTCAAGGCCCTGTCCATTCACCGCGCCAAGGGGCTGCAGGCCGAGGTGGCAATCATCCTCGACGACTGCCTGCCGGTGGAAAAACACCCACTGCGCAATGCGCTCTATACCCACTGTGGCTTCTTCAGCGGCAGCTACGACCAGGCCATGCAGGACGAGGCCCGGCGTCTGGCCTACGTCGCCATCACCCGCGGCGTGAGCCGGGTGCTGTGGTACACACGCAAGACCCAGGGCGCCACCCGGAGCCTGGCGGCCGGTCGGGCCGAACAGCAGCCGCCGGCCTGATACGAACAGGCACCGAGCACTTTTCTGCAGACGACAAAAAACCCGCCGAAGCGGGTTTCTTCCCAACCATCCGACATCCTGTCGGTAGCCATCTTGGCCTGGTCATCTTCCTTGAGCCTCAGCATTCCGTCGCTGCAGGGGATGTGCGTAGATTAAGGATCGAGCCGGGCCGGCGACAGTGGCGGTTGCCGCCAGGGCGTGTAAGCCTTTTGCCATACCCGGCCGATTCAGCGGCCGATCATGCGTGCCAGCACGTCCTCGTCGCCCTGGCGGCGATGGATGAACGCCATGGCCGCGTGGCCGATCACCATGAACAGCAGCAGCCAGCCCAGATTGCCATGCAGCAGGCCCGCCGGAGCGGTCATCCATTCGATCTTGCCGTTGAACCCTGGCATGACGCTCATGCCGAAGGCGACGAATTCCCGACCCGAACCGTACTGACGCAGCAAGGCAACGAACGGGATGACGAACATCAGTCCATACAGCGCCAGGTGGCCGACACGGGCCAGGGTGCTGACCGCTGCCGGCCGACGGTTTCGGCTGTACAGCGCCCAGAGCAGACGAATCACTACCAGCACCATCAGCAACAGTCCTGCTGACTTGTGGGTACTCCAGGCGAACTTGTCCAGCGCACTGTCTTCCAGCAGGGCATGGGCCAGAACGGTGACGAACTGCCATCCCAGCAAGACGGCCATGCCCCAGTGCAGCAGGCGTGTAACGGCGCCGTAGCGCTGAGCGGAGTCATGCAGACTCGACATCGTGTTTCTCTCCAATGTCATCAATGAAAACGGTATTCAGGTCGGGCAACCAAAACGCTGCGGTGCGTGCATAGACCCGAGCCAGACGCAATGGTGCCGTGCTGCTGGGGTCAGATGCAGCTGCAGATGTTAACGGGTATGTCAGAAAGACAGCACGACACGCCCCCGATGTGGGAGCGTGTCGGCAGATCAGGCATCGCGCAGTGCTTCGCGCCAGGCGCGATATTGCGTTTCCTGCCAGATCCGCGCGTGCAGACGCGCCATGCCGTCGGGGTCGTTGAGCAGACGCCAGCGGGTCGCCTCGACCTTGCCTTCAGGCCCGGCGTCGAGGATTTCCCCGATACGCTCTTCGCGCAGCGCGTCGGCGGCGGGCACCACCTTGGCGTGGCGGGCACGGGCCATCGCGCAGACCAGGGCGTTGTACAGCGGATCGACCACCGCACGCAGAAAGCCCTTGTGCAACGCATGTGAATTGTTCAACTGCTCGTACCTGGCGGTGTTGCTCAGCTCCACCGGCACCTTGTGCTCTTCCGGAATCAGGAACAGCTTGTTGCGCCGCGCCGCCAGGCCAGGCGCCGTGCGACTGGTCAGCACCGACACCGCCGGCGACAGCACCAGCGACACGACGATGGGCGCCAGCCACCAGAGGAAGTCCGGATTGAGCCAGGCCACCAGCGCCGTCCAGCCGAGGCCGATAAGCACCTGGGTACCGTGGCGACGGAAGGCTTCGCTCCAGGGCGTCGAGTCATCCACGCGCTGCGGCGAGTTCCACTGCACCGACCAGCCAAGGAAGGCGGCGGTGACGAACAGACTGTGAAACAGCATGCGCACCGGCGCCAGCAGCACCGAGCAGGACGCCTCCAGGAGCATCGACAACAGCACGCGCATGCGACCGCCATAGGCCTCCGCGCCCTTGATCCAGATCAGCAGCACACTGAGCAGCTTGGGCAGGAACAGCAGGGTCATAGTGGCGGAAAACAGGGCGACGGCCTCCTGCGGCTGCCAGCGGGGCCATAGGGGATAGAGCTGGTTGGGTTGCAGGAAGTACTCCGGCACCATCAGCGTGTGGATCGCCAGCAGACAGGTCGACAGCACCAGGAACAGCAACCATAGCGGTGCCGACAGATAGGACATGACCCCGGTGAGGAACACCACGCGGTGTACCGCGTGCATGCCGCGCACCAGGAACAGGCGGAAGTTCATCAGGTTGCCGTGGCACCAGCGGCGGTCGCGCTTGAGTTCGTCGAGCAGGTTCGGCGGCAGTTCCTCGTAACTGCCCGGCAGGTCGTAGGCGATCCATACGCCCCAGCCTGCGCGGCGCATCAACGCGGCCTCGACGAAGTCGTGGGAGAGGATCGCACCAGCGAACGAGCCGGTACCCGGCAGCGGTGCTAGGGCGCAGTGCTCGATGAAGGGTTTGACGCGGATGATCGCGTTATGGCCCCAGTAGTGCGATTCACCCAGCTGCCAGAAGTTGAGACCGGCGGTGAACAGTGGCCCGTACACGCTGGTGGCGAACTGCTGCAGACGCGCATAGAGGGTATCCATGCCCGAGGCCTTGGGTGCGGTCTGGATGATGCCGGCACCCGGGTTGGCCTCCATCAGGCGCACCAGGCGCGTCAGACACTCACCGCTCATCACGCTGTCGGCATCGAGCACCACCATGTAGCAGTAGTTGCTGCCCCAGCGCCGGCAGAAGTCGTCGATGTTGCCGCTCTTGCGCTTAACCCGGCGCCGGCGCCGACGGTAGAAGATATGGCCGAAGCCTTCCACTTCGCGGCACAGCTCCATCCAGGCCTGCTGTTCGGCCACGCAGATATCGGGGTCGTTACTGTCGCTGAGGATGAAGAAATCGAAGTGTTCGAGCTGCCCGGTGGCCTTGAGCGACTCGAACGTCGCGCGCAGGCCGGCGAACACACGCGGGACGTGCTCGTTGGCGATCGGCATCACCAGTGCGGTACGTGCCCGTGGTGAAATCGGCTCATCCCCGCAACTGCTGGCCGAAATGCTGTAGCGGTCACGCCCCTTGAGCAGCTGGAAGAACCCCATCAGTGCGGTCCAGAAGCCCATCGACACCCAGCAGAACAGCAAGGCGAACAGCGTCAGGATGCTGGTCTGCACCACATACGGCAGGATCTGCCGGGCGGACTCGCGCAGCGGCTGCTCGAACACCAGGCCCAGATCGACCAGCGACCAGCCCTGATAGGGCAGCACCGATTTCATGTACCAGGTGGCGACCACCGTCTGTACCACCATCAATACCAGCAGGGCGGCACGACGCACCGCGGCGACATGACGCCAGCGCTCTTCGGCAAAGTCCTCGCTCTCGCGCGTACGCGGGCGCGGTGCGGGCTTTTCGCCCTTCAGGCGACGCCAACCACGTTGCAGGATGTTGGTCTGCCAGGGCTCCGGCACCATGCGCGTGCGCTTGATCGGCGGCGTCGACTCGATGGTCGGACGGCCCTGATGATCCTGCACCATGCGGCAGCCACGCTCGAGTGCATCCGGCCAGCCCAGCGCCAGCCGGGCCGGCACCGAGTCGAGCATCTCGCGGGTTGCTTCGAGGGGCCCGGCCACGTTGCACTGCCGTTCTTGCAGGGCGCGGTGCAGCGCAGCGAGATCGCCACCCTCCTCTTGCAGTCGCTGGGCCAGAGCCTGCTGCTGCTCGGGATCGAGCGGCAGTTCACCCAGGTAATCCCGGATCTGTGTAGCGTCTAGGGCGTTATTCATGGGAAGGCAGCTGATAGCTCCAGGTTTCCGACACAGGCTTGCCGTCCTCGATCAGGGCGGCACGCATCTCCACCGGCTGGGCCGGGTCCTTGACCTTGACCCGCAGGGTCAGGCGCCAGCCCTTGCTCACCGGGTTGTAGCGCAGGTTGTCTTCCAGCAACTCGGCGTTGTCATCGACGCTGACCTGAGCCACAGGCGCGGCATCGGGCGAACGCTTGGCCAGTTGCTCACCGACGAAGTCGACCACCAGCGCGGTGCTGCCGTCAGCCTGACGAATCAGGTTGGCCTGCTTGATATCGCCCTCGGACAGGCGGGTCTGGCTGACCATCGCCAGTTGCGGGTCATGCAGGGCGGCATCGTCGAGGCTGAAATGCAGGCGGTAGGCCATATCCAGCGACTCGCCCGGGGCTGGCAGACTGTCCGGGCGCCACAGGGCGACGATGTTGTCGTTGGTTTCGTCCGGGGTCGGAATCTCCACCAGCTCGACATGACCGCTCCCCCAGTCGCCGACGGTTTCCACCCAGCCACTGGGACGCAGCTCATAGCGGTCGTCGAGATCCTGATACTGGTTGAAATCGCGGCCGCGCTGCATCAGACCAAAGCCGCGCGGGTTGTCGATACGGTAGCTGCTTACGTTGAGACGCTGCGGGTTGTTCAGCGGGCGCCAGATCCATTCGCCATTGCCGGCATGGATGGCCAGGCCGTCGGAGTCATGCAGTTGCGGACGATAGTTCGGGCGCGGCCAGGGCTGGTTGGCGCCGAACAGGTACATGCTGGTCAGCGGCGCGATGCCGAGCTTCTCGACGTTCTCGCGCAGGTAAACCTTCGATTGCACGTCCAGCACGCTGTCACGGCCCGGCTTGATCTCCATGCGATAGGCACCGGTGGCGCGCGGCGAGTCGAGCAGCGCATAGATCACCAGGCTGCGGCGATCCGCTTGCGGCTTCTCGATCCAGAATTCGGTGAAACGCGGAAACTCCTCACCCGACGGCAGCGCGGTGTCGATGGCCAGACCACGTGCGGACAGACCGAATACCTGACCCTTGCCGACGATGCGGAAGTAGCTGGCGCCGAGCACGCTCATCACCTCGTCATGCCGGCCATTGGCGTTGATCTCGTTGATGACCTTGAAGCCCGCGAAACCGAGGTCCTTGAGGTCATCGGGGTTCACGTTGAGGTCGCCGAAATCGAACATCGACGGGTCGTACATGATTTCCCGGGTTCCTTCGGCGGTCACTTCGTTGATCTTCACCGGCACGTCGTAATGCATGCCCTGGTGGAAGAAGTACAGCTGGAACGGCGTCTTGCCGTCGCGCCAAAGGGCTTTCTCCTCGATGAAGCGCACTTTCTGGTAATCGGCGAACGGCAGCTCGCGTAGCGGAGCCGGCAAACGGCTCTGCGCGGCCTTGTAGCTTTCCGCGGCAAGTGCCTTGGCCTTGACGGCCACATCATCCAGTTCGAAAGCCCAGCTCTGGGCAGCAAACAGCAGGGGAAGCATACAGAGGGCCATCTTGCCGGCCCTGCCCATACGGGCTCCAGAACAACGACTCATCGACACACAGCCTCCAGGGCAACACGTACTGACAGGTAGCGGCCACCGACGGGCGGCCGCTACGGAAAATTGAAATAAGGCGAAGGGTACAAAGGCGATACGAGCACATTGCAGAAAGCCGACCGGACGGTGACCTCTGCGCATCATCACCAGTTCGCGAAACCCGGCACAGGTGCTCCCGCGAGTATGTTTTCGCCTCCTCGGGCCCCGCCCTCATTGGCGAGGCAACAGTTCGAAACGCGCCTCCTGCACGCTCTCCGAATCCAGCCCCAGCTGGACACGGAAGGCACCTGGCTCGCTAACTAGTTGCAGGCTGGCGTCATAGAAACGCAGCATGGTTTCGTCGATCTCGAAGCTCAGCTCGCGCACCTCGCCTGCTTCAAGCTTGACCCTGCGAAAATCCTTGAGTTCCTTCAACGGACGGATCACCGAAGCGGCCTCGTCATGCAGATACAGCTGCACCACGGTCGCGCCAGACCTTGGCCCGGCGTTCTTCAGGGTGACGCTGACGTGAATCTTCTCGCCCGCCTTCATGCGTTCGGCAGACAACCTGGGCGCAGAGAGCTGGAAGTCGCTGTAGCTCAGGCCATAGCCGAACGGATAGAGCGGGCCGTTGGGCTCCTCGAAGTACTGCGAGGTGTAGTTGCCGGGCGTGCCGGGGGTGTAGGGGCGGCCCACGCGCAGGTGGTTGTAGTAGCTGGGAATCTGCCCCACCGAA